>SEAY01000161.1 GCA_004144865.1 Comamonadaceae bacterium
ACCGATGCGGAAGAGGCGGAGCACCTGAAGGCCATGCGCCACCTGCCGACCGCGCTGCAGGCGGTGCTGGCGCTGGAGCCGCAGGTGATCAGCTGGGCGGAGGACTTCGCGGCCAAGGAGAACGCGCTCTTCCTCGGCCGCGGAATGCACTACCCCATCGCGCTGGAAGGCGCGCTGAAGCTCAAGGAGATCAGCTACATCCACGCCGAGGCCTACCCCGCCGGCGAGCTGAAGCACGGCCCGCTGGCGCTGGTGACGAGCGAGATGCCCGTGGTGACCGTGGCGCCGAACGACGCGCTGCTGGAAAAGCTCAAGAGCAACATGCAGGAAGTGCGCGCGCGCGGCGGCGTGCTCTACGTGCTCGCCGACGCGGACAGCCGCATCGAGAGCAGCGAGGGCGTGCACGTGATCCGCATGCCGGAACACTACGGCAGCCTCAGCCCGCTGCTGCACGTCGTGCCGCTGCAATTGCTGGCGTATCACACCGCCCTGGCGCGGGGGACGGACGTGGACAAGCCGCGGAACCTGGCGAAGAGCGTGACGGTCGAATGACGTTCGATTTCGGCGCGTGCCCTCCTGGCACAACATGATCACGGCAACCAGTTCTGGCGGAAGATCGTGCGCGGAAGCTCCAGCTGGTTCTGGCTGAACAGGCTGATGTCGACCTGCTGCGGCCCGACGTCGACGATGCCGAAGTTCTGTCGCATGGCGCCGGCCACCACTGCATCCTTGATCGCGCCACCGGACGAGGTGGCCTCGTGCAGCGGGAATCGGTCCGGCCCGTTCGTGAAGGCGTCGAGCGCGTTGCGGTGGATGTCGCCGCTGAGCATCAGCACGCGCTGGTGCGACGCCAGCCCCATCAGCCACGCAACGTCTTTCGCGTAGCGCTGGTAGCCCGCCATCGTCGAGCCCGTGGCCCACAGGTGCACGGCCTGCGGCGCATGGGCGAATGCCTGGGCAAAGGCGGTCTTCTGCGCGCCGCCGAAGATCGTGCGCTTCGACTCGGGCACGAGGAACGTGCTCGTCCGGTGCGTGCGGCCGTCGCTCAGGTGCAGCCACAGGTCGGGCTCCAGCTGAACGCTCGGCGTGGCCAGCGGCGGCTGGTTCATGTCCCAGAGCGCGGGATCGCCCGCGTCGGCTGGAAAGCTCCCCGCGGCAAGCTGCTGCTGCAGCGCCGCCCTGAAGGCTTCGAGGCATGCGGTCGCAAGCCGCATCTTGCCGCCGTGCACGATGCGCATGTTCAGGTCGCCGCCGGTGGCGCCGTCCCAAAGGAAATCGTGGTCGTCCCAGATCGCGTGGACCGTTCCGGGCGGCATCGCACCCACCAGAGCGGCGAACTGCGGCTGGGCGATCAGTTCGGCATAGCGCTGGTGGATGTGCTGCGCAAACGCCCAGTCGGGCATGTCGCGCGGGTGCGATGCGCTGTCGATGTCGAAGTACGTCGAATCGCCGAGCAGCAACAGGTGGTCCGGCTGCTGAGCCGCGATCCAGTCCCAGACCGGCTGCTGCGGATACAACGCGGTGAACACGCACGACACGAATGCGATTCGCATTGGGACCTCCCGCCGGTTCGTCGTTCAGCCCTCAGGCCACGCGGCCGGCGGCGCATTGCAGCGCAGTCGGCACCGGCGTCCGAGGCGGCGCGACCTGGTCCCACTCGGCGACGACCTTCTCCGCCACCCGCAGCGCGATGGCCGAGATCGTCAGCGCCGGGTTCACCCCAAGCGCCGTCGGCAGCACCGAGCCGTCCGCGATGTAGAGGCCGGGATGGAAGCCACCGCCCGCGCCGGCCTGGCGGAACACGCGGCCCCATTCGTCGACCACGCCGGTCTGCACGGTCTCGCCCATCGGGCAACCGCCGAGCGGATGCGAGGTCAGCACGCTGCGGCTGGTGAGCGGGATCTTGACGTCCGAGAGCGGGCTGAGGAACTTCGCCGTGCTGCCCGGCGCGCGCAGCTTTTCCGCGAACCGGTCGAGCGTGGCCCGGATCTCGGCATAGATGGGGTCCTCGTGGTAGCGCTTGCCGTCGGCGCGTGCCAGCCGCAGGCGGTCGTCCTCCAGGCGCAGGCGCCCGTTCGCATCGTCCTTGCCCTGCGCCACGACGCACATGATGTTCTTCGTCAGTTCGTCCTCGCCTTCGCCGCGGTCGGTGCTCAGGTCGCCGGGGCCGATCTTCGGGTAGCTGCGCGCCGGCCGGCGCACGAAGATTTTCCGGGCCGCCTCCAAGGCATCGGCGAGCGCATCGATGCCGTCGCCGTCGGCGAGTTTCTGGATCACCGGAACGCCGTAGCCGGTCAGCGCCCCAAGCGCGCGCGGCACGCCCTGGTCCTCGATCTGGTGGAACCCCGCCGCCTTCGGCGCGTCGGCCTTGAACTGGCCATAGGACGTCGTCACGGGTCCGAACGTCAGGTTGATGCGCTCCTTCGTCTCGGGCAGGAAGGCGATGTGGTCGCCGTTGGGCGAGAAGCCGTCGCCCAGGCGCGCGCTGAGCCCGCGCAGTCCCTCGGCACCGCCGGTCTCGGCGGCCCGCCGCATCGAACGCAGCATCAGCTCCGCGGTGCCCAGGCTGCCGGCCGCCACCACCAGGCGATCGGCGGCGATCACGATCGCGTCGGCAGCGCCGGCCGGATCGTCGACCCGTCGCTGGCGGTAGTGGACGAGGTAGCCGCCGCCCTCGCGCTCGGAGATGTGGTCGACCTGCGCCAGCGGCGCGAGCTGCAACGCGACCTGCCGCACCTGGCAATCGCCGCTGGCGGGGAGCTTGCGATCGATCGTGCGCGTGTCGACGGCGCCGTAGATCGCCCGCATCAGCTGCTTGTTCAGGGTCTGGCCGGCGCCGGGCAGGCAGCCGATGTTGCAGCGCCCGTGGCGTTCGCAGAAGTTGGTGCCGGGCACGCGCAGCGCGTGCTGCCGCTCGGCGGCGACTTGCTCCGCCTTGCTCAGCTTGCCGGCCGGAGGGGCGAAGTCCATGTCGTTGATCGACAGGTCGACGGTGCCGTAAGCAGGAGTCAGCGCCGACATGGCGGTCTGGAAAACGCGCGCCCGGTCGATCAGCTCGCCCTCGCGGTCCGTCAACCGGTTCCTGTCGGGTGCGATGCGGACCTGCCAGATCACCCGCCGGGGGTCGGCGCGGGCCATCGTGACGGGCGCCACCCGGATCGAGGCCGGCGTGATGCCGGGACTGCGCATCAGGATCTGGCTGGGTCCCGTCAGGCCGGTCGCGCCTTCGGCCTTGGTGTCCACCAGCTTTTCGACGCCCACCGTCACCCCCCGCAGCGCCTGCTCGTAGAGGCGGTTGCGCAAGGCGGCGCCGCCGGCTCCGCGCCAGGTGCCGGGCCAGCGCGGATCGTCGAACAGCGTCTCGGGCGGCCGCAGGAGGATCTTCGAGTAGATCAGCGAGCCGCCGCCGACGCCGCTTGCGCGCAGCACGGAGACGCCGTCGTTCTGGAGATTGAAGAGTCCCCGCTTGCCGATAGGCACGAAATCGTAGAGGCCTTGGGGGCGCTGCTCGGTGTAGCGGCATCGCCCGAGCAGGTCGGTCATGCCGCGGAAGTCGTTCATCGAACTCCACTCCTGCACCGGCTGGCCCTTGGCGATGAGGAAGTCGCGCGTCTTCACCTGCTTGTCCTGCACCGTCTCGGTAGGCGTGGTCCACCAGGTGCCGCGCTCGAGCATGAGCACTCGCAGCGGCGTGGCCGTCGGCTTGTTGCCGCCGCGCGCATTCAGCTTGTGGGTGACCCACAGCGCTGTCATGGTGCCGCCGAAGCCGCTGCCGATCACGACCATGTCATAGCGCGCGGCAGGCGGCGGCGCCTTGCCGACGGTGCCGCAACCCGGCAGCAAGGGCGCAATCGCACCGGCGAGTCCGAACCGTCCCAGGGAGTCGATAAACGTTCGTCGCGTCTTCATGCAACCTCCAGGGCCGGGGGAACTGCGAAGCCGCCGAAGGGGCGGGCTCCCGCAAGTCCCTGGGGCCGTTCATGCGGCGGATGATCTCCTCAAGCCCGCGCACGAGTCAACATGCGACGCCGATACACGTCAAACCGAATTCCCGCCAGCGGCAACTCAGTGTCGAACCGGCCATCCCGGCCGGCAACAGTCTTCAGACGGAGACAGCGGAGAACGAACATGGCGAGCTACCGGATCGGCCGCATGGCCCTGCACCTGATCTGCATCCTGCGCGGCAGCGACTTCCGGATGCACATGGAAGGCGTGGCGCGGGAGCTGCGCCGCGTCTGAATCCGCGCAGGCCCACTGCGGCGTGGAAACGCCCGCAGTGGCAGCGCGCCGATCACTTCCTTGGATCGGCCTCGAATTCCTTCACCGCAGGTTGGCTCGCATCCATGAGCTGCAGCGGATTTCTTCCCATCGAGTGGGCCGTGCGACCCGACGTCGCGCGACAAGGATCAAGCGCTTCGCCAAGCGCCGATGGCGCCACACCCCATTGAAGCGGGCGAGCGCGCGGAAATCCATGCCGCAGATCTTCTCGCCGCGCCTCCTCACGGCACCCAGTGCTCGCCGGAGGCGTCCTGGCCGGCGGTCGTTTGCGCAGTGCTGGTTCCGAAGGACCAACTGAGCTGGCGTGCATCTTCATTCGCCAGGCCCTCATGGTCGAGACGCATCTCGGCAATCACGATGGCTGCGGCAGCACCCAGGCTCAGCACAGCCACCCCAGCCCATACCCACAACATCGCTTGCACATTCATGTCGATTCCCCTGGCGGGCTGTTGGGTCCTGGCCATGCGAGCGGCCGCTCAGGCCCCGCGGAACTGGACGCGACGGTTGACGGCAGCCTGGGGATCGGAGCCTTCGATGGGCCGTTCTTCGCCGAAGCCGACCGCCTTCAGGCGTGCTGCGTCCAGGCCATGCTGCTGCACCAGGTAGTTGCGCACTGCCTGCGCGCGGGCGCGCGACAACAGCAGGTTGTAGGCATCGGATCCGGCGGCATCGGTGTGGCCTTCGATCGTCACCATGCGGTCCGGCGCGAGCAGCTTGATTCCGCTGGCGAGTGCATCGAGTTGGGCCCGTGCGGCAGGAAGGATGACGGAGGAGTCGAATTCGAACCGGACGGGCAACGACAGCGCCGCGGCTTCGGTGCCCGAGCTGTCCCGGGTGGCCCGCGCATCGTCCAGCAGGCGGATGGAACGGGTCTTGCCGAGCAAGGCCGCCACGTCGTGCGGCTTGACGAGCTGCCCTTCGCGATAGACGAGAACCTTCTCCGCTTTCGCTTGGGGAGCGACCATGGCGGCGCAGGCGGCAATGGCGATCGCGAGGGTGGTGAAGTAGCGGGTCATCGCGGGCTCCTGGGCATGGCATTCGACCCCACTGTGTTGCCCGTGTCACCGGATCGGTTCAATCTCGTTGTCGTCGGTGAGGGGGCGCACAGGGGTATCCGTTTCGAGATCCTCGGGTGCGGCCGGGTGGGGGTCGTCGCCGACCCCCACCTCGCCGCCAGGCGCTCAGCGCAGGCCCGGCAGGCCCAGGCCGGCGAACAGCGCGAAGTCGACGTTCGTCAGCGTGTTCGTGTTGGTGGCGACCTGGTCGAACGTGTTGTCCGACTGCAGGTTCGCCGGGCCGCGGAAGATGGAGCCGTTGCCGACGTTCGCCGCGGCGACCATGCCTTGCACGTTCGCCTGGGATGTGCCGATGGCCTGGTTGTCCTGGCCGCCGTGCACCGCGCTCATCGCCTTGCCGTCGAGTTCCTTGCTGATGGACAGGTCGCTGATGTGGAGGGTGGATTGCATGGGATATCTCGCTTGAAGTCAGGTGGTTTCGGGGTGGGTCGAAGGAGGTGCTGCTCAGCGGCCGAACAGGGCGGCCAGCAGCAGGCTCTTGTTGGAGGCACGGTTGCTGTTGTCGGCGTCCTGGCTGAAGGTGTTGTCCGACTGGATGATCACGGGGGAGTTGGCCCCGACGACCATGCCGTTGCCGACGTTCGCGGCCGCCAGCATGCTTTGCAGGTTCGTCTGGGCCGTCCCGATGGCCTGGTCGTCGGCGCCGCCGCGCACGGCCGCCATGGCCTCGCCGTCGAGTTCCTTGGAGCTGGACAGGTTGCTGATGTGGAGGGTGGTCATGTCAGTTCTCGCTTGAAAGTGAAGGG
>SEAY01000162.1 GCA_004144865.1 Comamonadaceae bacterium
TCCAGCACGACGGCCTCGTCGACGCAGGCCACGCGGGGCGTGAAGCGCAAGGCTTGCCAGGCCCACGCCGTCGCCTCCGGTTCATGCGAAGGTTGCAGGGCGATCCAGTACATGCGATCCGCTCGTGGTGGATGGAAGGACGGGCTCGGCGCGGCGCGCCTTGCGCGCGGCCAGCAGTGCGGACAGGCGCGCCGGCTGCGCCTGCAGCGACAGCGGCTGCAGCAGGGGCGGCCCGCGGCGCTTGAGGATCTGCACCTGCAGGTCCTCCGCGCCCTGCACCAGCAGCCGCAGGCGCGCAGGCGAGGAATGGTCCCGGGCCTGCAGGCCGCGAAAGACGACCAGCAGCTTCTCGCCGGCCTGGGCGCACAGGTGCAGCCGCCGCAGGTCTTCGGACCGGGCCTGCGGCAGCCACGCGAGCACCGCGCACACGTCGGCGCAGCGCAAGGCCTGCTCGGTGGCCCACAGGCGCGCGGAGACCTTCTCGGCCCGCACGCACAGCAGGCGCTCGGGCGGAATGCCCTGCGCGCGCAGGGCCGGGCCGAAAGGCTGGTAAGGTGGATGCACGAGCACGGCGGGTTCGCCGCCGGCGCGCAGGACGCTCGCCAGCGCGGGCCCGAGCAGTTGCCACACGTGCTGCTGCGCCTCCTGCTGCAGCACTTCGACGAGATTGCCCAGCGGCCACCCGTTTCCGGGCAGCTGCGCATCGAGCAGTGCATGGCCCGTGGAGAGCGTCTTCTCCCGCGCCTGCGCGAGCTCGCGGCCGCGCCACACGTGCTCGGGCAAGTCGGGGAAGATGGCGGAAGCGGCAGGCATGGCGAGGTGTCGAAGTGCGTAGGCTGGGTTCGCGGAGCGACCCCAGCGACACGAACTACTGGCTCTTTATACAGTAGTTTTCAGGGCGCCGAAACCGGCTTTCGTCCCGCGCGCCACCTTCTCGGCCATTTCCGTTCAAACTCCCGGTCCGCGTGCGCGGGCCGCCTTTCACTGGAGCGATTTCGTTGTACCGGCTGTTCGAAAAACTGCTGCATCCCTACCCCGAGGCCGAACCGCCGGAACTGCCGAAGACCTTCTTCTCCTTCGTCTGGGCCTGCACCGCCGGGCTGCGCGGCTACCTCGTCCTGCTGGCCGTGCTGAGCGCGGCCATCTCCTCCTGGGAGGCCTGGCTCTTCGCCGTGCTCGGCCACGTGGTCGACTGGCTGACCAACCGCGATCCCGCCCGCCTGTGGGCCCAGGAGACCGGGACCATGTGGGTGTTCGTGCTGCTGCTGTTCTCCAGCGTGGCGCTGGTGGGCTTCCACACCTTCGTGAAGCACCAGACGCTGGCCATCAACTTCCCGCTGCGCCTGCGCTGGAACTTCCACCGCATGATGCTGGGCCAGAGCCTGGCCTTCTATTCCGATGAGTTCGCCGGGCGCATCACCACCAAGGTGATGCAGACGGCGCTGGCCGTGCGCGAGATGCTGTTCACCACCACCGAGGTGATCATCGGCATCGGCGTCTTCTTCGTCACCATCATCGCGCTGGCGGGCAGCTTCGACCTGCGGCTGGCCATCCCCTTCGTGGCCTGGCTGGCGCTGTACGGTGTCTCCTGCACGTACTTCGTGCCGCGCCTGGGCCGCATCGGCAAGGCGCAGGCCGACGCGCGCGCGATGATGACCGGGCGCATCACCGACGCCTACACCAACATCTCCACCGTCAAGCTGTTCTCGCACACCCAGCGCGAGGCCGGCTTCGTGCGCCAGGCCATGACGGAGTTCATGACCACCGGCTACCGCCAGATGCGGCTGGTGAGCGCCTTCGAGATCGTCAACCACGCGCTGGTGGTGTGCCTGATCGTGGCGGCCTGCGGCTGGGGCGTGTGGCTGTGGACGCAGGGCCAGGTGGGCGCCGGTGCGGTGGCGGCCATCACGGCGATGACATTGCGCGTGAGCGGCATGTCGCACTGGATCATGTGGGAGATGGCATCCCTGTTCGAGAACATCGGCACCATCCAGGACGGCATCGCCACCCTCACCCGGCCGCGGCAGGTGCTCGATGCGCCCGATGCGAAGCCGCTGCAGGTCACGCGCGGCGAGGTGCGCTTCGAGGACGTGCGCTTCGGCTACGGCAAGCCGCAGCCGGTGATCTCGCACTTCACGCTCGTCGTGCGCCCCGGCGAGAAGGTGGGCCTGATCGGCCGCTCGGGCGCGGGCAAGTCCACGCTGGTGAACCTGCTGCTGCGCTTCTACGACCTGGACGGCGGCCGCATCCTCATCGACGGCCAGGACATCGCGCACGTCACGCAGGACAGCCTGCGCGCCAACATCGGCATGGTGACGCAGGACACCTCGCTGCTGCACCGCTCCGTGCGCGACAACATCGTGTACGGCCGGCCGGGCGCCACCGAGGACGAGATGGTGCGGGCCGCGCAGCGCGCCCAGGCGCACGGCTTCATCGCCACCCTCACGGACCCGCAGGGCCGCGCCGGCTTCGACGCGCACGTGGGCGAACGCGGCGTCAAGCTCTCCGGCGGGCAGCGCCAGCGCGTGGCCATCGCCCGCGTGATGCTGAAGGACGCGCCCATCCTGCTGCTCGACGAAGCGACGAGCGCGCTCGATTCCGAAGTTGAAGTCGCGATCCAGGCCAGCCTCACGGAGCTGATGCAGGGCAAGACGGTGATCGCGATCGCGCACCGCCTCTCCACCATCGCCGCGCTCGACCGGCTGGTGGTGATGGACCAGGGGCGCATCGTGGAGGAAGGCACCCACCGCTCGCTGCTGGCGCAAGGCGGCCTGTACGCGCGCCTGTGGTCGCACCAGAGCGGCGGCTTCCTGGGCGAAGAGGAGGTGGAGGATGCCGAGGCTGCTGCAAGCTAGGGACTTCGACGCCGACGCTGCGCAGGTGGCGCAGGCGCTGATCGGCGCCGTGCTGCTGGTGGACGGCGTGGGCGGCCGCATCGTGGAGACGGAAGCGTACGACCGCGAGGATCCGGCTTCGCACGCGCATTCCGGCCCGACCTTGCGCAACCAGGCGATGTTCGGCCCGCCGGGCCGCGCCTATGTGTACCGCTCCTACGGCATCCACTGGTGCCTGAATTTCGTCTGCCGCGAGGAAGGCCACGGCGCCGGGGTGCTGATCCGCGCGATCGAGCCGCTGGCGGGCATCGACGTGATGTGCGAGCGGCGCGGGCTGCACGACGTGCGCCTTCTCTGCGCCGGGCCGGGGCGCGTGGGCCAGGCCCTTGCCATCCAGCACGCGTACAACCACCACCGGCTGGACCACCCCCCCTTCGAGGTGCACGCGGCGGACAAGCGCCACGAGGTGGTGGTGGGTCCGCGCATCGGTATCAGCAAGGCGGCCGACGTGCCCTGGCGGTTCGGCCTGGCGGGATCGCCGTTCCTGAGCCGAAGGTTTCCGCTGGATGCGGTCGTGATCCCGGCCTGATCGTCATCCCCGTGAAGGCGGGGACCCAGGGCGCCCTGGATTCCCGCCTGCGCGGGAATGACGAGGTTCAGCGCTGCACCGTCGTGCGGCCGCCGCGCTGGATGATGGTCATCGGCGGATCGCGCATTTCCGTGATCACGGTGTCCGGGCCAGCCGGCCCGCCGAGCACGGAGGTGTTCGGGCCCACCGGGGCACGCGCCACGGCGACGTCGGCCGGGATGACCGTGAAGGAGGGCAGGTCGAGCCGCGCGGCCGCCTGCGCCGGCACCATCACGATGTCGCCGGCGATCACGGTGTGCGGCAGGTTGTTACGCTGCGCGGTCTGGCGGTCCGTCAGCAGCGGCGAGGCGCTGGAGGAAGGCGAGGTCACGGTGCGGCCGGTGCGCTCCATGCGCAGCGTGTTGGGCGGCACCATCGCGCCGGTGGGCCGCGCGACCTGCGCGATGCTCACCGGCGTGCAGGTGGCCGTCTGGTCGAACACCAGGCTGGAGCCCGCGGGGAAGCGTTGCGCCACCGCCTGGTGCAGCGGCAGGCTCATGTCGACGGGCGCATCGGCACCGCGGTAGATCACGCGGTTGCTGCCGTCGTACACCGTGAAGCAGGCCATGGCGTTGGCGCCGGTGAGCAGCAGTCCGCAGAGGAGTGTGGCTTTCAGTTTCATCACTTTGCCCTCGTACCGCTCGCGCGGCTTGGTTCGATCCTGCGATGTTGAGGCACCGCACCGTGCAGCTTGCGCAGGCGAAGCCAGTGTCCCGGTGTCAGAGGCCTTCCCGCCGGCGCTGCTGAATTCGCACCTTACCAGCGTGGCGGGGAATCGCCGGGCCGGACCGACGGCCGGATCCACCTCGCAGGCGTACGGCCGAGCTGGGCGGCATGCCGCACGCCGCGCAGTTCACCGTGGGCGGAAGCGCTCGTCTCCAGGAAGCCATCCAGTGCCGGAGGGGTCACGCCGAAGCCGTCGCGCACGCGGCCGAGATGGCGCAGCCAGTGGCCGGTCTGCGCCAGCGACACCTGTACGTGCCAGCTGCCGCCCTCGCGCTGCTGGCGCACCAGGGCGGCGCCGGCGCCCAGGGCGATCAGGTAGCCCGTGGCCTCGTCGAGGATCTGCATCGGCAGCGGGCGCGGCTTCGCGGGATCGCCGGCGGCCTCGGCTTCGGCGTGATTGAAGCCCATGGCGGTCTGCACCAGTGAATCGAAGCCGCGCCTGTCCTTCCACGGTCCTTGCGTGCCGTAGGCGGTGAGCGAGACGTAGACGATGCCCGGCCGGTGCGCGGCCGCTTCCTGCGGCCCGAAGCCCAGCGCCTGCAGGCCGCCGGGGCGGTACCCCTGGAGGAACACGTGGGCGCAGGCCTGCAGGGACTGCATCGTCGCGCGGCCCTCGTCGGAACGCAGGTCCACCAGCGCCGAGCGCTTGCCGCGGCTGGTGTCCGCGATCGCCTCGATGTTGGGCAGGTGCGGCGCATTGACGAGCATGACATCGGCGCCGTAGGCCGCGAGCGCGCGGCCGCCCACGGGACCGGCGAGGATGCGCGTGAGGTCGAGCACGCGGATGCCTTCCAGCGGGCGCTGGTCCTCGCGCAGGGCGGGCAGCGCCAGGGGCGGTGCATCGCCGAGGCGCGTGATGGTGAAGAGCGGCTGTCCGGCCACGGCCTGGCCAGCGGCGGTCGCGTCCCACTCGGCGAAGCTGCGCATGCGCGTGGCGACCAGGCCCGCTTGCGCGGCCGCGTCTTCGAAGGCCTGTGCGTCCCATTGCAGCAAGGCCTGCTCGGCCGCGGCGCGATCGGCCGTCGCGGGGTCCAGGCCAAGCAGCCGCAGGGCACCGTCGCGGTGGTGGGCGAAGTTCGCGTGGATGCGCACCCAGCCGTCGCGCGTGCGGTAGAGGCCGGAGAAACGATCCCAGAGATCGGGCACGCGGCCATCGATGCTGAACCAGCCGAGGCAATCGGCCGCGGCGTGCGCGGCATCGACGGCGACGGTCTGGCGGGGGGTACCGCGCGCGTGGCCGACCTCGCAGGCGGCGAGCGCCGCGGCTGCGATGGTGGATTGGGCCGCGGTGGCGACGGGGAAGGAAGAGGGGTAGACCGGGTCGCGGCCGGTGAGGTGGGCGAAGGACAGGGATTCGGCGGGCAGTGCGGCAAGCCGCCAGAGGGCGGCCAGCGCTTCTGCGGGGTTCGGCTCCGCGCTCACCCCGCCCTACGGGAGCAGCTTGACGCCGGTCTTGGATTGCGCCTGCTCGAAGGTCACGCCGGGCGCGAGCTCGGCCACCTTCAGCCCCTGCGGCGTGACGTCGAACACGCCGAGGTCCGTGATGATGCGGTCCACCACGCCCACGCCCGTCAGCGGCAGCGTGCACTGCGGCAGGATCTTCAGGTCCTCGGTGCCGTCCTTCTTCTTCGCCACGTGCTCCATCAGCACGATCACGCGCGGCACGCCGGCCACGAGGTCCATCGCGCCGCCCATGCCCTTGACCATCTTGCCGGGGATCATCCAGTTGGCGAGGTCGCCCTTCTCGCTCACCTGCATCGCGCCGAGGATCGAGAGGTTGATCTTGCCGCCGCGGATCATGGCGAAGCTGTCGTGGCTGCCGAAGATCGACGAGCCCTTGATGGTGGTGACGGTCTGCTTGCCGGCGTTGATCAGGTCGGCGTC
>SEAY01000228.1 GCA_004144865.1 Comamonadaceae bacterium
AGCAACAGCAGAACCTGGAAGAACACCAGGCACAGCGTCCACACCGCGGCGGAGCCGCCGAACCACGGCAGGATCTGCCGCGCGATCAGTGGCTGCACCAGGAACAGCAGGAAAGCCGAAACGAAGATCGTCGACGCGCAGAGCGCGAGCGCGGCCGCGCCCTTCGCCTGCCGCATCAGCCGGGGCTGCCCGGATTGGGCACCTTGTCAAGCTGGCCCTTCGCCGCGCCGCCCCAGATGGCGGGACAGAACGAGTTGCCGTCGCCCACCTTGTCCGCCAGCGCGTCGATGCCGCTGGCGGTGAGCTGCGACGCCCACTCGGTGCTGTTGTTCCGCACGAACGCGAAGATGTTGGTCATGGCGTCCTGCGGCTTTTCAAGGACGTTGATGCCGATGTTGTTGCTCCACGCCGGATCCCACTGCAGGTCGATGCTGCGGTCGCTCTTGGGCCCGAACGAATAGAACGGATGCCAGAACATCGGCGACTCCATGCCCGCCACGCCTTCGGCGGCCAGCGGGATCTTGCCGTTGGCGATGTAGTAGGCGTCCAGCTGGTTCAGGCGGAAGTCGGTGCCGGGCGCGGTCGCACCGTCGACCGACAGAAGCTTGAACCACGCCTCGCCCACGAACTGATAGCCCTTGAGCGCCGCGAGAATGATCTTGTTGGCCACCGGGATGCCCAGCCGATAGCCGTAGTGCACGCGCAGATGCAGCACGCTGGATTCGCCCAGCGTCTTGTTGGACACGTTGCCGCGCAGTTCGGCGTCGGGCGGCGTGGGATCGTTGATGCCCGCCGTGGTGCCCATGGCCTTGGCCTTGTAGTCGTAGGGCAGCGGCTTGCGATAGCGCATCGTGTCGTTGGGGATCTGCACGATCCAGCGGTTCTCGCCGAAGTTCTCCACGAAGGCCCAGTCGACGAAAGATGTCTGCGTGGGATTGAGGTATTCGATGCAGGCCGACTGGATCATGTCGGTGTTGGTGTCGACCCAGCCCTTGAACATGCCGCCCACGCTGGGGTCGCGCACGTTCAGCGGCATCATGCCCTTGACCAGGCCCTGCCACACGCTGCCGCGCGTGAGCGCGTTGGTGCTGAGTTCCAGCGCGGCACTGTTGAGCGTGCTCAGGCCCGGCGTGGTCGAGTTGCCCATCCGGAAGATGAAGGGCAGCGGCATGCCGTTGTTGAGCGAGCCTGCGCGCGCGGCCTCGTGCGCGGCGTATTCCAGCGTGAGGCGCGCGCGGTA
>SEAY01000163.1 GCA_004144865.1 Comamonadaceae bacterium
AGGTTGATCTTGCCGCCGCGGATCATGGCGAAGCTGTCGTGGCTGCCGAAGATCGACGAGCCCTTGATGGTGGTGACGGTCTGCTTGCCGGCGTTGATCAGGTCGGCGTCGACTTCGTCCTCGTAGGGGAACGGGCCGATGCCCAGCATGCCGTTCTCGCTCTGCAGCCACACTTCCATGTTGTCCGGCACGAAGTTGGCCACCAGCGTGGGGATGCCGATGCCGAGGTTGACGTAGAAGCCGTCCTGCAGTTCCTTGGCCGCGCGCGCGGCCATCTGGTCTTGGGTCCAGGGCATGTCCGTCTCCTGATTATTTGCGGTCGCGCAGCGTGCGCTTCTCGATGCGCTTTTCCGGCGTGGGGTTGTGCACGATGCGGTGCACGTAGATGCCCGGCAGGTGCACGTCGTCGGGCGCGATCTCGCCGGTGGCCACGATGCGCTCGACTTCCACGATGCAGATCTTGCCGGCCATCGCGGCGGCGGGATTGAAGTTGCGCGCGGTGAGGTTGAAGCGCAGGTTGCCGGAGCGGTCGGCCACGTCGGCCTTCACCAGCGCGACGTCGGGCTTCAGCGAGCGCTCCATCACGTAGGTCTCGCCGTCGAACTCGCGCAGCTCCTTGCCTTCGGCCACGATGGTGCCCACGCCCGTCTTGGTGAAGAAGGCCGGGATGCCCGCGCCGCCCGCGCGCAGCTTCTCGGCCAGCGTGCCCTGCGGCGTGAATTCCAGCTCCAGTTCGCCCGCCAGGTACTGGCGCTCGAATTCCTTGTTCTCGCCCACGTACGACGAGATCATCTTGCGGATCTGCCGCGTCTGCAGCAGCTTGCCCAGGCCGAAGTCGTCGACGCCCGCGTTGTTGGAGATCGCGGTGAGGTCGCGCACGCCGCTTTCCTTGACCGCCTCGATCAGCGCCTCGGGGATGCCGCACAGGCCGAAGCCGCCGACGGCGATGAGCTGGCCGCTCTTCACCACGCCTTCGATGGCCGCTGCGGCGCTCGGATAGATCTTGTTCACACCAGTCTCCTCGCTTGAAGAAGGACGCGCCCGTGGACGGCCCGGCTGGGCGCTACGATACTACCTAGCATGTTACGTAGTACTTCGTAGAGGATGGGCCCGATGGACGTGGATTACCGGCTGGCCTTCGAGCAGGCGCCGGTCGGGTTGTGCGTGTCACGCAACCGGGTCATTGTCGCGTGCAACGCGCAGCTGTGCGAGATGTTCGCCTGGTCGCGCGAGCTGCTCGTGGGCCAGTCGTTCCTGGTGCTCTACCCGAGCGCCGAGGAGTACGAGCGCCTTGGTGCGCGCATGGTGCCGATCCTGAATGCCAAGGGGCACTACGCCGACGACCGCATCATGAAGCGCGCCAGCGGCGAGGTGTTCTGGTGCCACGTGACGGGGCGCGCGCTCAACCGCGACGCGCCGCACGAGTCCGGCATCTGGGCCTTCGAGGACCTGAGCGCGCAGCGGCCGGTGGGCGCGGAACTCACGGCGCGCGAGCGCGAGGTGGCGGCGCGGCTGCTGGAAGGCCTCACCTCCAAGGAGATCGGCCGCACGCTCGACATCAGCCACCGCACGGTGGAGATCTACCGGGCGCGGCTGATGCGCAAGTACCGCGCGAACACCACGGCGGACCTGGTGCACAAGCTGATGGCGGGGGCGTGATCGCCGTCGTCCCCGCGGAGGCGGGGACCCAGGGCTTCCGCATTCGGGCGCCCTGGATTCCCGCCTGCGCGGGAATGACGATGCAGGTTCAGAATTCCGAGAACAACTCCCGCTTGCGCTGCGCGGCCCACCCGCGCAGGCACTCGGCATCGCCGCGGCAGGCCGAGCGTTGCGCCAGCGCCTGCTGGTGGCGGCGTGCCACGCCGGCGGGATCGCGCGAGATGGAACGGGCCTGGTTGTAGAGGCGGTCGAGGTCGCCCTCCACCTTGCCCAGGTCCTCGCTGCGCAAGGGCGCCCGATCGACGAGGGAACTGCTGCGCGCCGCGCCCAGGCGCGAGGTATCGGGCTCGGCCTCGCGCGGCGCGGCAACGACCAGCGGCGCCGCACGCGGCAAGGTCGCTCCCGGCTCGCGCAGGGCGGCCAGCCGCTGTTCCGCCATGCGCGTCTTGGAAGCGTTCTTGCCCAGGGCGGACGCATAGGCGCTCGCACTGTCGGCAAACAGCGCGGAGGCGCGTTGCAGCAATTGGCTGCGCGATTCGTCCAGGTCTTCGCGCGCCGCCAGCGCCACGTAGTGCTGGCCCATCTGCGACTTGACGTCGGCGAGCGGAGCGGACGGCCGCCCATAGGCCGTCTCGGCGGTGTGGCAGGCAGCGATCAGGGCCACTTCCGCGTCGCGCGTGCGCCCTGCTTCCATCGCTTCACGGGCCACCGTGAGGTAGGCCTCGGGATGGGTGGAACTGCGCGCCGCGGCCGCGGGATCCACCACGAACTGGCCGTCTTCCGGCGTACCGGCCCGGGCCACGGGCTGCGAGGGACAGGTGCCCGCTGGCACCAGGGGGGCCGCCGCCACGGCGGGCTGCACCGGGGCGGAATCCGCGGCGGGATCGACAGCCGACGCGTGCGGTAAAGAGCGTACCGGATCGACCCCCTCGGGCTTCAGCCAACCGAGGTAGATGGCCAGGACGACCACGCCACCTGCGATCGCTCCCGCTGCAAACATCGTGGTACTGCGCCAATCCTGAGCCATGGGACGACCATAGCGGCACGGGCGAAGCAGCGCAGCACTGGTTCACAGCTTGGCGCAGGGTTCACATCCGGCTACGCCAGCGCTGAGCCTCACTTCGCGTCGATCACCTCGGAGCCCACGCGGAAAGCATCCAGCGCCGCGGGGAACCCGCAGTAGACGCTCGCGTGCAGGAAGATCTCCTGCAGTTCCTCGGGCGTCACGCCGTTGTTCAGCGCGCCACGCACGTGGATCTTGAGTTCGTGCGTCTTTCCGAGCGCCACCAGCATGGAGACCGTCACGATGCTGCGCGTGCGCAGGTCGATCCCGTCACGCTGCCAGGTGTTGCCCCACGCATGCTTGGTCACCAGCTCCTGCAAGGGCGCGGTGAAAGGTGTCACCCTCCCCAGCGAGGCGTCCACGTAGGCGTCGCCCAGCACCTTGCGCCGGGTGGCGAGTCCTGCTTGCGTTTCGGGATCGTTCGACAGTTCCATGCACCGCTCCATGAAAGAAGCCGCGAGCATACGCCCGCGGCTTGCCGCGCAGGCCGAGCCGGTAGGATGCCGGCACTGAAGGAGACCCCATGGCCCGCTATCCCCTGCCCGAACTGAAAGACCTGCCCGAGGACATGCGTGCGCGCATCCTGGAGGTGCAGGAAAAAAGCGGCTTCGTGCCCAACGTGTTCCTGGCGCTCGCGCGGCGACCGGCCGAGTGGCGCGCCTTCTTCGCGTACCACGACGCGCTGATGCTCAAGGAGACCGGCTCGCTCACCAAGGGCGAGCGCGAGATGATCGTCACCGCGACCAGCGCCGCCAACAGCTGCCTGTACTGCGTGGTGGCGCACGGCGCGATCCTGCGCATCTACGAGAAGAAGCCGCTGGTGGCCGACCAGGTGGCGGTGAACTACCGCAAGGCCGACATCACGCCGCGCCAGCGCGCGATGCTCGATTTCGCCATGAAGGTGTGCCTGCGCTCGCACGAGATAGTCGACGCCGACTTCGAGGCGTTGTACCCGCACGGCTTCGACGACGAGGACATCTGGGACATCGCGGCCATCACGGCCTTCTTCGGGCTGTCGAACCGCATGGCGAATGCGACGAACATGCTGCCGAATCCGGAGTTCTATCTGCTGGGACGGGTGGCGCGGGAGAAGAAATGACCCTTGTCATCCCGGGCTCGACCCCGGGATCCATGCGGCACCTGATCGGCCGCCGGGTGGATTGCGGGTCAAGCCCGCAATGACAAGTTTTGGCCGTCATCCCGGGCTCGACGGTCCGCGATGACAGGGGACGGTGTCAACCGACCAGGAGCGCCCTGAACCACTCCGGCAGCGCCACCGACTTCTGCTTCGGGAAGTCCACCCACACCGTCGTTGCGCCGCCGGAGGCGTACGCCACGCCGGGATCGTCCACCCGCTCGATGACCGCCCAGCTCTCGAAGCTGCTGCGCCCGGGGTCGCTCGCGTACATCTTCACCACGATGTCGCCGGGGTACTCCAACTGCTTGTGGAAGTTGCAGAACGCATTCACGATCAGCGGGCCCTCGCCTTGTGGATTGACGTTGCAGCCGATGGTGGCGAACCAGTCGATGCGGCAGGTCTCGAGGTAGCGGAAGTAGACCGTGTTGTTCACGTGGCCCATCGCATCCATGTCGCCCCAGCGAATGGGCATCTGCATGGTGTGGACCAGCTTCTTGTGTGCGGGGAGTTCGAGCTTCATCGGTGCGCCTTGATGGAGGCAAGGATACCCAAGGTGAACAGGACCACGGCCGCGCCCTGCGCCACGGTGGGCCAGCGTCCGTCCCACGCGAAGGAATAGGCCAAAGCGAACAGCGTCTCGCTCACGATCAGCTGGCCGCACAGGCTGGCGGGCAGGCGCCGGCTCGCGACGTTCCAGAGGATGGTGGCGAGCCAGGCCGAGCCCACGCCCGTGGCGATCGCGAGCACCGCGAAGCGCACGCCATCCTCCTGCGCGCGCAAGGCGGTCGGGTCGGAGCCCGCCACCATCCACAGCAGCAGTGCGCCCGCGCCCGTGGCCAGTCCGAGCCAGTTGGCCCACTCGGTGGCGTCCACGCCGGGGTTGCGCTTGAGCCAGGCCGCATTGAGCAGCGCAAAGGCCGTCCAGCACGCCAGCGAGCCCACCGCGAGCGCCACGCCGCGCCAGAAGTGCGGCCCGCCGGTCCCGGCCGAAGGCGCGCCCATCATCAGGGCCAGCCCCGCTGCCGTAAGGACCACGCCCGGCAGCAGCGCGGACCAGCGCAGGTGGCCGGGCTTGCCGAGCAGCATCACCCAGATCGGGATGGTGCCGATCACCAGGCTGGGCACCTCGGTGCCGGCGTCCCGGATGGCGAACACCAGCAGCAGGTAGTAGCCCGTGAATCCCAGCAGGCTGAGGCCTGCAGCCGCCAACGCCTGCGAAGCGTTGGGCAGGCGCCGCCGCGTGAGCAGCACCACGGCCAGCGAGACCACGCCATAGCTGACGAAGCGCCCCGCGGCGAGGTCGACCGAGCTGTAGCCCGCATCGACCATGCGCGGCGACACGAACACCAGGCCCCACAGCGCGCCCGCCAGCAGGCCGGCGAGCACGCCGGAGAACATGCCGCGCAGCCCGTCCCTACAGGCTGAAGCCGTCGTCCGCGGAGATCACCGCGCCGTTGATGAAGTGGCTCTCGTTGGAGGCCAGCATCAGCAGCACGGCCTCCAGGTCGGCCGCCTGGCCCACGCGCTTGCGCGGCAGCATCTGCACCAGCTTCTGGCCCTGCTCGGTCTGCCAGTGGTGGTGGTTGATCTCGGTGTCGATGTAGCCGGGGCACAGCGCGTTGACGTTGATGCCGAAGCGGCCCCACTCCAGCGCGAACGCCTTGGTCATGTGGACCACGGCGGCCTTGCTGACGGCGTACACGCCGATCTGCGGCAGCACCCGCAGGCCGGCGGCCGAGGCGATGTTGATGATGCGCCCTCCCGTGAAGGTGCCGGGCGCGGATCCCTTGGCGCGGGCCAGCATGCGCTTGCCGACTTCCTGCGCGACGAAGAAGGACCCCTTCACGTTGGTGTCGAAGACGTAGTCGAAGTCCTCCTCCGTCACGTCCTGGATGCGCTGGGTGGTGCTCACGCCCGAGTTGTTGACCAGGATGTCGATGGAGCCCATCTCCGTCTCGGCATGCGCCACCGCGGCCTTGATGCTGTCGGTGTCGGTCACGTCCAGCCCGACCACGTGCGCGTCGCCGCCCTCGCCCTCGATCTGCGCGCGCAGGTCCTTGAGCTTCTCGATGCGGCGCGCGGCCAGCACGACGGCGGCGCCGGCGCGCGAGCGTCGCGCGCCAGAGCGAACCATTATCGACGACACCCATGACGCAAGAAGAAATCCTGGCCCAGTTCGGTCCGCGCGAAGCGATGGAATACGACGTGGTGGTGGTGGGCGGCGGCCCCGCCGGCCTCGCAACCGCCATCCACCTGAAGCAGCTGGCGCAGGAGCACGGCAAGGAAGTCTCGGTCGTGGTGCTCGAGAAGGGCTCCGAGCCCGGCGCGCACATTCTCTCGGGCGCGATCGTCGATCCGCGCGCCCTGACCGAGCTCATCCCCGACTGGAAGGAAAAGGGCGCGCCGCTGAACCAGCCGGTGACCGAGGACGTATTCCTTTTCATGGGCGAGAAGGGCGCGACGCGCGTGCCCAACTTCATGCTGCCGCCCAACTTCGGCAACCACGGCAACTACATCGTGAGCCTGGCCAACGTCACGCGCTGGCTGGCCCAGCAGGCCGAGGCGCTGGGCGTGGAGATCTTCCCCGGCTTCCCCGCGGCCGAGGTGCTGTACAACGAGGACGGCTCCGTCAAGGGCGTGGCCACCGGCAACATGGGCGTGGGCAAGGACGGCGAGCCCACCGAAAGCTTCCAGCTCGGGATGGAGCTGCACGCGAAGTACACCGTCTTCGCCGAGGGTTCGCGCGGCCACCTGGGTCGCCAGCTCATCTCGCGCTTCAAGCTCGATGAAGGCCGCGACCCGCAGAGCTACAGCATCGGCATCAAGGAGATCTGGGAGATCGATCCTTCGCGCCACACGCCGGGCCTGGCGCTGCACAGCGCGGGTTGGCCGCTGGACGAGATGACCTACGGGGGTTCCTTCCTGTACCACATGGAAGGCAACCAGGTCGCCATCGGCTTCGTGGTGGGCCTCGACTACAGCAATCCCTACCTGTCGCCGTTCGAGGAATTCCAGCGCTTCAAGACGCACCCCAACATCCGCTGGTACTTCGAGGGCGGCACCGCCAAGCGCCTCGCGTACGGCGCCCGCGCGCTCACGGTGGGTGGCCTGCTCTCGCTGCCCAAGACCGTGTTCCCCGGCGGCGCCTTGGTGGGCTGCGACGCCGGCTACCTGAACGCCTCGCGCATCAAGGGCAGCCACGCCGCGATCAAGACCGGCATGCTGGCCGCCCGCGCCGCCTACGACGCCCTGCAGGCGGGCCGCCAGCACGACGAACTCGCGGCCTATCCGCAAGCCTTCGAGAAGTCCTGGCTGTACGCCGAGCTGAACAAGGCGCGCAACTTCAAGCAGTGGTTCAAGAAGGGCCGCTCGGTCGCGACGATCATGACGGGCATCGAGCAGTTCGTGCTGCGCGGGAGCATCCCGTGGACCATCCACCGCGAGCGGCCGGACCACACGTACCTCAAGCCGGCGGCCGAGTGCAAGCCCATCGTGTACCCGAAGCCCGACGGCAAGCTCACCTTCGACCGCCTGTCCTCGGTGTTCATCTCGAACACGAACCACGGCGAAGACCAGCCGGCCCACCTGACGCTGAAGGACCCTTCGGTGCCCGTGAACGTCAACCTCGCGAAGTTCGCGGGGCCGGAGGCACGCTACTGCCCGGCCGCCGTGTACGAGTTCGTCGAGGAGAATGGCCAGCCCCGCCTGCAGATCAACGCCCAGAACTGCGTGCACTGCAAGACCTGCGACATCAAGGACCCGACGCAGAACATCGTGTGGGTCACGCCCGAGGGCGGCGGCGGGCCGAACTATCCGAACATGTGAGCTCCGTCATCCCCGCGCATGCGGGGAACCAGGGCATTGGAGGGCGCCCCACCGCGGCGCTTTCGCTTTCCTGACGCCCTGGATTCCCGCCTCCGCGGGAATGACGGACTCGGGACAACTCCCATGGTGCGGCGCAGCGAATCTGCGCATAGTCGGGCTGTACAAACCCCGGATACCACAGGAGACCCCATGAAGTTCACCAAGCTCTTCGCCGTCATGGCTGCCGGCCTGCTGGCCAGCTCGCTGGCTGCCGCCCAGACGGTGATGAAGATCAGCATCTCCACCGCCCAGAACTCGCACCAGGGCGTGGCGATCGACACGTTCGCCCAGGAGGTCGCCAAGCGGACCAACGGCCGCTACAAGATCGAGACCTTCTACAACGGCTCGCTGGGCGGCGAGCGCGAATCGATCGAATCGGTGCAGCTGGGCACCCAGGCGCTGGCCTTCTCCTCCACCGGCCCGGTGCCGAACTTCGTGCCCGAGACCAAGATCCTCGACGTCCCCTTCCTGTTCCGCGACAAGGCGCATGCCCGCGCGGTGCTGGACGGCCCGATCGGCCAGGACCTGCTGAAGAAGTTCGAGGCCAAGGGCTTCAAGGCGCTGGGCTGGGCCGAGAACGGCTTCCGCCACATGACCAACAGCAAGCGCGCCGTCAACGCGCCGGAGGACCTGAAAGGCCTGAAGATGCGCACCATGGAGAACCCGGTGCACATCGCGGCCTACAAGGGCTTCGGCATCGTCACCACGCCCATGGCCTTCCCGGAAGTCTTCACCGCCCTGCAGCAGGGCACGGTGGACGGCCAGGAGAACCCGCTGTCCGTGATCATCGCGGCCAAGTTCGACCAGGTGCAGAAGCACCTGTCGCTGACCGGCCACGTGTATTCGCCCTGCATCTGGGTGATGAACAAGGGCATGTTCGACAAGCTGTCGGCCGAGGACCAGAAGCACTTCCTGGAAGCGGCCAAGGAAGCCACCAAGGCCAACCGCGCCCGCGTGGACCAGGACGATGCCAAGGGCGTGGCCGACCTGCGCGCCAAGGGCATGAACGTGGTCGAGAACGTCGACAAGGCGAAGTTCGTCAAGGCCCTGGCCACGGTGAACGCCGACTTCGAGAAGCAGTTCGGCAAGGCGAACATCGAGAAGATCCGCAACTACAAGTGACGCGGCGGGGACGTCCCCGCTCCTGTCATCCCGGGCTTGGCCCGGGATCCATGGATTGCGGGTCAGGCCCGCAATGACAACAATGAGGCCCGCCCCGCGCGGGCCTCTGCATAACGAGAAGCACGCATGAAAGAAGCCTTCCTGCGCATAGAGCGCTTCACCAGCGGCCTCGCCATGGCCGGCGCCTGCGCCATGATGGTGGTGGCCAGCGCGCTCGGCATGTTCCAGATCGTCACGCGCTTCGTGCTGGAACAACCGGCCGAATGGAGCGAGATCCTGATCCGCCTGTCGCTGATCTGGATGGTCTTCCTGGGCATCCCATCCGCCTTCCGCCACGGCGCGATGGTGAGCGTCGACGTCCTCTACCGCTGGAGCCCGCCCCGCCTGCGTCGCGTGCTGGACTGGGCCGTCTTCGCGGCTTCGCTCACGCTGGTGCTCATCATCCTGTGGTGGGGCTGGGACTACGCGGTGCGCGGCCAGGTGCAGTCGATGGCCGGCCTGGAGTCGATCTCGATGTTCTGGGGCTACCTGGCGCTGCCGGTGGGCGCCCTCTTCTGCATCCTCGGCATCGTCGGCAACCTGCTGGATCCCCAGCGCCATGAACTGGAGACCGCCCAATGACCACGGCCATGATCGCCACGATGGTGATCTGTTTCGCGCTCAGCGTCTCGGTCGCCGTCTCCATCGGCCTCGCCGCCGTCCTGGGCATCCAGGCCAGCAACGCGCACATGCTCATCTCCGTCAAGGAGATGTTCAACGCGATCAACAAGTTTCCGCTCGCGGCCATCCCCTTCTTCATCCTGGCGGGCAACCT
>SEAY01000049.1 GCA_004144865.1 Comamonadaceae bacterium
GTCGTAGTAAGGGGGCACGGGGGCCGCACGGGGCGCGTCCTCTCTCCGCTTCGACCACGCCATCGCGGCCGGCCTCGCCGTGCCCCCTTACTACGACTCCATGCTCGGCAAGCTGGTTGCCCATGCGCCCACGCGTGCCGAGGCCATCGGCAAGCTTGCCGTCGCCCTCGACCGCCTGCAGGTGCTGGGCCTGCCGACGAACCGCCGCTTCCTCGCGAGCTGCCTGCGCCATCCGGAGTTCGCCGCTGGCAATGCGCGCATCCCGTTCCTGGCGGAGCACGGCGAATCGATCCGTCGCCAGCTCGAACAAGCCGAGTTCGGCGTCACCGCCGAAGCGGCGTTCTCCATCATCCTGCCGAAGGGCGCCGCCGCTGCCCTGCCTTCGCCCTTCACGCGCCCCATGCGCATCGCCCATCGCGGCGCGATGTTCGACGTGCCCGTCTGCGAGGCCGACGGCGTGGCCGCGGGGCAGGCGCAGGTGGTGCCACTCGGCGATGGCCACTGGCACGTGCAGGTGGGCAGCGTGGATCTGTTCCTGCACGACGCCTCCTTCGATGCGCCCGCCGACGAAGCGGGCGGCCCTGCCGACAGCGAACTGCGGGTGCCCTTCAACGGCCGCGTGATCGCGGTGCACGCGCAGCCCGGCCAGGCCGTGAAGAAAGGCGATACCCTCGTGGTGGTGGAATCGATGAAACTGGAACACGCCCTCGCCGCCGTGCGCGACGGCACCGTGCGCAGCCTGCACGTGGAAGCGGGCCAGCAAGTGGCCACCGCGCAAGTGCTCGTGACGCTGGAGGCGGCATGATCGAAGACCTCGACTTCGATCTCGCCCTCATGGGGCAGAACGTGCGGCGCTTCATGCTGGAGCGCGTCGTGCCCAACGTCGCCGCCTGGGAAGAGGCTGGCGAAGTGCCGCGCGAGTTGCATCGCGAAGCCGGCGTCCTGGGCCTGCTGGGCCTGGGGTATCCGGAGGAACTGGGCGGCACGCCCGCACCTTTCGCCGTGCGCAATGCGCTCTCGGTGGCGATGAGCCGCTGGGGCGCGAGCGGCGGCGTGATGGCCGCCCTGTTCTCGCACAACATCGGCCTGCCGCCCATCCTGCGGAACGGCTCGAGCGAGTTGCAGCAGGAGGTGATCCCGCCCGTGCTGCGCGGGGAGAAGATCGCCGCACTGGCCGTCACCGAGCCCGGAGCAGGCTCCGACGTCGCCGGCCTGCGCACACGCGCGCGGCGGGAGGGCGACGACTATGTCATCGACGGAGAGAAGACCTTCATCACCTCCGGGCTGCGCGCCGACTGGATCACGGTGGCCGTGCGCACCGGCGAGCCGGGCGAGAAGGGCACCGGCGGCATCTCCATGATCGTGGTCCCCGGCGACGCGCCAGGTCTCTCACGCACGCGCCTCGACAAGATGGGCTGGCACGCCAGCGACACGGGCCACCTGCGCTTCGACGGCGTGCGCGTGCCGGCGCGCTACCTGGTGGGCGAGGAGGGTGCCGGCTTCCGCATGGTCATGAGCAACTTCAACGGCGAACGCCTGGCCATGAGTGCCATGGCGCTGGGATTCGCGCAGGCCTGCTACGACGAGGCGCTGGACTGGGCGCGGCAGCGCAAGGCCTTCGGCGCGCCGCTGGTGGAGAAGCAGGTGATCCGCCACAAGCTGGTGGACATGCAGATGCGCATCCATGCCACGGAAGCGTGGCTCAATGCCGTGACCGCGCTGGCCGACGAGGGCAAGCTGGAATCGGATGCGGACTGCATCGCGCAGGTCTGCATGCTGAAGAACCAGGCCACGCAGGCGATGCAGTTCTGCGCCGACCAGGCCGTGCAGATCCTGGGCGGCATGGGCTACATGCGCGGCACGAAGAGCGAGCGGATCTATCGCGAGGTGAAGGTGATGATGATAGGCGGCGGAGCGGAGGAGATCATGAAGGACCTGGCCGCCAGGCAGCTCGGGCTATGACGCGGCACCCGCCCGCCGAACCCGTGGAGTTCGAGGAAGAGTTCGTCGCCGGGCTGAAGGAGATCTTCGAACAGAAAATCGTCTTCAACCAGGTGCTGGGCCTGAAGATCACCAGCTTGCGTCCGGAAGTGGTGACCGGCCGCATCGCGATGAAGCCCGACCTGGTGGGCCACTTCTCCTTCAACCGCCTCCATGGCGGCGTGATCAGCGCGGGGCTGGATGCCATGGGCGGCCTGGCCGTGATGGCGGCGATAGGCGCGCGCCACATGGACGAAGTGCCGGCGCAGCGGCTGCAGCGATTTGGCAAGCTGGGGACGATCGATTTGCGGATCGACTACTTGCGCCCTGGGATCGGCGAGTACTTCGACCTGCATGCGGAGGTGCTGCGGCTCGGCTCGCGCGTGGCGAGTACGCGCATGGAGTTCCGCGGGGCGGACGGGAAGCTGCTTTCGGCGGGGGCGGGGGCTTACATCATTTCCTGAGGGGCGGCGCGAGCTGCCATCACGGAGGCGGTCATCCCTCCAAGCTGTCGTGCCGGCCGTGAGCCGGGGACCCATAGAACCGGGCGTGGGCACTGCGCAACATGCCTTGCCAGAGTTGATTCCGCCGGTCGTCTCCGGCGTCAGGCGCTCACCGGTTGGCAGATACGATCCCCCCATGGACCAAAGCAAGCGAGATCGCCTCGTTGCCGCACTCTCCTCCCATCCGCAAACGCAGGTCGTGAAGATCGAGACGTTCTTCGACGGGAACGATGATCTCGGCTCCATCGGGTGCAATCTGGAGCAGCACCCTGGCATAGAGGCGTTCCGATCCACGTTCGAGCGCATCGCCCAGAGGCCGGATGTCGAAGCGATCTATGCGCAGATCGCCGAGGTCGACCCGGGCGAAGGCAGCTGGCCATTCGCCGATACGGTGCTTGTCGTTGGATCGATCTCCATCAGCGAGTT
The DNA here is from genome assembly GCA_004144865.1 of Comamonadaceae bacterium. GTDB lineage: Bacteria > Pseudomonadota > Gammaproteobacteria > Burkholderiales > Burkholderiaceae_C > Ramlibacter. Next base: position 2,910 of record SEAY01000049.1, read on the forward strand.
GGCGTCCGAAGTCGCGGGTCTTGAACCAGATGAGGTGGCGAGTGCTGCAGATCTTGGCGCTGCGCCTGAACTGGCGGCAGTTCACTCCTCACCCATCCTCGCGGTGTGGTGGGACTGACGCCTGGCAAGTCGCTACTGTCCGGGCAGCTCCGACCAAGAGCTCATGAAAGAACCTGGGAGGAACCATGAATCCCTACGTCATTCGCTTCATCATCGCGAACGTCGGCTTGACGATCGTTCTCGCAATAGTTGCGGAGATTCTCGAGCTCAAGTCGGGCAGCGGATTGGCCGTCGGCGCCGCCCTCGCGTCAAGCTTCTTCGCAGCGGGGGCGTTCGCGAAGGATCATTCGCGCGAGCCTACTTCGGCGGAGAAGGGTGTGTTCGCCTGGCGAGCTCTGCTTGCGACGTGGCTCGTATCCCTCGTGCTCGCCGGGATAGCTCTGGCGATCTTCTCGAATGCGTCGGAGGTTCGCTCGGTTGGTGGCTTCCTGAGGTCTGGATCGAATCTCGCACTCGTCGGTGGCACCTTGCTGTTCGTGTCCGCCATCTACTATGTGGGGATCAGGTGGTCGTTCGGCTGGTATGCACGACTCGCTGCCGCGCGCAAGCGGTAAGCCAATCGGCCGAGGCTCTCTTGCAGCATGACAAGTTGCGGCTGCCGTGACAGGCACCGGGATATCCAAGCCCGATCGCGCGGAATGGTTCCGCGCGACGACGTGGACCGAAGAACATCGGTCCCGGTTCTTCGCTCGACTCGCGCGCTCCCGCACCTCGTTCAACCGGGCGCAGTATCTGCGTATCCAGGCCTTCACCCTCGGCGAGGCGGGTCATCCGGAGGCGGCGCTCGAGTTGCTAAACCTCCTCGTCACCGAGTATCCCGAGTCAAGCCAGCTCGCCCTCGCGCATGAGCACCGCGGCGCCATCTACCGGACGCTGGGCGACACCCAAGCAGCGATCGAAGCGTTCGTGGCCGGCCGGTTGGCGGAACAAGGGCACCCCAACGTCCACACTCGTTGTTCTCTGATGCTTGCGTTGCTGATTGTCGAAGAGCGCATTGCCGAACGATACGACGAGGCTGCTGCCGCGATCGATGCCTTTGGGTCGTCGAACCCGGACCTTCCGTTTCCGCTGGATGTCTATCATGTCAACGTCGTTCGCGCGGCGCTCGCCAAGCAAGAGGGTCGAGACGCGGAAGCGAAGCGGTACGCGGAGCGCGCACTGGCTGCGAGCAACGCCCAGTCAAGTGCATTCAGTCGCCATCCCAAGCTGGGGCTCGTGGGAAGTGCCACGTCAAAGCTTCATTCCTGGCTTCGCCGCTGGGCGGCCTGACGGTCGCGGGAAGGACAGATGAAGCTTCCGCACGACGAACTCGTCTTCGGCTACTGGCCCGCAAGGCAACTTCGAGGTGACATTCCGCCCCCTGTCCGGGAACCGGGTCAGTATCCAGGCTCCAGCGTTCTCAATGTGGCCTGCACCCAGACCGGTTTGCCGAAGTCCAGGCAGGAAAAGCTGGTCGACGAATGGTGCAGCCAGCTTCCCAAGCTTCCGATCAGGACGCTCGTTTTCTCTTCAAAGGTGCCGCAGCGCCTGTTCGATGCCGCCTGCTCCGTGCCCCAGCTGGAAGCGCTTAGCGTCAAGTGGAGTGCCATCACTTCCCTGGATGCCCTCTCGCAGGCAACGTCTCTGCGTGCTTTGTTCCTTGGCAGCTCGCCCGGCGTGACCAGCCTCGATCCGCTCTCCTCACTCCCTGGCCTGGAACATCTGTTCATCGAGAACGTCCAGGATCCGGTCGATCTTTCCTTCGTCAAGCGACTTGCCAATCTCCGCGAGTTCGGCCTTTCGGCGTCCCGCGGCCGCAAAATGCAAGTTCGCACATTGGAGCCACTCGGGTCGCTCACGCAACTCGAGATGCTCTGGCTGGTGAGCCTGCAGGTGCAGCAGGGTGGCTTGAATCCCCTGCACTCGCTGCAAAACCTTGCCTCGTTGCGCACGACGACCAGGGCTTCGTCCACGGAGCTGCGGGAACTTTGTGCGGCCGTCCCGACGCTCAAGCACTTTCAACCTGTTGGTTAAGCCGTGAACCAACGAAACCGTCGCATGAACGCCACTCACTACCTCTTTCACCGTGCCGGGGCTTGCGCCGGGTTGCTCCCGAACATCAAGATCGCGTTAGCGTCACGGTGACGGGTTCGTGCAAGATCTCTCGCACCGTACGCCGCTTCGCTGGCCGCGCTTGCCGGCTTCGCCCACGCAGCGGCCCTGCTCGAAAAGGAGCCGGCGCCGCATTGGTCCCCGATGCGGCGGCATGGCACGATACGCCCGAACGCGGAGCGTTCCGCGGCATCGCACCACCATGCCTATCGCACAGTACATCCTGATCGCGCTCATTGCAGGCGCGTTCCTTGTCTTGCACGTCAAGGCGACCATCGCTGTCCTGCGCGATGACGCCAGCGACAAGGGACAGAAGTTCGGGCAGCTTGCCTTCGTCTGGCTGGTGCCTTTGCTGGGTGCGGTAGTGGTCCTGGCGGTGCACCGGGCGGCAGAGCCCCCGTCTCGGCGGTATCGGGAGGCGCCGGATCCCGGCGATGATTTCGCCATGTCGGGCCGCAGCGTCAAGAACGTGACCAGCACGTTGGACGGTGAATAGGAAGAGCGGAATGCATCTCGGAAGTCCTTCTTTGCGGCTCGGGGCCGCTGCAGCGGCCACGGCCTGCGGCATGCTCCTCGCCGCCTGCGCATCGCAAAACCCCGCCCCGGGCGCGTCCCTCGATCGAACCGTTACGGTGACCGCGGCCGCACCCGTGGAAGTCCCCGGCGAGCCGCTGCGCGTGCAACTCGTCGCCGTCAACGACCATCGCTGCCCCGTCGACGTGCGATGCGCCTGGGCCGGCCATGCCACCGTCGCGCTGCAGGTGTCGCACGGCGCATCCTCACCGCAGGTCGTGATGGTCGGAACGCCGTCGCCGCCCGCGATGACCCTGCCTGGTGAGGGCAGGTTGGGTCCCTATCGCTTTCGCCTGGTTGAATTGGCGCCGCCGAACACCACGATCGCCAAGCCGAACCTGCTGCAGTACCGGGCCACCATCCAGGTGACCCGCACTTCCGGCGACTAGCGGCTCGTCGCCAGAGCCTCCCGCGTGGGCCGATGCAGGCCTTCATACCAAGAATCGTTAGAATGAGGGAATGAGAGCCCTCAAGGACACCCTCTACGAACAGGTCGCGCGCGTCGCCAAGGCGCTGGCGAGCCCGAAGCGCCTGGAGTTGCTGGAACTGCTGTGCCAGGGCGAGAAGGCGGTCGAGACTCTCGCCGCCAGCGCGGGGATCAGCGTCAAGCTGGCCAGCGCGCACCTGCGCGAGCTGAGGCTCGCGCGCCTGGTCGATACGCGCAAGGACGGCAAGTACGTCCTGTACCGGCTGGCCGACGCCAGCGTGGCCGATCTCTGGGTGGCCCTGCGCGAACAGGCGCAGGAACGGCTCGTGGAGCTGCAGGTCGCGCTCGCCTCCGTGGTGGACCATGCCGACGACCTGCAGGGCGTGGACCGCAAGTCCATCCTGAAGCGCGCCAAGGCGGGGGAAGTGCTGATCCTGGATGTGCGCGCCACCGAGGAATACGAGGCCGGACACCTGCCGCACGCGCAGTCGCTGCCCGTTGGCGACCTGAGGAAGCGGCTGGCGGAAATCCCCAAGGACGTGCCCGTCGTCGCATATTGCCGCGGGCCCTTCTGCTTCATGGCCAAGGATGCCGTGAAGCTGCTGCGCAGCCGCGGCTACCAGGCCTTCCACCTGCGCGACGGCGTGGCCGAGTGGCGCGCGCACGGCCTGCCGGTCGAAGCCGGCTCCTGAGCGACTCGCACCATGCAGTTCGGCATCCGCGCCAACCTCGCCCAGGTCCTGCAGCAACTGCTGCAGGTGCTGCTGGTGGGCATGACCATCGGCATGATGCGCAATGTGGTGCCCGCGCTGGCGGAGTCCGAGTTCGGCGTGCAGCGCGGCTCCTTCATGCTGCTGGTGGCTTTCGTCGTGGCGTTCGGCTTCGTCAAGGGCGCCATGAACTTCGTGGCGGGCCGGCTGGCCGAGAAGCTCGGGCGCCGCCGGGTGCTGTTGCTGGGATGGCTGGTGGCGCTGCCCATCCCGCCCCTGGTGGCCTTCGCGCCTTCGTGGAGCTGGATCGTGCTGGCCACCATCCTGCTGGGCGTGAACCAGGGGCTCACGTGGTCCATGACCCAGACGGCCAAGCTCGACCTGACGCGGCCGGACCAGCGCGGGCTGGTCATCGGCCTCAACGAGTTCTCGGGCTACGTCGGCGTGGCACTTGCCGCGGTGATCACCGGTTACGCGGCGTCTTCGCTGGGCCCCCGCTCGGGCCTGCTCTGGTTCGGCGCCATCGTCATCGGCCTGGCGACGCTGCTCGCCTGGCTGGCCGTCGCCGAGACGCTGCCGTGGTCGCAGGCGGAGACGCGGCAGGCCGCGGCGGGCCCGTCGGCGGAATTCCGACCGCGCTATCCGCAAGGGGTGAGCGGCACGCCAGGCACCGGCGAGATGTTCGCCCTCATGACGTGGCGCGACCGGCGCATGGCGGCACTGTGCCAGGCAGGCCTGGTGGAGAAATTCGTGGATGCGCTGGTCTGGGCGTTCTGGCCCCTGTACCTGCATCAGCGCGGGGTGGACCTGCCCGGCATCGGCTGGATCGTCGGGGTCTACGGCTTCACCTGGGGTGCGGCGCAGTTCTTCACCGGCAAGGCGTCCGACCGCTTCGGGCGCCATCTTCTCAACGCCTGGGGCATGTGGCTCTGCGGCGCGGGCGTCGCCTTGTTCCCCCTGGGCAGCGGTTCCCTGTGGTGGAGCCTGGCGGCGGCGCTCGCCGGTTTCGGCATGGCCATGCTGTACCCGAACCTGAGTGCCGCGGTGGCCGACATCGCCCACCCGAGCTGGCGCGCATCGGCCATCGGCATCTACCGCTTCTGGCGCGACCTGGGCTACGGCATCGGTGCGCTCGGCCTCGGCATCGCCGCCACGCTGGGTGGCCGCCTCGAAACGGCATTCTGGTTCGTCGCCGTCGCCATGCTCGCATCGGGCGCCGTCCTGTACCGGTGGGGCGAGGAGACGCATCCCCGCATCAACCCCGCAACCTGAATCCTTCAACCCTTCGGAGACTTCCATGACTTCACGCCGATTCGCGCTGGCCCTGGCAATGGCCACCGCTTCCTGGCTTCCCTTCGCCGCCCACGCCCAGGCGGACAAGGCCACCATCAACGCCCTCGAGGGTTACTTCGATTTCGTCGACTACAACAGCGGCACGCTGATGGCGGAGCAGATCCCAGCCGAGGACTACAGGAAGCTTTTCGTGCTGGACGTGCGCGACGCCGGCCAGTTCGCCAAGGACCACATCCCGGGGGCGGTCAACATCGAGTGGCGCAAGGTTTTCGCCGAGCGCGCGAAGCTGCCCAAGGACAGGACCATCCTGGTCTACTGCAACACCAGCTCGTTCTCGGGCCAGGTGGCGATGGCGCTGCGCATGGACGGCTACGAGAACGTGCGCATCCTGCACGGTGGCTACGGCGAGTGGAAGGCGCGCGGCGGGATGGAAGCCTTCGCCCGGGCATCCAGGAAGAGCTAGGAACCGCGGGCAGGGCAGCGGCGCCCATCACGTCGGCCGTGGCCCTTGCCTGCGGCCGCGTTCGCGCGGATGATGCGCAAGTACGCACCAGATTTCGTAGCGATGAAAGCCCCCAAGCCTCCCAAGCAGCCCCCCGAGCGCGATGGCGGCCCCGAATCGATCATGCCCGGCGAGCGGTCGGGCGAGGGGTCGCACGATCTCTTCAAGCACATCGTGCGCGACGAGCAGCGCAAGGCCGGCCTGCCGAGGTCGCGGCCGGGAAAGCCGCCCGAAGAGCCCGCCAAGCCCGAGGAGTGAGCCGGCCGCTCAGCGCGCCGCCTCCGCCGCGATCTCGTAGGAGTGCAGCCGCGCCTCGTGATCGAAGATCTGCGAGGTGACCATCAGTTCGTCGGCGCCCGTGCGCTGCACGAACCCCTGCATCTCGCGGCGCACGGTATCCGGTGAACCCACCGCGCTGCAAGCCAGCACTTCCGCCAGCATGTCGGCCTCGCGTCCACCCAGCGATTCCAGGTATCCGGGCACTGGAGGCGGCAGTTGCCCCGGACGGCCGCTGCGCAGGCGCACGAAGGCCTGCTGCATCGACGTCGCAAGCAGCTGCGCCTCGGCGTCCGTCTCCGCGCCGACCACGTTGAAGCCCAGCATCACGCAAGGCTTGGCGAGCTGTTCCGAAGGCTGGAACGTGCTGCGGTACACGTCGAGCGCCTGCATCAGGTAGCCGGGCGCGAAGTGCGAGGCGAATGCAAAGGGCAGGCCGAGCATCGCGGCGAGCTGCGCGCCGAAGAGGCTGGAGCCCAGGATCCACACCGGCACCTTCGTGCCCGTGCCAGGCACCGCACGGATCGCCTGCCGCGGCTGGTCCGAGAGGAAGTCCATCAGTTCCACCACGTCGCGCGGGAATTCGTCGGCGCTGGCCTGCAGGTTGCGGCGCAGCGCCCGCGCGGTGGCCTGGTCGGACCCGGGCGCGCGGCCCAGGCCGAGGTCGATGCGGCCCGGATAGAGCGAAGCCAGCGTGCCGAACTGCTCGGCGATCACCAGCGGCGAGTGGTTCGGCAGCATGATGCCGCCGGCGCCGACGCGGATGGTGTGCGTGCCGCCAGCGATGTGGCCGATCAGCACGGAGGTGGCCGCGCTCGCGATGCCCGGCATGCCGTGGTGCTCGGCCAGCCAGAAGCGCCGGTACCCCAGCTTCTCCGCGTGCTGCGCCAGCGAGAGCGAGTTGCGGAAGGACTGGGTGGCGTCGGATCCCTCGTTGATGGGGGCGAGGTCGAGGACGGAGAGCGGGATCATGCTGTGCAGGTGGGGCCGTGCGCGGCGCGCGCAAGGCCCCCGCAAGACCTATTGGGCATGGGTGGGCAACGGCCGGCTCTGCAACTCCGGCGCCGGCGGCAGTCCCGTGGCGTCCAGGATCTCCTGCTCCGTCACCGTCTCCTTCTCCAGCAGCGCCCGCACCAGCCCGTCCAGCGACTTGCGGTGTTCCTGGATCAGGCGCTTGGCCTCCTCGTGGCAGCCGTTGATGATGCGCTGCACCTCCGCGTCGATCAGGCTGGCGGTTTCTTCGCTGAAGGGCTTGTCGCCCATGAAAGCGGACGGCCCGCCCAGGAACGCGTTGTGGGGCGGCGCGAGCTGCACCATGCCCACCGCGTCGCTCATGCCCCAGCGCGTGACCATGTTGCGTGCCATGTTGGTGGCTTGCTCGATGTCGTTCTCGGCGCCCGTGGTCCTGGTGCCGTACACCACTTCCTCGGCGGCCCGGCCGCCCAGCATGCCGATGATGCGGGCGCGCAGGTAGGCCTCGGGGTAGTTGTAGCGGTCGGTCTGCGGCCGCTGGTAGGTGACGCCCAGCGCCATGCCGCGCGGCACGATGCTCACGCGGTGCACCGGGTCGGCGCCGGGCACCACCAGGCCCAGGATGGCATGCCCGCTCTCGTGGTACGCGATGCGCTCGCGGTCATCCGGCCCCAGCAGCAGCGGACGCTCGGGGCCCAGCACGATCTTCTCCAGCGCGTCGAGGAAGTCCTTCTGCTGCACCGCGTCCTCGTTGCGGCGCGCCGCCAGCAGCGCAGCCTCGTTCACCAGGTTCTTCAGGTCCGCGCCCGAGAATCCGGGGGTCGACTGCGCCAGCTCCTCCAGGTGCGTGTCCGCCGCGAGCGGCACCTTGCGCGTGTGCACCTTCAGGATCGCCTCGCGGCCCACCTTGTCCGGCAGGTTCACCACCACGCGGCGGTCGAAGCGGCCGGGCCGCAGCAAGGCGCGGTCCAGCACGTCGGGCTGGTTGGTGGCCGCGAGCACGATGATGCCCTCGCGGCCGCTGAAGCCGTCCATCTCGGTGAGGATCTGCTGCAGCGTCTGCTCCTGTTCGCTCGCGCCGCCTATCGCCATCTGGCCGCGCGCGCGCCCGATCGCATCGATCTCGTCGATGAAGATGATGGCCGGCGCGTTCTCTCGCGCCTGCTTGAAGAGGTCGCGCACGCGTGCGGCACCGACGCCCACGATCATTTCCACGAACTCCGAGGCGCTCATGGAGAAGAACGGCACGCCGGCTTCGCCCGCCACGGCCTTGGCCAGCAGGGTCTTGCCGGTGCCGGGCGAGCCGACCAGCAGCACGCCCTTGGGGGCGGTGCCGCCGAGGCGCGTGTATTTCTCCGGCGAGCGCAGGAAGTCGACGATCTCCACCAGCTCCGCCTCGGCCTCGTCGATGCCGGCGACGTCGTTGAAGGTCACGCGATTGGCCGCGTCGGCGTCGTAGCGCTTGGCCTTGCTCTTGCCGATGCCGAAGATGCCGCCCATGCCCATGCCCCCTCCGCCCTGCTTGGCCGCGCGCCGGTACAGCCACACGTAGAAGCCGATGATCAGCAGGGCGGGGCCGAAGCCATAGAGCAGGGTGGCCCAGGCGCTGCCCTGCTGGATGGGCACGGCGCTGATCTCCACGCCGTTCTGGATCAGGAAGCCTTCGAGGCCGCGGTCGAAGAAGGCCGGCAGCTCGGTGGTGAAGGTGGACGACGTGCGCGGCGGCCCCTCGACGGGCGTGCGCGAGGAGATCCGTTGCTGTTGCTGCGCAGCCGACGGCTGGCCCGCCTGGGCGGGCGCGGCCTGCGGCCAGGTCACCGGGGACTTGAAGCGCCCTTCGATGCTGGTGTTGCGGCTGTAGATGGCCGACACGTTGCCCTTGCCCGCTTCCTCCCTGAACACGGTGTAGGGCACCGTGACCGGCGCATCGGCCGCGGGGAAGAAGAAGTGCGTCACCAGGTAGTTCACCAGCAGCAGCGCGGCGAACAGCAGCCAGAACTTGCGCGGCGGCATCATGGGCTTGCCGGGTTGTCCGGGCTTGCCGGGCGGCAGCGGCCGCTGCGGTTGGGAAGGACCGTTCATAGGGGAGGCCTCGTTTCGCTTTCCTCTTGCGCCCGCGCATGCGCGTCGGCGAGCATCTCGCGCAGGGTCTGCCGCTCCTCGATGCGGGCGCGCAGTTCCTCGGGCAGGGCGCGCACCGCCACTTCGGCCTCGAGCAGGCTGGCGTAGACCGCCTGCCGCTGCTCGGGCGGGGTGGACGGATCCAGCGCGAGGTACCTGACCAGTCGCCGGCGCAGCCGGCCGATCGCGACCTTGGCCTTGCCCTTCGGGCTGTGCAGCGACAGGAGCACGGTCACCACCAGGATGCCGACGATCACGATCAGCGAATGCATGGTGCTGATCTCGATCACCTTCACCGGCGCACCGTCGTTGATGATCGGCACGTTGTTCTCGTGCAGGGCGTGCAGCACCAGCTTGATGCCGATGAAGCTGAGGATCGCCGCCAGCCCGTAGGAGAGGTACAGCAGGCGTTCGAGCAGGCCTTCGATCAGGAAGAACAGCTGGCGCAGGCCCAGCAGCGAAAAGGCCGTGGCCGTGAAGACGATGAAGGTGTCCTGCGTGATGCCGAAGATCGCCGGGATGGAGTCGAGGGCGAACAGGATGTCGGTGAGGCCCAGCGCCACGATCACCAGCACCATGGGCGTCATCTGGCGGCGCCCCTCGTGCACGGTGAAGAGCCGGTCGCCGTCGTAGAAAGGGGTGGTGGGGACCAGCTTGCGCGTGAGGCGCAGCACGATGCCTTCCTCCTCCGGGTGGCGCTTGTCCTCGGGCAGCAGCATGTGACCGGCCGTCACCAGCAGGATGATGCCGAAGATGTAGAACACCCAGGCGAAGCGCTCGATCAGCGCGGCGCCTATCCAGATGAAGAGGGAGCGCGCCACCAGCGCGATGACGATGCCTATGAGCAGGGCCTTCTGCTGGTCCTCGCGCGGGACGCGGAAGGCGTTCATGATCACGAGGAAGACGAACACGTTGTCGACCGACAGCGCCTTTTCCGTCAGGTAGCCGGCGAAGTACTGCGTCCCCATCTCGGTGCCGCCGTAGAACCACACCGCGGCGCCGAACAGGATCGCCACGCCCACGTAGGCGGCCGACCAGCGCGCCGCCTCGCGCAGCGTGGGGACGTGGGCGACGCGGATGTGGAAGAAGTAGTCGAAGAGCAGCAGCCCGACGATCAGCGCGATCGTGAGCTCCCACACCAGGGCGCCATGGGGCATTCTTGTTCTCCCTTCCACCGCCGTCCGGGGCGGCGCGGCGGGCTTCGCGCGAGTCTACTGGGCGGGCGCGCTTCCGGGGCGCGCCTGCCGCGCAGGCTGCTCAGCCGTGGGGGCGGAACTGGTGGATGTGCTCGCGCGCGAATTCCACGAAGGCGCGGGTGCGCGCGGGCAGCAGGCGTGCGTGGGGATAGACGATGCTGATCGGCCGAGGCGGCAGCTCGAAGTCCTCCAGCACGATGCGCAGCTTCTTCTGCTCCACCAGCGCGGCGACCTGGTAGGAGAAGAACATCCCGAGGCCGGCGCCCTCGGCGCAGGCCTGCACCGTGGGCCACACGTGGTTGAACTCCAGGTTGCCGCTCACCGGCACCTGGAAGATGCGGCCGTTCTCCTGGAAGTCGCCCCAGGTGGCGCGGCTGCCGCCGACGATGCGGATGCAGTTGAAGCGCGCCAGGTCTCGCGGGTGGCGAGGCGTACCGTGCTTGCGCAGGAGGGCCGGCGTCGCCACCACCACGCGGCGGATGTGGCCGATCGCCTGGGCGACCAGGGTGGAGTCGTCCAGCCGGCCGATGCGTATGCCGAGGTCCAGCCCTTCCTCCACCAGGTTCACCACGCGGTCCAGCAGGAGGGTGGTGCAGCGCAGGCCGGGGTGGCGCTGCACGAAGCGCGTGACGACGGGCGCCACGTACATCTGGCCGAACAGCACGGGCGCCGTGATGTGCAGGTGGCCCGCCGGCACGGCGGCTTCGGTGCGCAGCGCGGATTCGGCCTCGTCCATCGCGGCGAGCAGGTGGCGCGCGCGCTCGAGGTGCTGGCGCCCTTCGTCGGTGAGGGTGATGCGGCGGGTCGTGCGATGGAACAGCCGCACGCCGAGATGCGCCTCGTACGCCGCGAGCGAGCGCACCACCGCCGGCAGCGAGCTCCCGAGCTCGTGCGCGGCGGCCGTGAGGCTGCCCGCGTCGGCGATGCGCACGAAGGTCTGCAGGGCTTTGAACTTGTCCACGCTGCGGATTATTGCTGCGGGAACCGGAGTAGTGATCTGCGTCCGTCGCCATTTATTCAGGACAACGGAGTAAACACAATCCGCGCCATCGACGACGAAAGGACTTCCATGGACCCGGCCCGCCCGCAATCCCCCATTCGCCTGCACCGCATGGCCCTCTCCGGTCACAGCCACCGCGTGGAACTGCTGCTCTCGCTGCTGGGGTTGCCCTACGAGAACGTGGACGTCGACCTCGCGGCCGGCGAGCACAAGCGCCCCGCCTTCCTGGCGCTGAACGCGTTCGGCCAAGTGCCGGTGATCCAGGATGGCGACGTCACGCTGGCCGATTCGAACGCCATCCTCGTGTACCTGGAAGCCCGCTACGCGCCCGGCTCGTGGATGCCCCGCGAGCCGCTGGCGGCCGCGCGGGTGCAGCGCTGGCTCTCGGTCGCGGCCGGGCCGCTGGCGTACGGGCCTTCGGTGGCGCGCGTCATCGCGCTGTTCCGCCGCCCCGACGATCCCGCACCGTACGTCGCGCGCGCCCACCAGCTGCTCGCGGTGATGGAGCAGGAGCTGGCGCACTCGCCCTGGCTGGCGGGAGACACGCCCACGTTGGCTGATCTCGCCAACTACGGCTACGTTGCGCGTGCACCCGAGGGTGGCGTGTCGCTGGGTGGCTATCCGGCCGTGCGCGCGTGGCTGCGCCGGGTCGAGGACCTGCCCCGCTTCCTGCCGTTTGCCCGCAGCCCCATCGGCCTGGACGAATGAGCGACCCGCAAGCACCCTGGCATGCAGGCGAGAGCGCCATGCACGCGCGCGCCGGCATCGCCGAGCGCATGCAGGAGATCGGGCCGCGGCTGCTGCGCGACTACATGCCGGAGCAGCATCGCGAGTTCTTTCCCTTGTTGCCTTCCCTGCTGGTGGGTGCCCTGGACGAAGCGGGGCAGCCCTGGGCATCGGTGCTCGCAGGACCACCGGGCTTCGTGCATTCGCCGGACCCGCGCCTGCTGCGCGTCGAGGCGCGCGCGCAAGGCGACCAGGTGCGCGAGGGCGCGCCCGTCGGCCTGCTGGGACTGCAGGCGCACACCCGGCGTCGCAACCGCATGAACGGCACGGTGGTCGATTGCGACGCCCGCGGTTTCTCGGTGCGGGTCGGCCAGAGTTTCGGCAATTGCCCCAAGTACATCCATGCGCGGCAGGCGGTGTACCTTCCAGCGGCGCAGGTCGAAGACGAGCGCGTCGAGCAACTGGTCGCGTTCGACGCGGCTGCGCTGGCGCAGGTGGTGGCGGCCGACACGTTCTTCATCGCGAGCGCGCATCCGCAGGCTGGCCGCCTCGACGGTACCGCTCCCGGCGTCGACGTGTCGCACCGTGGTGGTCCCGCCGGGTTCGTGCAGGTGCAGGGTTCCGGCACGCTGCTGGTGCCCGACTACGTTGGGAACTCCTTCTTCAACACGCTCGGCAACCTGCAGCTCGAATCCCGCTGCGGCCTGCTCTTCATCGATCCGCGCACCGGCGTGCGCCTGCAGGTGTCGGCGCGTGCCGAGGTGCTATGGGACGGCTGGAACCGCGATGCGTTCGCGGGCGCGCTGCGCGTCCTTCGGCTGGAGGCGGTTGCCGCCACGCGGCGCGCCGGCGGCCTGCCGCTGCAGTGGGGAGAGGAGTTCCCTTAGAGTAGCCGCTTCCCCTCCCGGAGAAGAGCGGTGCCCGTTCCTGCCCTCCGGCCGCGCGCCCGCCGCTTGAGCCTGGCCGCGCTGGCCGTCCTGCTGTCCGCCTGCAGCCAGCTGCCTCCCCTTGCCGGGCGCACGGAAAGCACCGCCATTGCGGCCGCGGCCGACACGAAGCTGGGCGCCGCGCTGCAGCCGCTGGTGCAGGCGCACCCGGGGCAGTCCGGCATCGTGCCGCTGGCGAACGGGCATGACGCCTTCGCCGCGCGCGTGACGCTGGCCGACGCGGCCCAGCGCAGCCTGGACCTGCAGTCCTACATCTGGCGCAACGACACCACCGGTGCGATGCTGTTCCAGGCGGCCCGCCGCGCGGCGGACCGCGGCGTGCGGGTGCGCATCCTGCTGGACGACATCAACACGGGAGGGCTCGACGCCGTGCTGGCGGCGCTCGACGCGCATCCGCAGATCGAGGTTCGCCTCTTCAACCCGTTTCCCCACCGCACGGCGCGCGTGGCGGACTACCTCACGGACTTCACGCGCGTGAACCGGCGCATGCACAACAAGTCCTTCACGGCCGACAACCAGGTGACGATCGTGGGGGGCCGCAACGTGGGCGACGAGTACTTCGATGCGGGCGCGGGCATGCTGTTCGTGGACCTCGACGTGCTCGCCGTCGGCCCGGTGGTGGTCCAGGTGTCGCAGGACTTCGACCGCTACTGGGCGAGCGCATCGGCGTATCCGCTGCAGGGGCTGCTGCCGGCCGTGACGCTGGCGGAGGGCTGGCGGGAGGAACCTGCGCGGACGGAGTCCGCTGCGGCGCGCACGTACCGGGAGGCCGTGGTGCGGTCGCGCTTCGTGAACGAGATCGTGGCCGGCTCCCTGCGCTTCGAGTGGGCGCAGGTGCTGATGTTCAGCGACGACCCCGCCAAGGTGCTGGGCCAGGCGGCCCGCGAGGACCTGTTGTGGATGCAACTGCAGCGGGCCATGCCCCCGACGGCGCGCGAGGTGCAGCTCGTTTCGCCCTACTTCGTTCCCACTGCGCGCGGCACCGCATTCTTCACGGACCTGGCGAAGCGCGGCGTGCAGGTGAGCGTGCTCACCAACGCGCTGGAAGCCACGGACGTGCCGGCCGTGCATGCGGGCTATGCGCGCTGGCGCAAGCCGCTTCTTGAAGGCGGCGTGCGGCTGTACGAAATGAAGCGGACCGCGCCGCCGCCGCAGCCGGGCGGTGCGCGGCTCACGGGCAGCTCCAGTGCCAGCCTGCATGCGAAGACCTTCGCGATCGACCGGCAGCGGGTCTTCGTCGGCTCCTTCAACTTCGACCCGCGATCGGCGCGGCTGAACACGGAGCTGGGTTTCCTCATCGAGAGCCCGGCGCTCGCGACGGCGATGGCCCAGGGGTTCGCGGCACAGGTTCCGCAGCGCTCCTACACGCTGCGCCTGGAGGACTCCCGCCTGCAATGGGTGGAACAGGCGGGCGACGGCGTGCGCGTGCACGAGGAGGAGCCGAACACCGGCTGGTGGATGCGGCTGTTCGTGCGCGTGCTGTCGCTGCTGCCGATCGAGCAGTTGCTCTGAGGCGGCTCTTACGCCGGCGGCACGGCGTTGTGCTGCCGCACGGTGGCCAGCATTTCCCAGCTCACCAGGAACATCGCGGCGATCACCGGCCCGATCACGAAGCCGTTGAGGCCGAACACCACGATGCCGCCCAGGGTGGCCACGAGCACCAGGTAATCCGGCATCCGCGTGTCCTTGCCGACGAGGATGGGGCGCAGCACGTTGTCCACCAGCCCGATCACCACGGCGCCCCAGATCGTGAGGCCGACGCCCTGGAGCATCTGGCCGTTGAAGAAGTACCAGGCCGCCAGGGGGCCCCAGACCAGCACGGCCCCCACGGCGGGCAGCAGCGAGAACAGCGCCATCACGGCGCCCCACAGCACGGCGCCGGGCACGCCGAGGACCGCGAAGGCGATGCCGCCCAGCGTGCCCTGGACCAGCGCCACCACGATGTTGCCCTTGACCGTGGCGCGCACCACGGTGGCGAACTGCCGCATGAAGCGCTCGGTGTGCAGCGGCTGCAGCGGGATGGAGCGCTGGATGCCGCGCGTGAGGCGCTCGCCGTCGCGGAACAGGAAGAACACGATGTAGAGCATCACGAAGAACGCCACCACGAAATCGAGCGTGACCTGCCCGATGCTCATGACCCGCGAGGTGACCACCTGGCCGCTGTTGGACAGCGCCGCCAGCAGCTTCTGCTGCACCACCCCGAGGTCCGAGATGCCGAAGCGCTGGAGCATGGAACGCGCCCAGTTCGGCAGCGCCTCCACGAACTTCTGGAAGAAGACGCCGATCTGGATCTCGCCGGAGCGCATGCGCTCCAGGAACACCGACGCTTCCTGCGTGACGGCCGCGGCCACCATCGCCATCGGGAGGATCACGATGAGCAGGACCACGGTGAGGGTGGCGGCCGCGGCCATGTTGGGATGGTTGTGGCTTCCGCGCAGGAAGCGCTGGTGCAGCGGCCAGAACACGATGGCGATGAAGACGGCCCAGCACACCGCGCCGAAGAAGGGCCAGATGATCAGGGCGAACAGCAGCGATGCCAGCAGCACCACCGCCAGGAGCGACTTGAACTCCAGTTGCGGGTTCTGGGCGGGGTTGGGCGAACTCATCCGGTCGAGCGTAGCAAAAAGGCCGCCTGGGTGGGCGGCGTTTCAGGATCTGTCATCCCGGCCTCGAGTCGGGATCCGGATTGCGGGTCAAGCCCGCAATGACAGGCAGCGGTGCGCCCGTTACGGCTTCACGTAGTCCGAAACCACCTTCCAGCGCCCGTCCTGGATCTGCGACATGCGTGACAGGTCGTTGCCCAGGCGCTTCTGCGGGCCGAACTTCATCTCGGGGCTGCCGAAGATGTCGCCGGGCACGCTCATGGTGTCCATGGCCTTGATGAAGGCCTCGGTGCTGAGGTTGGGCCCGGCCTTGGCAGCCGCGCGGGCGAAGGTGTCCACGGCCTGGTAGCCGTACACCGAGAAGACCGTCGGGTCCTCGTTGAACTTCGTCTTGTACTTGTTGGCCCAGAAGCGGATCGGCTGCGAGGCCTCGTCCACGTAGGGGTGCTGGGCCGTGTGGGTGGCGTAGAGGCCGTCCATGGCCTTGCCGCCCAGCTTGTGGATCAGGTCGGTGTACGACGCGCTGGAGCCCACGAACACCGGGTTGTAGCCGGTCTTGCGCGCCTCGCCGATGGCGCCTATGGTCTCGCGGATGATGGTGCCCAGCACCACCATGTCGCAGCCCGACGCCTTCAGGCGCGCGACCTGCGAGGAGAAGTCGGTGGCGCCGCGCTTGTAGGTGGTCTTCTCGGCCAGTTCCATGCCGGCCGCCTTGAGGCCCGCCTCGGCGCCGCGCATCACTTCCAGCCCGAACTCGTCGTCCTGGTACATGGTGCAGACCTTCTTGCTGCCCTTGTCCTTCGCCAGCTTGGGCACCACCGTGCGCATCTGGTCGTAGTAGGTGGCCGCGAACGAGTACTTCAGGCGGTGGAAGGGCTCGTACATCTCGCGCGCCGCCGTCACGGGAAAGAAGTTGATGACGTTCTTCTCGAACTGCACCGGCATCGCCGCCATGTTCTGCGCCGTGCCGATGTGGCCGACCATGGCGAAGATCTTGTCCTGGTTCACCAGCTTCTGCGCCGAGAGCACCGCCTTGCGCGGGTCGTAGGCGGAGTCCTCGACGATCAGGCGCAGCTTGCGGCCGTTGACGCCGCCCTGCTCGTTGATCTCGTCCACCCGCAGCATCATGCCCAGGCGCACCTGCTTGCCGAAGCCGGCGATGGGCCCCGAGAGGTCCTGGATGGAGCCGAGGACGATCTCGTTCTTCGAGACGCCCTGGTTGGCGTTCTGCGCGGACGCGAGGCCGCACGCGAGCGAGAGCGCGGCCAGGGTGGCGGTCTGGAGCTTCATCACGGGTCTCCTGCGAGGTGTAAGTGGGAAGCATTCTTTCCCGCAGGCCTCCAGCGTCAAGCTGGCGGTTACCACTAGGGGATGACCATGAATGAGGAAGGCCGCCTTGCGGCGGCCTCCTTTTCGTCATCCCCGCGCAGGCGGGGATCCAGGGCGCCCTGGGTTCCCGCCTCCGCGGGAACGACGGAACGTCACTTCAGGTAATCCGACACCACCACCCATTTCCCGCCCTGGATCTGCGACAGGCGGCTCTGGTCGTTGCCCAGCCGCTTGGTCGCGGTGTAGGAGCTGCGGGCCGAGCCGAACATGTCGGGCTCGAAGGCCATCGTGTCCATCGCCTTCACGAAGCTGTCCGTCGTGAGGTTGGGGCCGGCCTTCTGCGCGGCCTTGATGAACTGGTCGATGATCATGTAGCCGTAGACCGAGAACACCGTGGGATCCTCGTTGAACTTGGTCTTGTACTTGTTGGCCCAGAAGCGCATCGGCTGCGAAGCCTCGTCCAGGTAGGGGTGCTGCACGGTCATGGCGGCATAGAGGCCGTCCATGGCCGGGCCGCCCAGCTTGTGGATCAGGTCGGTGTAGGCCGCGCTGGAGCCCACGAAGATCGGGTTGAAGCCGCTCTTCTTCGCCGTGCCTATCGTGCCGATGGTCTCGCGGATGATCGTGCCCAGCACCACCATCTCGCAGCCGGCCGCCTTCATCTTCGCGACCTGCGAGGAGAAGTCGGTCGCGCCGCGCTTGTAGGTGGTCTTCTCGGCGAAGTCCATGCCGATCGACTTGAGGCCAGCCTCGCTGCCGCGCAGGACTTCCAGGCCGAAGTCGTCGTCCTGGTAGATCGTGCAGACCTTCCTGACGTTCTTCTCCTTCACCAGCTTCGGCACCGCCAGGCGCACCTGGTCGTAGTAGGTGGCGGCGAAGGAGTACTTCAGCTTGTGCAGCGGCTCGTACATCTCGCGCGCTGCGGTGATCGGGAAGAAGTTGACGATGTTCTTCTCGAACTGCACGGGCATGGCCGCCATGTTCTGCGCCGTGCCAAGGTGGCCGGCGACGATGAACACCTTGTCCTGGTTCACCAGCTTCTGCGCGGCGAGCACCGCCTTCTTGGGATCGTAGCCGTCGTCCTCGGCCACGAGCTTGAGCTTGCGACCGTGGATGCTGCCCTGCTCGTTGAGCTCCTCGATGCGCAGCAGCATGCCGTTGCGCGCCTGCTTGCCGTAGCCCGCCAGCGGGCCGGACATGTCCTGGATCGTCCCGACCAGGATCTCGTTCTTGCTCACGCCCTGCTGCGCGAGCGCGGGGACGCAACCCAGGGCCGCGAGAGCGGCGGCCGCGAGGGTGGACTTCAACTTCATGAGGTTTCCTTGAGTTGGATGGGAAAACGTAGGGTGTCATTGCGGGCTCGACCCGCAATCCACGACGGCGCCCGATCCGCCGCATGGATCCCGGGTCGAGCCCGGGATGACAACGTGGGGGGCTTACCGGTACATCGCCTCGATCTGCTGCGAATACTTGTCCTGCACCAGCTTGCGCTTGAGCTTCATCGTGGGTGTCAGTTCCTCGTCTTCGGCCGTCAGCTGCGTGTCGAGCAGGAAGAACTTCTTCACCTGCTCCACCCGCGCGAACTTGCGGTTCACGCGGTCGATCTCGGACTGGATCAGCGCCTGCACCTCGGGCGCGCGCGTGAGGGACGCGTAGTTGGAGAAGGGCACGCCGTTGTCCTGCGCGTACTTCTCCACGTTCTCCTGGTCGATCATCACGATCACCGTGAGGTAGGCGCGCTTGTCGCCTATCACCACGGCATCGGTGATGTAGGGCGAAAACTTGAGCTCGTTCTCCCACTCGCTGGGCGTGACGTTCTTGCCGCCCGCGGTGATGATGATGTCCTTCATCCGGTCGGTGATGCGGTAGAAGCCTTCGTCGTCCACCGTGCCGACGTCGCCGGTGCGGAACCAGCCGTCCTCGGTGAAGGACTCGGCGGTCTTCTCCGGCTGGTTCAGGTAACCCGAGAAGATGTTGGGTCCCTGCACCTGGATCTCGCCGGTCTGCGGGTCGATGCGCATCCGGTTGTGCTCGCCCGCGGGACCGATGGAGCCGGGCTTGATCTTCCACGGCGGGATGCAGGTGGAGGCGCCGCAGGTTTCCGTCATGCCCCAGGCCTCCAGCATCGGCACGCCCAGCGCGAGATACCAGCGCACGAGGTCGGCGGAGATCGGCGCCGCGCCCGTCAGCAGGTAGCGCGCGCGGTCGATGCCGATCATCTTGCGCACGTTGCCCAGCGCTATCCAGCGCGCCAGCTGGAACTGCGCCTTGAGCGCCGCGCCCACCGGCTGCCCGGCCATCACCCGGTCGGCGATGCGCGTGCCGACGCCGATGGACCATGCATAGGCCGCCTGCTGCAGGCCGCTGGCCTCCTTCAGCGCGATCATCACGCCCGAGTAGAACTTCTCCCACACGCGCGGCACCGCGAAGAACACCGTGGGCTGGATTTCGCGGATGTTCTCCGGCACCGTCTCGGGGTTCTCCACGAAATTCACCACGGAGCCGGTGTAGAGCGGGAAGTACTCCCCCGCGATGCGCTCGGCGATGTGGCACAGCGGCAGGAAGCACATCCGCTCGTCCCGCTCGTCCTGCGGCAGGAAGCGGTTGTACGCATGCACCATGTAGACCAGCGCGGCGTGGCGGTGCATCGCGCCCTTGGGCTTGCCCGTGGTGCCCGACGTGTAGACCAGGATCGCCAGCGCCTCCGGGTCAAGGGCGGCCACGCGCTGCTGCAGCAGGTCGGGGTGCTGCGCCGCGTGCGCGCGGCCCAGCTCGCGCAAGGCGTCCAGGCTCAGGACCGTGGCGTCCTGCAGGTCGCGCAGTCCCTCCATGTCGAACACCACGATCTTCTGCAGGTGCGGCAGCCGCTCGCGCATCTCCAGCGCCTTGTCCAGCTGCTCCTCGTCTTCGACGAACAGGATGCGGGTGCCGGAGTCCTCGCACAGGTACTGCACCTGCGAGGCCGCGTCGGTGGGATAGATGCCGTTGGACACGCCGCCGCAGCTCAGGATGGCGAGGTCCACCCACACCCACTCGGCGCTGGTGTTCGACAGGATGGAGGCCGTGTCGCGCGGCGCGAAGCCCAGGGCGAGGAGGCCGTGCGCCACCTCGCGCACGATGGCGCCGGTCTGCGCCCAGGTCCAGCTGCGCCAGATGCCCAGGTCCTTCTGGCGCATCCAGACGCGGTCGGCGCGCTCGCGCACGCCGTTCCAGAACATGGCGGGCACCGTGGCGCCCTCCAGCACGATGCGCTCCACGGGGACGATGTGGGACAGGTCCCAGAGCCTGCTCATGGCCGTTCCTCGGTTGCCGTCATCTTCATCGCCAGGTCTTCTTCTTCTTCCACCTGCGCTCGCCGCGCACGCCGGCTTCCTTCATGCCCAGGTAGAACTCCTTGATGTCTTCCTTCTCGCGCAGTCGGGCGCAGGTGTCCTCCATCACGATGCGGCCGTTCTCCAGCACGTAGCCGTAGTCGGCGGCGTTGAGCGCCATGTTGGCGTTCTGCTCCACCAGCAGGATGGTGGTGCCGCGCTCGCGGTTGATGCGCACCACGATCTCGAAGATCTCCTTGGTGAGCTTGGGGCTCAGGCCCAGGCTGGGCTCGTCCAGCAGGATCAGGTGCGGCGCGGCCATGATGGCGCGCGAGATCGCCAGCATCTGCTGCTGGCCGCCCGAGAGCAGGCCGGCATCCTGCGTGGCGCGCTCCTGCAGGATGGGGAAATAGCGGTACACCGCCTCCATGTCGCGCGCGATGCCGTCGCGGTCGCTGCGCGTGTAGGCGCCCATCAGCAGGTTGTCGTGCACCGACAGCAGCGGGAACACCTCGCGGCCCTCGGGCACATGCGACAGGCCCTGCTGCACGATGAAGGCGGGATCGCGTGCGGTGATGTCCTCGCCCTTGAACTCGATGCTGCCCTTGCGCGGGTCGATGATCCCGGAGATGGTCTTCAGGATGGTCGACTTGCCGGCGCCATTGGAGCCCAGCACGGTGGCGATCTCGCCGCGCCGCACCTGCAGGCTCACGCCCCGGATCGCCTTGATCGGGCCGTAGGCGCTCTCGACGTTGAGGAGCTTCAGGACCGGCTGGTCGCTGACGGCAGGCGGCGGGCTGGTCATGGCTGCTCCTCCCTCCCCCCCTGGGGGAGGGAGGAGCAGCCATGACCAGCCCGCCGCCTGCCGTCAGC
>SEAY01000050.1 GCA_004144865.1 Comamonadaceae bacterium
CACGGCCGTGGGCGCATTGAAGTTGTTGGCCTGCTGCGGCGACGTGCCGGTGAAGTCGATCTCCGCACTGCGGCCCGCGGCGTCGACGCGGATGGCCACCTGGATCTGCGCGCCGTTGTCCAGGGGCAGGGTGAACCGGCCGTCCTTCAGCCTCGTGATGACGCGGCGCACCGACTCCTCCGCGTTGTCCTGCACATGGCGCATGTAGGCCTGGACGACGTCCAGCCCGAAATGGTCGACCATCCTGCGCACTCCTGAACGCCTTTCTCATTGGCGGCGATCTGCGCCTTGAGGTCGGCCATGTTCTGCCCGGGATTGCGGCTGGGGTAGGTTCCGCTGCGCAGCAACGCGAGCATCTCGGCTTCTCGCAGCGTGCCGCGATCCACCAGCTTGACGTTGTTGATCTGCACGCCCTCCTCCTCGATCCGGGTCGAAAAGGGCGGCATGGAGCCGGGCGTCGTGCCGCCGATGTCCGCGTGGTGGCCTCTTGAGCCCACATAAAACGTGGGTTCCGGGGCCTTGGCATTCAGGTAGACGGGTGTGATCACGGTCACGTCCGGCAGGTGGGTGCCGCCGTGGTACGGGTCGTTCAGCACGTACACGTCGCCCGGTGACATGCGGCCGGCGTTCTCGCGGATCACCGTCTTGATGCTTTCGCCCATGCTGCCCAGGTGCACCGGCATGTGCGGCGCGTTCGCGATCAGGTTGCCCTCGGCGTCGAACAGCGCGCAGGAGAAGTCCAGCCGCTCCTTGATGTTCACCGAGTACGCCGTGTTCTGCAGCTGCAGCCCCATCTGCTCGGCGATGTTCATGAACAGGTTGTTGAACACCTCCAGCAGCACCGGATCCACCTGCGTGCCCGCCGCGAACTTCACCGCGCGCGGCGAGGTGCGGTCCAGCAGGATGTGGTCGAGGTCCGTGATGCGCGCCTGCCAGCCGGGCTCCACCACCGTCGTGGCGTTCTTCTCCGCGATGATCGCCGGCCCCGCGACCACATCGCCCGGGCGCAGGTCTTCCCGCACCGCGAGCGCCGCCTCGTGCCACTGGCCGCCGGAGTACATGCGCACGGTCTCGCGCCGGGGCACTTCGCGCGAAGGATGCAGCGCGTGCCGCGGCTCTTCCGGCGCATCGCCAGCCACGATGGCCTCGACCGACACCGCCTCGACGATCATTGGCTTGCCGGGCATCAGGAACGAGAAGCGCTGGCGGTAGGCCGCCTCGAAGCCGGCCACGATCTCCTCCTGCGTGCCGAAGGCGACCACCAGCGCGGAGTCGCTGCCCTGGTAGCGCACGTGCACGCGCCGCCGCACTTCCACCGCGTTGCCGCTCACCTGCTGCCTTTGCAGTTCGGCCTGCGCGGCGGAGGCGAGTTCGTCGAGCACCTTCCGCACCTGCGGCAGGTTCTCGGGCGACAGCAGCACTTCGACCGCCTGCTCCTTGATCACGTTCTGGTCCGCGAGGCCCATGCCGTAGGCCGACAGCACGCCGGCCAGCGGGTGCACGAACACGCGCGACATGCCCAGGGCGTCCGCCACCATGCAGGCGTGCTGGCCGCCGGCGCCGCCGAAGCACTGCAGCGTGTAGCGCGTGACGTCGTAGCCGCGCGCCACCGAGATCTTCTTGATCGCGTTGGCCATCTGCTGCACGGCGATGGCGATGAAGCCCTCGGCCACCTCCTCGGCGCTGCGGCCGGTGCGCTGCGCGAGCTCGCCGAACTTGTCCCGCACCGCGTCGTGGCTCAGGGGCTCGTCGCCCCGCGGCCCGAACACCGGCGGGAAGTAGCGCGGCTGGATCTTGCCGACCATCACGTTGGCGTCGGTCACCGCCAGCGGGCCGCCGCGCCGGTAGCTCGCCGGCCCCGGATTGGCGCCGGCGCTTTCCGGACCCACGCGGAAACGCGCGCCGTCGAACTCCAGGATCGACCCGCCGCCCGCGGCCACCGTGTGGATGCTCATCATCGGTGCACGCATGCGCACGCCCGCCACCTGTGTCTCGAACTCGCGCTCGAATTCGCCGGCGAAGTGCGACACGTCGGTGGACGTGCCCCCCATGTCGAAGCCGATCACGCGCTCGTGACCCGCAAGCTGCGCGGTGCGCGCCATGCCCACGATGCCGCCGGCCGGGCCGGACAGGATCGCGTCCTTGCCCTGGAAGGCATGCGCGTCCGTGAGGCCGCCGGAGGACTGCATGAAGAACAGCTTCACCCCCGGCATTTCGGCGGCGACCTGCTCCACGTAGCGCCGCAGGATGGGCGACAGGTAGGCGTCCACCACCGTCGTATCGCCCCGGCTCACCATCTTCATCATGGGGCTGGTCTCGTGCGAGGTGCTCACCTGCGTGAAACCCACTTCGCGCGCGATGTCGCGCGCCTTCGCTTCATGGCCGGTGAAGCGATAGCCGTGCAGGAACACGATCGCCACGCTGCGCAGGCCGCGCCCATGGGCCGCCTGCAGCGCACTGCGCAGGTGCGCCTCGTCCAGCGGCTGCACCATTTCGCCCTGCGCGCCCACGCGCTCCTGCGCCTCGATCACCTCGCGGTACAGCAGCTCCGGCAGCACGATGTGGCGGTCGAACAGGCGCGGCCGGTTCTGGTACGCAATTCGCAAGGCATCGCGGAAGCCCCGCGTGGTGACCAGCAGGGTCGGCTCGCCCTTGCGCTCCAGCAGTGCGTTGGTGGCGACCGTGGTGCCCATCTTCACGCAGTCCACCGCGTCCGGCGTGATCGGCTGGCCCGGCCGCAGCCCCAGCAGGTGGCGGATGCCCGCCACGGCCGCATCGCGGTATTGCTCAGGGTTGTCCGACAGGAGCTTGTGCGTGACCAGCTGGCCATCGGGCCGCCGGCCCACGACGTCCGTGAAGGTGCCTCCGCGGTCGATCCAGAACTGCCATTTCGGGGTGGGGGAAGTCATCGGATGATTATGGAAGAACCGCCCCTACACTCGGGCGAAAACAACGAAGGCTCTATGCGACGTCTGCTGGATCTCCTCTACGACGCGGCTGCCTGGCTGGCCGCCCTCGCCATGATCGGCGTGCTCCTGATGGTCTTGCTGTCCATCGTGAGCCGCCAGCTCAGCTTCCACGTGCCCGGCACCGATGCCTATGCGGGCTACGCCATGGCGGCGGCGGGCTTCCTGGCGCTGGCCCACACCCTCAAGCGCAACGAGCACATCCGCGTCACCCTGCTGCTCTCCCACCTGCAGGGACGCGCGCGCCGGGCCTTGGAGATCTGGGCCCACTCGGCGGGCCTGCTGCTCGGGGCGCTCTTCGCGTGGTACTCGGTGCGGCTGGCCTGGCAGTCGCATGCCTTCCACGACATCTCCACCGGCAACGACGCCACGCCGCTGTGGATCCCGCAGCTGGCGATGGCCGTCGGCGCCGTGATCCTGTTCATCGCACTGGCCGACGAGTGGGTGCTGGAATTGCGCGGCCGCCGGCCCGTGCCGGAGAACGCGGAGGCCCTGCACAATGAATGACCTCCTGATCACCACGCTGCTGATCGTCACGCTGTTCCTGCTGCTCGGCTCGGGCGTGTGGATCGGCCTCACGCTCGCGGGCGTCGCGTGGATAGGCATGCAGCTGTTCTCCAGCCGGCCCGCCGGCGACGCGATGGCCGTGACGGTGTGGGGCTCGGCCTCCAGCTGGACGCTCACCGCCCTGCCCCTCTTCATCTGGATGGGCGAGATCCTCTTTCGCACCAAGCTCAGCGAAAGCATGTTCCGCGGGCTCGCACCGTGGGTCACCCGGCTGCCCGGACGCCTGCTGCACACCAACGTGATCGGCTGCACCATCTTCGCCGCCGTGTCCGGTTCGTCGGCCGCCACCTGCGCGACCATCGGCAAGATGACGCTGCCCGAGCTGGGCAAGCGCGGCTACCCGGAGGAGATCACCATCGGCTCGCTGGCCGGCGCCGGCACGCTGGGCCTGCTGATTCCGCCGTCGATCATCATGATCGTGTACGGCGTGACGGCGGACGTGTCGATCGCGAAGCTGTTCGTCGCGGGCATCCTGCCGGGCATCCTGCTGGCGGCGCTGTTTTCCGGCTACCTGGCCGTGTGGGCCGCGCTGAACCGCGATCGCATCCCCGTGCCCGACGTGGTGCTGACCTTCGGGCAGAAGCTGCACGAGTCGCGCCACCTGATCCCCGTGGTGGTGCTGATCGCGGGCGTGCTCGGCTCCATCTACACCGGCGTCGCCACGGCCACCGAAGCGGCGGCCGTGGGCGTCGTGGGCGCGCTGGTGCTGTCGGCCTTCCAGCGTTCGCTGAACTGGACGACCTTCCGCGACTCGCTGCTGGGCGCGACCCGCCTGTACTGCATGATCGCGCTGATCCTCGCGGGCGCGGCCTTCCTCACGCTGTCGATGGGGTACATCGGCCTGCCGCGGCACCTGGCGGAGTTCGTGGGCTCGCTGGGGCTTTCGCCGTTCGCCCTGATGCTGGTGCTCGCGCTGTTCTACATCATCCTCGGCTGCTTCCTGGATGGCATCTCGATGGTGGTGCTCACGATGGGCGTGATCCTGCCCACGGTGCAGGCAGCCGGCTACGACCTGGTATGGTTCGGCGTCTTCGTCGTGATCGTGGTGGAGATGGCGCAGATCACGCCGCCGGTGGGCTTCAACCTGTTCGTGCTGCAGGGCATGACCGGCAAGGAGATCACCTGGCTGGCGCGCGTGACGCTGCCGTTCTTCCTGCTGATGGTGGCGATGGTGCTGCTGCTGTGGTTCGTGCCGCAGATCGCGACGTGGTTGCCGGGGCGGATGTGAGTTCACCGGGGTTCGCAAGGCTCACCACCGGCCTACGGGCAGCCGCCTTCCGGTAGGTCGGGGTGACGCAGGAACCCCGACGCCCTAAGCCGCCACCCCCACATCGATCTCCTGCAACCACTCCACCACCTGCTGCGCCAGCACCTCGGCGCCGCGCGGGATGTCGCCATTCACGGACAACAGGTGGTCCATCCCATCCACGATCGCCAGCCGCGCGTCCGGCTTGCCGGCCTGCAACATCCGCGCGTGCTCGACGCCCACCTGCGGATCGGCCGTGCCGTGCACCAAGAGCACGGGCACCTCGAGTTCGCCGAGCACCTGTGCGGGGTCGTGGCGGAACCAGGACATCAGGTAGGGCTGCACCGTCGGGCGGAACAGCAGGACCAGGCCATCGTGGACGTCGGCCACGGGCTGCTGCCGCTCCAGCGAGTCCAGGGCCGCGAGCGCGGGCTGCGACAGATCCGCCGGCAGCACGCCCTCGATCTGGGTGCGCAACAGCGTGGAGGCGCGGCTGCCCGCACCGGCCACGGACACCACGGCGGCCGCGTTCGCATCTTCGGCCGCCAGCGCGGAAATCAGCGCGCCTTCGCTGTGTCCCACCAGTACGACCCGCGCGATGCGCTCGTCGGCCGCCAGCAGGCCGGCGAGCGCCACGGCGTCGTCGACCAGGTCTTCGAAGCGCAGCTTCTCTTCGCTCAGGCCCGGATAGGCGCTCGCGCCCACCCCGCGCTTGTCGTAGCGCAGGGAGGCGATGCCGCGCGCGGCGAGCGCCTGGGCCAGCCGTTTCAGGTTGTCGATGGGCGCGGGCAGCAAGGGATTGTTGCCGTCGCGGTCCGTGGGCCCGGAGCCCGCCACCAGCAGCGCAGCCGTCCAGGGCCCGCGGCCTTCCGGCAGCAGCAGCGTGCCGCTCAGTTGGCCCCAGGCGGTGGACAGCTCGATCGCGTGTTCAGGCATCGGCCCACTCTAGCAGGGAGAAGGCGCCGAGGCGCGTACGAACAGGCCACCTGGCCGCGTCCGCCAATGCCTCCGGCGGGGGCGGGAATGGCGCCGGCGCTTCGGGAAAGACCGCATCCGGCGGCATGGGAATTGCACGTAAGCTGCCCGCACACACAACATCCATTCCCTCCCGGAGCCCGCATGAACCTGAAGTTCGCCCTGTCCGTCGCCGCGCTGGCCCTGGCCGGCCAAGCCGCCGCCCAGACCAAATGGGACCTGCCTGCCGCCTACCCCGCCGGCAACTTCCACTCCGAGAACCTGGTGCAGTTCGCCAACGACGTCGACAAGGCGAGCGGCGGCAAGCTCAAGATCACCGTGCACCCCAACGCGTCCCTCTACAAGGCGCCCGAGATCAAGCGCGCCGTGCAGGGCGGCCAGGCGCAGATCGGCGAGATCCTGCTGGTGAACTTCCAGAACGAGTGGCAGATCTTCGGCGCCGACGGCATTCCCTTCCTGGCCGACAGCTACGACGCCGCCGCCAAGCTGTGGCGCGCCCAGAAGCCGCTGGTGGACAAGAAGCTCGGCGAGCAGGGCATGATGGTCCTGTACGCCGTGGCGTGGCCGCCCCAGGGCATCTACACGAAGAAGGCGATCTCCTCGGCCGCCGACATGAAGGGACTGAAGTGGCGGGCTTACAGCCCGGCCACCGCGCGCATCGCCGAACTGGTGGGCGCGCAGCCCGTCACGGTGCAGGCCGCGGAACTGTCGCAGGCGATGGCCACCGGCGTCGTCGATTCGTACATGTCGTCCGGCTCCACGGGCTGGGATTCCAAGACCTACGAGCACATCAAGAACTGGTACGACACCCAGGCCTGGCTGCCCAAGAACGCGGTCATCGTCAACCGCGCCGCCTTCAATGCGCTGGACAAGGGCACGCAGGACGCCGTGCTGAAGGCTGCGGCCGATGCCGAGAAGCGCGGCTGGGAGATGAGCCGCAAGACCAACACCGAAGTGCTGGAGAAGCTCAAGGGCGCCGGCATGACCATCCACCAGCCGTCCGCGCAACTGAAGACCGACATGAAGAAGGTCGGCGACCAGATGCTGAAGGAGTGGCTGGAGAAGGCCGGGCCGGAGGGGCAGCAGCTGGTGGACGCTTATCGGAAGATGTGAGTAGCCCGTCGTTCCCGCGCAGGCGGGGACCCAGGCGAGGCGCCGCGCTGCGGCGCTTTTCATTTGGACGCCCTGGATTCCCGCCTGCGCGGGAATGACGGATCACCAGCGCAGCGTCTCCAGCTCCGCCATCAGCGCCCGCACCCGCTGCGGCACCAGTCGCGCGCCGGGGTACACGATGGAGATCGGCATCGGCGCCGGGCGCGACGAGGGCAGCACTTCCACCAGCTCGCCACGTGCCAGCGCCTCGCGCACGAAGTAATCCGGCAACTGCGCGAGCCCCAGGCCCAGGCGCGCCGCCTCGACGAGGCCTTCGCCGTCGTTGATGCGCACGCGCGAGGCCGGGTGCAGCTCCACCGGCTGGCCGCGCTGGCGGAACTGCCACGGCCTGTCCTTGCCGGTGCTGGGCATGCGGAACAGCAGCGCGCCGTGCGCGGACAGCTGGTCGATCCGCTTGGGCGTGCCGTGCTGCTCCAGGTAGGCGGGGCTGGCCACCAGCACCATGGCCTGCGTGCCGAAGCGCCGCGCGACGAGGCCCGAATCCTTCAGCGAGCCCACGCGCACCGCGACGTCGATGCCCTCCTTGACGAGATCCACGTAGCTGTCGTGCAGCCGCACGTCGAGCGAGAGCGCCGGATGCCGCTGCGACATGCGCGCCAGCAGCGGCAGCATGAGGCGGCGTCCCAGCACGATGGGCATGTCGATGCGCAGCGTGCCGCTGGGGGCCTCGCGCACGCCCGAGGCGTCGGCGTGCAAGTCCTCCACTTCGGCCAGCAGACGCTGGCAGCGCCCGAACAGGCGTTCGCCGTCGGGCGTGAGGCTCACCTGGCGCGTGGTGCGGTGGAACAGCTTGACGCCCAGCGCCTGCTCCAGCCGCGCGACGGCCTTGGCCAGGGTGGAAGGTGCACTGCCGGTCTCGCGCGCGGCGGCGGCGAAGCTTCCGTGCTTGGCGGTCTCGGCGAAGGCGGCGAGCTGCTGCAGCGACTGCATGGGCGACATCCCATTGAGGAACGGATGTCCTCAATGTTACGGCACTGCCGCGTCTTGTTCGGCGGCACGGGCGGCGGGACACTTCGTTTCGCCAGCGCTGCACTTCTTCACCCACCCAACCAGGAGCCTTCCATGAGCCTTTCCGCCTTCGTCGTCGAACAGCCGCGTCCGGAAGCGACGCCCATCCCCGGCGTGTCCCACGCCACCTGGGCCGGCAGCCGCGACGGCCTGCAGTCCCTGAGCCTCTGGCGCCAGTCGCTCGCCCCCGGCGGCGCCACGCCGCCGCACTCGCACAGCTGCGAGGAGATCGTGATGTGCCTGGCCGGCCGCGGCGAGGTGCACATCGGCGGCGAGGTGCACGCTTTCGGGCCGCAGCAGACCGTGCTGCTGCCGGCGAACGTGCCGCACCAGCTCTTCAACGTGGGGAGCGAGCCGCTGGAGACGACCGCGGTGTTCGCGGCGACGCCGGTGCCGGTGGCGCTGCCGGATGGGAGCGCGCTGGAGTTGCCGTGGCGTAGCTGATGCCGTGGTGGGCACGCGTGCCCACCCTACGGGACTGACCTTTCCGTCATTCCCGCGGAGGCGGGAATCCAGGGCTCCCGGCGGAACCGCGGCCGATGGCCGCCTTTCAACGCCCTGGGTCCCCGCCTCCGCGGGGACGACGATGCGTCACCGCCCCGCCACCCCGCACACCAACGCCCCCGCATCGTTCTCCTGCACGGCCCGCAGGTTCTTCGCCTGCGCCACTTCCATGTCGCGCGGCAGGGTCACGCCGTTCTTCACGGCCAGCACTTCCGCCATGATGCTCACCGCGATTTCCGAGGGCGTCTTGCTGCCGATGAAGATGCCTATGGGCCCGCGCAGGCGCTGCAGGTCCGCGGCGGTGAGGCCGAAGTGTTCGATCATGCGCTGGTGGCGCGCCTCGTTGTTGCGGCGGCTGCCGATGGCGCCGACGTAGAAGGCCGTCGTCTTCAGCGCCTCCATCAACGCGAGGTCATCGAGCTTGGGATCGTGCGTCAGCGCGATCACGCAGCTGCGCCGGTCCGCGCGGAAGGCGAGCACCACGTCATCGGGCATGTCGCTCACCACCTTGACGCCCGCCACGCTCCAGCCGCCGCGGTATTCCTCGCGCGGGTCGCACACCGTCACGGCAAAGCCGCTGAACAGCGCCATCGTCGCGAGGTACTCGGTGAGCTGTCCCGCGCCGATCAGCAGCATGCGGTATTCGGGACCGAAGGTGTTCGCGAGCAGGTCGCCGGAGAGCGCGAGTTCCTGCGGCGCGTCCGCTTCGCTCAGCGTGACCTGCCCGTCCGCCAGGCGCACCGTGCGCCGCATCAGGCGCCCGGCTTCCAGCCCGCGCACGAGTTGATCCAGCGCGTCCGGATCGGGGTCGTACTCCAGCAGCAGTTCCAGCGTGCCGCCGCACGGCAGACCGAAGCGGTGGGCCTCGTCGGCCGTCACGCCGTACTTCACGAAGGACGGCGGCCCCGACGGGATCTGGTGGCCGGGCTCCTCGCCCGCATAAGCGCGCGTGTGGCGGTAGATCAGGTCGTCCTCGATGCAGCCGCCCGACACCGAGCCGACCACCGCGCCGTCCTCGGCCAGCGCCATGATCGAACCGATCGGCCGCGGCGAGGAACCCCAGGTGCGCACCACCGTGGCGAGCAGCGCGCGCTGGCCCGCCGCGCGCCAGTCGCGCAGCGTGCGCAGCACCATCACGTCGAGGTTTTCCATGCCGACTCCCTTCCCCCCTCAGAAGGCGTAGGACGCATTCACTCCGAGCAGCCACGTCCGGCCCGGCGCGGGCTCGAAGAAGCGGTCGTTGCCATCGTTCACGATCACCGAGCCTACATACTTCCGGTCCGCGATGTTGTCCAGCCGCAGGAATTCCCGGAAGGTCCAATGGCCGCGTCTCTGCAGAAGCGATAGGCGCAAATTGAAGATCGTCGCTGCCGGGGTGGCGTCGGTGTTGAGGTCATTTACAGGGATGCTGCCGATGTGGCGCGTTTCCAGTGCCGTTTCCAGCCCCCACGGTCGATGCTTCCAAGCCACTTCGGCGTATGCAGTGACGCGCGGAATTCCCGGGATGCGATTGCCTGCCGAGACGGGCGTGTTCGCTGAAGCGCAACCTGCCCCCGCGCAAGTGAGGAAGGGCGTGCGGAACCGCGCATCGAGGTAGGTGAGCGCTGCATACGTCGACCATGCAGAGCTGAACTGGCCGTCCACGGCCAGCTCGAAGCCTTGGCGGCGCGTTTTGCCCACGTTCTGGAAGGTACTCCTACCACGCGTATTGCTGAGTACAGAGATCTCGTCAGAGGTCGTGGCCTGGAACAGTGCTGCGTTTATCCGCCAATCACGTGCGGGCTCCGCTTTGACTCCAATCTCGTATTGCCGGCTCTTCGCCGGCCTGAGGTCGAAGTTGAAGCCGGGTTCCTGGGATGGCCGGTAGGACAGTTCGTTGAACGTGGGCGTCTCAAAGCCCCTGCCCGCCGAGGCATACACGTTCAGCCGCTCGTTCACGTGGTAGACGACCCCGAGCACTGGCGTCGTGGCTTCGTAGCGGGCAGAGCCGCTGTCGTCTCCGTTATTGGGAGCGATGAAGCGGTCGCGCGAGTCGAATCGCACGATCGAATGACGCAGGCCGCCAGTGAGGCTGACACGCTCGCCCTCCCATTGGGCCTGCGCATACTGGTCAAAGCTGCGCACGCGGTTGCTTTCGTCGCGCCGCAGCTCACCGCGCACGCCCACCGCGGTGGGCGCGGCGGCCGGGCCGGTGAAGTTGCGGAAGCCGCGGCGGTCCTCCTCGAGCTCGTCTGCCGTCAGGCCCGCCGTAAAGGTGAGCAAGCCGCCGCCGGCGCGGGTGCGCGCGATCCATTGCGCGTCCAGCCCTTGGTAGTCGCGCTCCAACAAGATTACGCCGCCGGGATGGGTGAAAATGTTGCGAGGCAGCGCGATCTGAGTCTCCGGCGGGATGGACTGGAACTGCTCCGTGCCGCGCTGCCCGCGCCAAGTCGTGACCTTCAACGCGTGCACGTCGTTCAACACGTGATCGACGATGATGCCGCCCTGCACCTGGTCGACCGACTTGCGCGTGTTGAAGTCGATGGCTGCGTCGTCGACTCCTCTGGGATCGCGCTCCCAATCCTCCCGCGTGAGCCCCAGCGGGTCCTGCACGTCCGGCATGTCCACCGCATTGAGCACGAAGGTGACGCGAGTGGCCTGCGTCGCCTTCAGGCGCAGCTTGCCGTTGAAGCCGTTGCGCTCGGCCGCGCTGTGGTCGCGGAAGCCATCGGTCTCGAAGTGGGTCGCGCCGAGGTTCCAGTTCCACGCGCCTTCCTCGCCGCTGAAGCGCACGTTCTGGCGCCGCACACCGTCGGCTCCGAAGGCGGTGCCGGCTTCCAGCACCTCCTGCGGCCCGCCGTCGGCCGTGAAGAGGCTGATCACGCCGCCCGAGGAGTTGCCGTACAGCGCCGAGAACGGGCCGCGCAGCACCTCCAGCCGGTCGGCCGAACCCAGGTCGAAGTGCGAGACCTGGCCCTGCCCGTCGGGCGCCGTCGCGGGAATGCCGTCGGTGAACAGGCGCACGCCGCGCACCCCGAAGGTGGAACGCGCGCCGAAGCCGCGCACCGAGATCTGCAGGTCCTGCGCGTAGTTCTGCCGGTTGAAGGCGACCACGCCCGGGATGCGCACCAGCGGCTCGGACAGGTTGACCTGCAGTTGCGCGTTGCGCAGCTGCTCGCCCTGCACCACGTCCACCGACGCCGGCGTGTCGAAGGCCTCCTGCGCCACGCCCGGCGTGGGCGTCACGACCACCGGCCGCAAGGTGCGCTCACCAGCCTCGGGCGGAGCCATGGGCGTCTGCGCGCCCGCTTCGAACGCCGCCAGCACCGCGGCGGCCAGGACAGCCTGTTTCATGCTTCTCCTCCGTGAGCTGCAAGCCTAACGCGCGGTGCGGCCGGGCGGTGGGCGGGAAAGCGCTAGGAACCGGCGCGGCACTGCGTCTCCGCCGCATCCACGCCCAACGTGTCCAGCACGTGCCCCGGGTGCTGGAAGCCCTCCAGGGGCGCCACGTCGGCCACGCCATTGCCGTGCGCCAGCAGCAGCGGTTGCCGCAGCTGCCCGTCCCAGCCGCGGAAGCCAAGGCGCTGGCCCTTGTAGCCATCGACGCCCACCGCGCCCTGGCGCAGCGCCTGCAACTGCTGGGCGACGGTCGCCGTGTTGAACGAGGAGGCCACCGCGGCAGCCGCGCGCGCGGCGACCCACGTCGCCCAGTCGTAGCTGCCCATCGCCCGGCCGGTGCGCAGCAGGAAGCGCCGCGTGAGCTCCTCCGCCCCGTGCTTCTCGTGGAACGGGCTCCAGGCCTGGGCCACCACCCCGTTGCTGCCCACCACCGGCCGCGGCAGCACGGTGCGGTACGGCACCTCGCGGGCGAAGCGGCCCTGCGCGTCCAGCACCACCACCGCGTCGTAGTCGACCTCCGCCGTGAGGAGCCGGACGTCATCCGCCGGCCCGAATACCTTCTCGGCGACGGGGGTCAGGGCATACCGGCGCACGCTGCGCTGCCAGGCGGCACGCAGCAAGGCGTCCTGCGGCGTCGTGCCCACCAGCACCAGCGGGCGGCCCCACCGCCGCGCCACCAGTAGCTGCGCGATGGCGTCCATCTGCATCGCATGGCTGGGAAGCGTGTGCAGCAGGTGCGGCGCGCATTGCGCGCCGCGCAGCGCGTCCTCGGGCGCGGCCGCGTTGAACAGGATGAGCCCTTGCCCCGCGGAAGCCGCGGCCTCGACGCCGGCGGCGGGCAGCTCCAGCACCACGTGCTGCACGCCCTGCCGCTGCAGCCGGCGCAGCGCGGCCGGCACGCCGGCGGCATCGGGTGCCTGCACCTCCACCAGCCGCGCCGCGGACCATCCCGCGACCTGCAGGGCGACGATGCTGTCGTTCAGGGCCAGCTGCGCGGCGGGGGCCGAGCGGCCGCCCGGTGCATTCGGATAGGCGTGCTGGAGCACCTCGGGAGCGTAGCGAGGGTCGTCGGCCTGCGACAGCAGGCCCAGCGACAAGGTGCGCTGGGTGCGGGCGGCCGCTGGCCAGGGCGCGGCCGGCGGCGATGCGCCGCCTTGCGCCAGCGCGCCTGCGGGTGCGAGCAGCGCCGCGGCTGCGCCCAACATGGCGCGGCGCGTGCAGCCCGGTGTGCGTCGCGATGCGGCCACCGGCGCCTCAGCGCACGAGCAGCAGGAGCAGCACCAGCACCACGACCCCGAACAGCACCCAGGCCCAAAGGGGGATGCGGCGTCCCGCCGCCGCCTCGGGCACGGAAGGCGGCGGCAAGGCTGCTTCGGCGGCATACGCCTGCGGATGGCGCCGCTGCATCTCCTCGTCGAAGCGCTTGAAGAAATCCTCGGCCATGGACTTCGCCACGCCGTCCACCAGGCGCTGGCCCACCTGCGCGATCTTGCCGCCCACCTGCGCCTGCGCCGTGTAGCCCAGTTCGCAGCCGCCGCCTTCCACCGGCGGCGCGAGGTTCACCCGCGCCGTGCCCTTGCCGAAGCCGGCGGGACCGCCCTGCCCCTCGAAATGCAGCGTATAGCTGTTGGGCGGCTGCACGTCGAGCAGCTGGATGCGGCCGTTGAAGCGCGCGGCCACGGGGCCGATGCGCACGGCCATCGCCATGGCGTACTGGTTCTCGCCCGTGGCCTCGACCTTCTCGCAGCCCGGGATGCACGCCTTCAGCACCTCGGGATCGTTCAGCGCGTCCCAGGCCTGCTGTTGCGTCACCGCCAGGTGGCGGCTGCCTTGCATGTCCATGTTTCTTCGTCCGTTCTCTCGTTATCGGTCGAGCAGCTCGGCCAGGCTTGCGGCCAGGTCCTGGAGCTTGCTCAGGTTGTGCACGGCCAGCATGGCGTGCGCGTGCCGGTGCAGCACCGCGGCGCCGCGCGCCAGGGGAGCATAGCCTTCGAAGCGCAGCAGCGGGTTCAACCACAACAATCTGCGACAGCGGTGCTTCAGCCAATCGAGCTCGCGCTCCAGGTCCGCGGGCTCGCCGGTGTCTAGCCCGTCGCTGATGACGAGCACCAGCGTGCGACGGCCCACCAGGCGTCGCGCGTGCCGCTGCCGCAGCGTCGCCAGCGATTCGCCCAGGCGCGTGCCGCCGGCGAAGTCGGCGATCGCGGCACTGGCCGCCGCCAGCATGTCGTCGGTATCGGCCACGCGGAAAGCAGGCGTGAGGTCGGTCAGTTCGGTGCCGAAGGCGAACACGTCGCGCCGGCGGTGCGAGCGCGTGGCGGCATGCAGGAAGGCGAGCAGCAGCCGGGCATAGCGCTCCATCGAGCCGGAGATGTCCACCAGCACC
The DNA here is from genome assembly GCA_004144865.1 of Comamonadaceae bacterium. Lineage (GTDB taxonomy): Bacteria > Pseudomonadota > Gammaproteobacteria > Burkholderiales > Burkholderiaceae_C > Ramlibacter. The sequence goes on from SEAY01000050.1 coordinate 14,204, forward strand.
AGCAGCGGCAGGGGCTGGCGCGTGCGCTGCATGCGCTTGAGCACCATCAGCTCGCCGCCGGTGCGTGCGGCCTGACGCAGCGAGCGCGCCCAGTGCAGTTGCGCGCCGCGCTGGCCGGGACGCGTGCGCCGCATCCGCACCGTCGGCACCGGCAGCGCGATGTCCTGCGCCAGCCGCTCGACCAGGTGGAATTCGGTGGCCGACAGCGCGTTGAAATCGGCGTGCTTCAGGCGCGCGATGTCGCTGGCCGTCATCGCGGCGTCGAACTCGACTTCCTTGTCCGGCGGGCGCGGTGCGCCGCCGAAGCGCTTCTGCGGCGCCAGCGCCTCGCTCACCCGCGGACGCCGCTTCGATGCGGGGGCCTGGCCCTGCGCGGAAGGCAGCATCTGCGCGAGCAGCTTGTGGGCGATCTCCGGGTCGCGGAACCAAGCCTCGAACAGCTCGCGGAAGACGCCGCGCTCCTGCTCGCGGCTCACGAGCACGGCTTCGAGCGCCGCGCAGAGGTCGTCCTTGGCGTCCACGCCCACGAGCTGCGCCGCCTCCTGGGCCAGCGCGATCCGTGCACTGTCCACCCGCAGGCCGGCGCGGCGCAGCGCGCGGCCGAAGCCGGCGAGGTTGTCGGCGAGTTTTCCGCTGCGCGCATCCCCGAGGACGGTCATGGACTGCGGGCGCTCAGGCCGGCTCGGCCTCGGGCTTCAGCAGCTCGGTGGCGAGCTCGCGCGTGAGGGCATTCACGTCGTCGCGCTGCTTGAAGAGGATGCCGGCGGTGTCGGTGACCACCTCGGGGTCGAGCGCCAGCGTGTCGAGCGCGACAAGGGCCTTGGCCCATTCCACGCTCTCGGCGATGCCGGGGGCGCGCTGGAACGCGTTGGCGAACGGCTGGCTGCGCAGACGGCCGACGAATGCGGCGACCTGGCGCGACAGCGCCTCGCTCGCCTCGGGCACGCGCGCGCGCACGATCGCCAACTCGCGTTCACGCTCCGGATAGTCGAGCCAGTGGTAGAGGCAGCGGCGCTTGACCGCGTCGTTCAGCTCGCGCGTGCGGTTGCTGGTGAGGATGGTCACCGGCGTGGCCTGGGCGCGGATGGTGCCGATCTCCGGGATGCTCACCTGGTACTCGCCCAGGTACTCCAGCAGGAAGGCCTCGAACGGCTCGTCGGCGCGGTCCACCTCGTCGATCAGCAGCACCGCGCCGGGCTCCGGCGCCTGCAGCGCCTGCAGCAGCGGCCGGCGCACGAGGTAGCGGTCCTGGTACACCTCGCGCTCGACCTGGTCGGCGCTTTCCTTGCCTTCGACCGCGCGCATGTGCAACAGCTGCGCGGCGTAGTTCCATTCGTAGAGCGCTTCCCGCAGCTCGAGGCCGTCGTAGCACTGCAGGCGCAGCAGCACGCGCTGCAGGGCCACGGCGAGCGCCTTCGCGAGCTCGGTCTTGCCGACGCCGGGCTCGCCTTCGAGCAGCAGCGGGCGCTGCAGCCGGAGCGCGAGATACACGGCCGTCGCGAGCCGGCGCTCGGCGAAGTAACCGGCGGCTTCGAGGGCTTTCTGCAGTTCGGCTATGGAGGCGAAGTTCATGGACAGATGGTGTCATGCCGGGCCTGGCCCGGCATCCATGGCGGAAAAGGCGCGGCGCATCATGCCGCAGCGCGTGGATCCCGGCTCGAGGCCGGGATGACCAGTCACTGACCCAAAGCCTTCGCCACCGCCCGCTGCGTCAGCACCGACACCAGGTTCGCGCGATAGGCGGCGCTCCCGTGCAGGTCCGACGAATACTGCGAGGGATCGATCTTCACCGCGGCTGCGGCCTCGGGCGTGAAGTTCTTCGCGAGCGCCTGCTCCAGCCCCGCGTGGCGGAACACGCCGTTGCCGCCGCCGGTGACCGCCACGCGCACGCCGCTGTCCGTCTGCGCGACGAACACGCCGATCAGCGCGAAGCGCGAAGCCGGCTGCTTGAACTTGATGTAGGCCGCGCGCTTCGCCTGCGGGAAGCTCACCGCCGTGATCAGTTCGCCCTCTTCCAGCGCCGTCGTGAACATGCCCTGGAAGAAGTCGTCCGCCGCGATCTTGCGCTTGGTGGTCTGCACGGTGGCGTTCAATGCCAGCACGCCAGCCGGATAGCACGCCGCCGGATCGTTGTTGGCGACCGAGCCTCCGAGCGTGCCCATCGCGCGCACCTGCCTGTCGCCGATGCCGGCCGCGAGCTCCGCCAACGCGGGGAGCGCCGACTTCACGTCCGGGTTCGTCGCGACGTCCGCGTGCCGCGTCATCGCGCCGATCACGACATGGTTGCCCTCGCGGCGCACCCCGGCGAGTTCGGGGATGCCGCCCAGGTCGACGAGCGTCTCGGGGTTCGCCAGCCGCAGCTTCATGGAAGCCAGCAGGGTCTGGCCGCCGGCCAGCACCTTGGCGCCGCCGGCCTGCGCCGCGCGCTGCGCATCGGCCAGCGAGGCCGGGCGTTCGAAGGTGAATGCATACATGTTCGTTCTCCTTCCCGTTCAGGGCTTCGCGGCCTGGATGGCTTCCCACACGCGCGAGGGGGAGGCGGGCATGTCGAGTTCCTTCACGCCCAGCCCGTGCAGCGCGTCGAGCACGGCGTTGATCACCGCCGGCGGCGAGCCGATCGCGCCGGCCTCGCCGCACCCCTTGGTGCCCAGCGGGTTGTGCGTGCACGGAGTGCACACCGTGTCGAGCGTGAACTTGGGCATGTCGTCGGCCCGCGGCATGGCGTAGTCCATGAACGAGCCGGTGAGCAGCTGGCCCGACTCCTTGTCGTACACGCAGTTCTCCAGCAGCGCCTGGCCGATGCCCTGCACCAGCCCGCCGTGCACCTGCCCCTCGACGATCATCGGGTTGATGATGGTGCCGAAGTCGTCCACCGCCGTGAAGCGGTCGACCTTCACCACGCCGGTCTGCGGATCGACCTCGACCTCGCAGATGTACGTGCCCGCGGGGAAGGTGAAGTTGGTGGGGTCGTAGAACGCGGTCTCGTTCAGCCCCGGCTCCAGCTTGTCCAGCGGATAGTTGTGCGGCACGTAGGCCGTGAGCGCCACTTGGCCGAAGGTCACCTTCTTGTCGGTCCCCTTGATGCGGAACTCGCCGTTGCTGAACTCGACGTCGCCCTCGCCGGACTCCATCAGGTGCGCGGCGATCTTCTTCGCCTTGGTCTCGATCTTGTCCAGCGCCTTCATGATCGCCGCGCCGCCCACGCTGATCGAGCGCGAACCGTAGGTGCCCATGCCGAAGGGCACGCGGCCGGTGTCGCCGTGGACCACGTCGACGTTCTCCACCGGGATGCCCAGGCGCGCGGCCACCACCTGCGCGAAGGTGGTCTCGTGGCCCTGGCCGTGGCTGTGCGAGCCGGTGAACACCGTCACGCTGCCGGTCGGGTGCACGCGGATCTCGCCGCACTCGAACAGGCCCGCGCGTGCGCCCAGCGCGCCCGCGATGTTGGACGGCGCGATGCCACAGGCCTCGATGTAGCTGCTGTAGCCGAGGCCACGCTTGAGGCCCTTGGCCTCGCTGGCCTGGCGCCGCTGCTCGAAGCCCTTCACGTCCGCCAGCGCATTCGCCTTGAAGAGCGCGCCGTGGTAGTCGCCCGTGTCGTACTGCAGCGCCACCGGCGTCTGGTACGGGAAGCTCTGGATGAAGTTGCGCTCGCGGATCTCGTCCTGCGGCAACCCCATGTCCCAGGCGCAGCGGCTCACCAGGCGCTCCAGCATGTAGGTCGCCTCGGGACGGCCGGCGCCGCGGTAGGCGTCCACCGGCGCGGTGTTGGTGAACCAGGCGTCCACCTCCACGTAGATCTGCGGCGTGGTGTACTGGCCGGCGAGCAACGTCGCGTACAGGATGGTGGGCACCGCCGTCGAGAAGGTCGACAGGTAGGCGCCCAGGTTGGCGTCGGTGTGCACGCGCAGGGCGAGGAACTTGCCCTGGCTGTCCATCGCCATCTCGGCGTGCGTGGCGTGGTCGCGGCCGTGCGCATCCGACAGGAACGCTTCGCTGCGATCGGCCGTCCACTTCACGGCGCAATTGAGCTGCTTGGCCGCCCAGGTGAGCGCCACGTCTTCCGCGTACAGGAAGATCTTGGAGCCGAAGCCACCACCCACGTCGGGCGCGATCACGCGCACCTTGTGCTCGGGCAGGCCCAGCACGAAGGCCGTCATCAGCAGGCGCTCGACGTGCGGGTTCTGGTTGGCGACGTAGAGCGTGTATTCGTCATTGGCCCGGTTGTAGGAACCGATCGCGGCGCGCGGCTCCAGGGCGTTGGGGATCAGGCGGTTGTTGGTGAGGTCCAGCTTCGTGACGTGCGCCGCCTTGGCGAACACCGCGTCGACCTGCGCCTTGTCGCCGATCGCCCACTTGTAGCAGCGGTTGTCGGGCGCGACGTCGTGCAGCGCCGTGGCCCTGGAGGCGTCGCGCACGTCCACCACCGCGGGCAGCACGTCGTATTCGACTTCCACGGCTTCGGCGGCATCGCGCGCCTGCACCGCCGTGTCGGCCACGACCATCGCCACGTGGTCGCCCACGTAGCGCACCTTGCCCTGCGCGAGCACCGGGTGCGGCGGCTCCTTCATGGGCGTGCCGTCGGTGCTGGTGATCAGCCAGCCGCAGGGCAGGCCGTTCATCTTGCCCTCGATGTCCTTGCCGGTGAACACGCGCGCGACGCCCGGCATCGCTTCGGCGCGCGAGGTGTCGATGCGCCGGATCGTGGCGTGCGCATGCGGCGAGCGCACGAACACGGCGTAGCGCTGGTTGGGCAGGATGATGTCGTCGGTGTACTGGCCGCTGCCGGTGAGGAAGCGGTAGTCCTCCTTGCGGCGCACGGACTCGCCGATGTGCGGCAGCTTGGCGAAAGCGTCGGAAGCACCCATGGCATTCTCCTCAGGCCTTGGCCGTGGCGGCCATGCCTTGCTGCACGGCCTTGACGATGTTCTGGTAGCCGGTGCAGCGGCACATGTTGCCTTCGAGCTGCTCGCGGATCTCGGTTTCGCTCGCGTTCGGGTGGCGCTTGCACAGGTCCACCGCGCTCATCACCATGCCCGGCGTGCAGAAGCCGCACTGCAGGCCGTGGCACTCCTTGAACGCCGCCTGCATGGGATGCATGGTGCCGTCGGGCGCGGCGAGGCCTTCGATGGTGGTGATCTCCGCGCCCGGATGCTGCACCGCGAGCGAGTTGCAGGACTTGATCGCGCGGCCGTTGACCATGACCGTGCAGGCGCCGCACTGCGCCGTGTCGCAGCCGACGTGCGTGCCGGTGAGGCGCAGGTGTTCGCGGATCGCCGTGACCAGCAGCGTGTTGGGCGCGACGTCGAGGGACGACGCCTTGCCGTTGACCTTCAGTTGAACCAGCATGTCTCTCGTCTCCTGGGTTGCGGGCCTGGGGCTGCCATTGTTGAAGTCGCACCCCCTGCCCCCCCTAGGCGAAACCCTAGGTCACCGAGGGTGGTGGCGGGAAATTCTCAAAATGGAACAATGCGCCCGAGAGCCACAAGGAGCGCCCCCCATGACCGTTCCCGGAACCGCCGCCCCCAGCGACCGGCTGCTGCAGATCGCACGCGCGCGCGAAGCCGTGATGGAGCAGGGACGGTCCATGACGGACGTGCTCATCCATGGCTGGTACGAAGGCGCATGGATCGAGCGCTCCTGGCGCCGCTGCCTGGCCGGCGGCCTGCGCCCCCAGGACCCGGTGGCCTTCGACGTGCTGCCGCGCGAGCAGTTGCGCCGCGTGGAGGAAGCCAACCACGCGCTGGTGGCCGCCGCGCGGCCGGTGCTGGAGCAGCTCGGCCGTGCGATCGCCAGCACGCGCTACTTCGCGATCCTCACCAACCAGGACGGCGTGGTCGTCGACGCGCACGGGCCGATCGACCGGGCCGATCCGCGGGCGGCCCTCATCACCCGCATCGGCGTGGACCTGTCGGAGCGCAGCGTCGGCACGACCGCCATCGGCGCGGCCCTGGCGGAGCTGCAGCCGGTGTGGCTGCACCGCGGCGAGCACTTCTTCCGCGACACCGGCTGCTACAGCTGCGCGGGCGCACCGCTGTTCGGGCCGGATGGCGACTGCGTGGGCATGCTGGACCTCACGGGGATCGACACCCCGGAGCGGCCCGAGCTGAAGCACCTCGTTGCGCAGTCCGCACGCAGCATCGAGAACGCGCTGACCCTCGCGCGCCCGCATCGCATCGTGCTGCGCCTCAACTGGCCCGGCCGGCTGCTGGGGGATGACGACGATGGCCTGGTCTGCCTGGATGGCGACGGCTGGGTGACGGGCAGCAATGGCGCGGCGCGGCAGATGATCGCCACGCTGGCCCAGCCCGCGAGCGGGCCAGTGCATTGCAGCGAGCTCTTCGCGCAGCCCTGGGAGCCGCTGTTCGACCTGGCGGGCAGCACGGAGCCGGCGACCATCGAGCTGCCGCTGTGGTCGGGACTGCGCCTGGCTGCACTGCCGCAGGCGGGCGGCGAACCGCGCGCGCGGCTGCCCCTGCGCGAAGTGGAGATCGCCCTGATTCGCCAGGCGGTGCACGAGGCGCGTGGGAACGTCATGGAAGCGTCGCGGGCGCTGGGCATCAGCCGCGCGACCGTTTATCGCAAGCTGGCGCAGAAGAAGTAGCGCTGCGCGCCACGTCGGGGTTCCTGCGTCACCCCGACCTGCGGAAGTCCGGCATGCCGTAGGCCGGCGGTGAGCGCGAAGCCGAACCCCGGTGATGCGTGCGCCCCGGCCGCTGCGCGATACTCTGCCCATCCATGCTCCGGCTCTTCCTCGCCCTCCTCGTCGCCGCCTGTTCCGGCGCCACCGCCGCCCCAGTGCAGGTGGCCGTCGCCGCGAACATGGCCCTTCCCATGCAGGAGATCGCGGCCGGCTTCCAGGCGGCCACCGGGCACCGTGCCGTGCTGGCGCTCGGCTCCACCGGCAAGCTGTATGCGCAGGTCCGCAACGGCGCGCCGTTCCAGGTTCTCGTGGCAGCCGACCAGGAGACGCCCGCGCGGCTGGAGCAGGAAGGCCTTGCGGCGCGCGGCAGCCGCTTCACCTATGCCACCGGCCGGCTCGTGCTGTGGAGCGCGGATGCCGCCGCCGTGGATGCGCATGGCGCCGTGCTGCGGCAACCACCGCGCGCCAAGCTCGCGCTCGCCGATCCGCGCGTCGCGCCTTACGGGGCCGCGGCCATCGCCACCCTCACCCGCCTGGGCGTGTTGCAGGCGTGGCAGCCGCACCTCGTGCAGGGGGAAAGTGTCGGCCAGGCTTTCCAGTTCGCCGCCAGCGGCAATGCGCGGTTCGGCTTCGTCGCCCTCTCGCAGGTGATGGCGCAGGGCCGCATCGTGCGCGGCTCGGCCTGGATCGTGCCGGCGGAACTGCACGCGCCGCTGAAGCAGGACGCCGTGCTGCTCGCCCCTGGCGGCGCCGACCCCGCCGCGAAGGCGCTGCTGGACTACCTGCGCGGCGACGCGGCGCGCGCCGTGCTGCGCGCCTACGGCTACACCGCCTGAGCCCATGCCCTTCTCCGCCGAGGACCTGCAGGCGATCTGGCTCACGCTGAAGCTCGCCACCGCCACGACGCTGCTGCTGCTCGTGCTCGCCGCGCCGCTCGCGTGGTGGCTGGCCCGCACGCGTTCGCGCTGGCGCGGGCCGGTGTCGGCGGTCGTGGCGCTGCCGCTGGTGCTGCCGCCCACGGTGCTGGGCTTCTACCTGCTGGTCTCGTTCGGGCCGCAGGGCTGGGGCGGCCAGTTCACGCAGGCACTCGGAATCGGCCTGCTGCCTTTCACCTTCGGCGGCCTGCTGCTCGGGTCGATCGTGTATTCGCTGCCGTTCGCCGTCCAGCCGCTGCAGCACGCCTTCGAGGCCGTGGGCCGGCGGCCGCTCGAAGCCGCCGCCACGCTGCGCGCCGGACCCTGGGACAGCTTCTTCCACGTGGTGCTGCCGCTCGCGCGCGGCGGCATCGTGCAGGCCGCGGTGCTGTCCTTCGCCCACACGGTCGGCGAGTTCGGCGTGGTGCTGATGATCGGCGGCAACATCCCGGCGCAGACGCGGGTGGTCTCCACGCAGATCTACGGCCACGTGGAGGCGCTGCAGTACACGCAGGCCCACGCACTCTCGGCGGCGATGCTCGCCTTCTCGTTCGCCGTGCTGCTGGCGCTGGCGCTCCTCAACCGCCGCAGCACGCGGGTGCTCGGATGAGCGCAGTGCTGGAGATCCGCTGCCGCCTCGCACGCGGCGACTTCACGCTCGATGCGGACCTGCGCCTGCCGGCCACCGGCATCACGGCGATCTTCGGCGCTTCGGGTTCGGGCAAGACGACGTTGCTGCGCTGCGTCGCCGGCCTGGAGCGCGCCGCATCCGCGCGAATAGCGATCGCAGGCGAGACCTGGCAGGACTCCGCCAGCGGCCTCTTCGTACCCACGCACCGCCGTCCGCTCGGCTACGTGTTCCAGGAAGCGAGCCTGTTCGACCACCTCGACGTGCGCGGCAACCTCGCCTTCGCGCAAAAGCGCGCCGGCACCAGCGCCAGCCTGCAGCCGCTGCTGGAACTCCTGGGCATCGCGGACCTGCTGGACCGCCGGCCCCACCAGCTCTCGGGCGGCGAGCGCCAGCGCGTCGCCATCGCCCGCGCGCTCGCCACGCAGCCGCGCATCCTGCTGCTGGACGAACCGCTGGCCGCCGTCGACCTCTCGCGGCGGCGCGACATCCTGCCGTGGCTGGAGCGCCTGCACGAAGAACTGCGCATCCCGATGCTGTACGTCACGCACTCGGGCGACGAGGTGGCGCGGCTGGCCGATCACCTGGTGCTGCTGGAGGCCGGCCGGGTGCGCGCGTCCGGGCCGCTGCGCGACATGCTCGCCCGCATCGACCTGCCCGCGGTGCCCGGCGAGGAACCGGGCGCGCTGCTCGACGCCAGCGTGGCGGAACGCGACGAGCGCTGGCACCTCGCCCGCGTCGCCTTCGACGGCGGCGCCCTCTGGCTGCCCGACGCAGGTTTGGCGATCGGCCACGCCGTGCGCGTGCGCGTGCTGGCGCGCGACATCAGCCTCGCCCTGCAGCCGCCGGCCGCCACCAGCATCCAGAACATGCTGCCCTGCCACGTGCTGGCGATCGCGCCGGGCGCGCACCCCTCGCAATCGGTGGTGCAGCTTGCCTGTGGCGGCAGCCTGCTGCTGGCGCGCGTCACGGCGCGTGCGGTGGACGCACTCGGCCTGCGTCCCGGCAGCGCGGTGTGGGCGCAGGTGAAGTCGGCCGCGCTCGTTTCCTGAGAGCCGCGCGGCCTCAGGCCGGTTCGAAGCGCACGCGCCCCAGGTGCGTGCGCAGCGCGGCGATGCGCTGCTGCAGGTGGTCGGCGCTGGCGTTCAGCGCGCCCTGCTCCACTTCGCGGCTCTGGCGCGCGGCCCAGTGCAGCCCCAGCGTGGCCAGGCCGCCGGTGGCGCGGTGCGCGAGGAAGTGCACCTGCTTCCTGTCGTCCGCCGCGAGCGCGCGCGCCATGCTCTCGACCGTTTCGCGCTGCGAGCGCAGGAAGCCGGGGAAGAACTCCAGCCACTCGGGATTGACCGGCAGGAAGCGATCCGCCCCCGCCTCCAGCGCGCGGTTCGCCGTCCGCTCGTCGTCGTTGCCGGAGACCATCAGCACGCGGCAGCGCGGCAGGCGCCGCGTGGCCTCAAACTGGCGCACCCACTGCACCGTTTCCACGCCGTCCTTCAGCGGCATCTCCATGTCCACCAGCAGGTAGTCGGGCCACTGGCCGACCATCGCCTCGCTGGCGGCCTGGCCGTTGGCCGCGGTGTGCACCTCGAAGGGCGGGCTGGGCAGGAAGCGCCGCATCACCAGCCGCAGGTATTCGTCGTCCTCGGCCACCAGCACGCTGCGCGCCGGCATGCCCCTGACCCACTCGGACGCGGGCGTCTCGGTGCGCTGCGGCTGCACCCGCACGGGCTCGTCGTGCATGGGCTGCAAGGTCAGCGTGACGGTCGTTCCCTTCATCGGCCCGGTGCGCAGGTGCAGGTCGCCCTTCTGCGCCCGCGCCATCAGGCGTGCCGAATAGGTGCCCAGGCCGGTGCCGCCGCTCTTGCCCGCCGTGGCGTACTTCTCGAAGAAGCGGCCGGCGAGCTCGGGCGGCACCTCGCCGGGAT
>SEAY01000164.1 GCA_004144865.1 Comamonadaceae bacterium
CTTCTGATGCAGACCCATCTCTCCCCCGAATTCCAGGGTACGCCCGAGGGCGCGGAGGCCGAAGCCATCCTGCGCAAGTGCGTGCACTGCGGGTTCTGCACGGCGACCTGCCCGACCTACCAGGTGCTGGGCGACGAACTGGATGGACCACGCGGCCGCATCTACCTGATCAAGCAGGTGCTGGAGGGCCACGAGCCCACGCGCAAGACGCAGCTGCACCTGGACCGCTGCCTCACCTGCCGCAACTGCGAGAGCACCTGCCCGAGCGGCGTCGACTACGGGCACCTGGTGGACATAGGCCGCGGCATCGTCGAGCGCAAGGTCGCGCGCGGCGCGCCCGCGAAGACGCTGCGCTGGACGCTCAAGGAGGGGCTCACCTCGCCGCTGTTCGCCCCGGCGATGAAGCTGGGGCAGGCGGTACGCGGCCTGCTGCCCGCGCGCCTGCGCGAGAAGGTGCCGCCGCGGCAGGAGGCCGGTGCCTGGCCCACGCGCACGCACGCGCGCAAGGTGCTGATGCTGGCGGGCTGCGTGCAGCCGGCGATGATGCCGAACATCAACACGGCCACGGCCCGCGTGCTCGACGCCGCCGGCATCCAGACGCTGGTGGCGAAGGAAGAGCGCTGCTGCGGCGCCGTGAAGTTCCACCTGAACGACCAGGAAGGCGGTCGCGCGCAGATGCGCGCCAACATCGACGCCTGGTGGCCCCATGTCGAGCGCGGCGAGGTCGAAGCCATTGTGATGAACGCATCCGGCTGCGGCGTCACCGTGCGCGAGTACGGGCACCACCTGAAGCACGACGCCGCGTATGCGGAGAAGGCGCTGCGCATCTCCGCGCTCACGCGCGACCTGAGCGAAATCGTGGCGGGGCTCGTGCCGCAGCTGAAAGACAAGGTGCGGGCGCAGCCCGGCGTGTTCGCGTACCACCCGCCTTGCACGCTGCAGCACGGGCAGAAGCTGCGCGGCGGCGTGGAGCAGACGATGGCGGCGCTCGGCTTCGAGGTGCGCATAGCGCTGAACGAATCGCACCTGTGTTGCGGTTCGGCCGGCACGTACTCGGTGCTGCACCCGGACATCGCGCATACGCTGCGCGATCGCAAGCTGAACCACCTGCAGGCGCTGGAGCCCGCCGCGATCCTGTCGGCCAACATCGGCTGCATCCAGCACCTGCAAAGCGGCACGGAGAAGCCGGTGCGGCACTGGGTGGAGTTGCTGGACGAGGCGCTGGCCTGACCCGCCATTCCCGCGAAGGCGGGAATCCAGGGCTTCCGCACCGGGAGGCGCCGCGCCGCGGCGCGCCTCCAACGCCCTGGGTCCCCGCCTCCGCGGGGACGACGGTCCGCTACCATCCGCCCATGCTCGAAAAGCCGCGCATCCTGGTGGTTGAAGACGAATCGGCCATCGCCGACACCATCGTCTACGTGCTCGCCAACGACGGCTTCGCGCCGCAGTGGTGCGCCACCGCGGAACAGGCGATCGCCGCCTTTGCGCAGGAGCGGCCCGCCCTTGCGATCCTCGACGTCGGCCTGCCGGACCTGAACGGCTTCCAGCTGTTCAGGCAGCTGCGGAGCCAGCCCGGTGGCGAGGAGGTGCCCATGCTGTTCCTCACCGCACGCAGCGACGAGATCGACCGGGTGCTGGGGCTGGAGCTGGGCGCCGACGATTACGTGGCCAAGCCTTTCTCCCCGCGTGAACTGCTCGCGCGGGTGCGGGCGATCCTGCGGCGCAGCGCACGGGCACCGGCGACCGCAGCACCTGCGGCGCCCACCGTGCCCTTCGAGATCGACGAGGAACGCCACCGCATCCGCTACCACGGCCAGGCGCTGGAGCTCTCGCGCTACGAGTACGGCATCCTGCGCCTGCTGCTGAAGAAGCCCGGGCGCGTCTATACGCGCGAGGAACTGCTCGCGCAGGTGTGGGACGACGCCAGCGACAGCTTCGACCGCACGGTGGACGCGCACATCAAGACGCTGCGCGCCAAGCTGCGCGCGGTGAAGCCCGGCGTCGATCCGATCCGCACGCTGCGCGGCACTGGCTACGCGCTGGAGGACGAGCCGCCGCGCGCATGAGCTTCAGCAAGCGCAGCCGCGTCTTCATCGTCATCCTGCTGATCTACACGGCGGGCACCGCCTTCCTGCTCTATCGCGTGCTGGCGGACCTGGACCCGCGCTACCGCGAGTCGGCCGAGGAGTCGCTGGTGGAGACCTCGCAGCTGCTCGCCACCCTGGTGGAGCAGGACCTGCGCGGCGGCGAGATCGACGTGAGCCGCCTGAAGCCGCTCTTCGACTCGCTCTATGCGCGCCGCTTCGACGCGCGCATCTTCGACGTCACCAAGGACCGGGTGGAGCTGCGCATGCTGGTCACCGACCGCGGCGGCCGCGTGCTGTTCGATTCGTGGGGCCGCGCCACCGGGGCGGATCATTCGCGCTGGAACGAGGTGTACCTGGCGCTGCGCGGCCAGTACGGCGCGCGCACCACGGCCGACGTGCCGGGAGAGCTGAACACGTCCGTGATGTACGTCGCCGCCCCGGTGCGCGCGAATGGCGCCGTCGTCGGCGTGGTCTCGGTCGGCAAGCCGACGCAGGCCTTCGGCCGCTTCGTCGAGGAAGCGCGGCGCAAGACGCTGTACGTCGGCGTGCTGTCCGCGGTGGGGGTGGCGCTGCTGGCGTTGATGATGTCGATCTGGGTCGTGCGGCCGCTGGGGCTGCTGACCGACTTCGCCCGCTACGTGCGATCGCAGCGCCGCCTGCATCCCGCGTCGCTGGCGCGGATGGCCGTCGGCATCGTGCGCGAAGGGTTCGAGGAGATGCGGGATGCGCTCGCCGGACGCAGCTACGTGGCCGACTACGTGCAGACGCTCACGCACGAACTGAAGAGCCCTCTGTCGGCGATCCGCGGCGCATCGGAGCTGCTGCAGGACGGCGACATGCCGGCTGCGGAACGCCGGCGCTTCCTGGACAACATCGCACGCGAAACCGGCCGCATCCAGGAAGTGGTGGACCGCATGATGGAGCTGACGCTGCTGGAGACGCGCCGCTCGCTGGCGCACGTGCGGCCGGTGGCGCTGGGGCCCCTGCTGGAGGAGGTGCTCGCGGGTGCCCAGGCCGCCGCGGCGCCGCGCGGCGTATCGATCGTGCGCGAAGGGCTGGCCGACGTGCGGGTGGAGGGCGACCGCTTCCTGCTGCGGCGCGCCATCAGCAACCTGGTGGACAACGCGATCGCCTTCTCGCCGGAGGGCGGCAGCGTGCATGTGGAACTGATGGCGATCGACGGGGAAGCCGTGGTGCGCGTGCGCGACCACGGACCCGGCGTGCCGCACTATGCGCGCGAGAAGGTCTTCGAGAAGTTCTACTCGCTCGCCCGGCCCGACACCGGCAAGAGGAGCACCGGCCTGGGCCTGAGCTTCGTGCGCCACATCGCCACGCTGCACCATGGCGGCATCACGCTCGAGAACCACGCGGAAGGCGGCGCCGTGGCCGCCTTCTCGCTACCGCGCCTGCCGTCCTAGGAGGCCGCCGCCGCGGGCTGCTGCGGGCGCGCCGACAGCGCATACCAGTCCACCCGGCGCGTGCCCAGCATCAGCACACCCAGCAGGCCGAACAGCAGCAGCGCGCCGAGCAGCAGGGCGTTGTCTTCGGAAGAGAGCAATCCGTAGAGGGCGGCATACAGCACGCCGGTGTAGGCGCCCAACCCCAGCCCGCGCTTCCATCCGCGCAGCACCGCGGCGAAGTACACCGTGAGCAGCAGCGTGCTGGCGCCCGCCGCCGCGGCGTAGGCGAGCCCGAAGGCGATCTTCTCGGACAGCGCGAGCAGCAGCAGGAAGAACAGGGTGATCGACAGGCCCACCAGCCCGTACTGCACCGGATGCAGCCGCAGGCGCGCGAACAGCTCGAACATGAAGGCGGCCATCAGCGCCAGGCCGACGAACAGCAGGCCGTACTTCACCGCGCGGGCGGTCAGCGCGTAGACGTTGAGCGGCTCGATCAGGCTGACGTCGAAGCTGTCCAGGTCCACCGGCCCTTCGCGGCGGGGCTGCATGCCTTGCACCAGCTGCGTGCGCGCGGAGCTGGCCAGGGAGGAGACCGCCCACTGGGCGTCGAAGCCACGTTCGGTGATCTCGCGGCGCGTGGCCAGGAATTCCCCGCCGAAGCTGGGGTGCGGCCAGTCGGAGGTGAGGTGGGCCGTGTTCTCGTCGGCGAGCGGCACGATCGACAGGCGCTCCTGGCCGACCAGCACCATCTGGAGGTCGAAGGGCAGCGGCTGGCGGGCGTCGAAGGCCTGTTGCGCCGCGGCGGGCAGCGGGGCATGGATGCCGCCGGCGACCCAGCTCTCCTGCGGCACGCCGGGCACGCGGGGCAGCCAGCGCGCGGCGCTGCCGGCGAGCCGCAGGGTGGGCGCGCCCTGCAGTCCGCGCACGTCGCTCATCGCCAGCGCCAGTACCGGCGCCTGCAGTTCGAGGGTGGAACCTTTCTCGGAATGCGGCACGCTCGCCGGATCGAAGGCGGGGAAGCGGCCGCTGAAGGCGCCCTGCAGGTCGTAGAACAGCACGTTGAAGATGCCGAGGTAGCGTTCCTGCGCCTTCAGCGTGCCCTTCAGGTCCGAGCGTTCGGGAAACACGAAGTGCGCCCGCTGCTTGCTGCGGTTGATGCGCGCCTTCACCAGCCCCTTCTCGTCCTGCTGCTCCTCGACCCAGCGCTCCGTGTAGGGGATGACCAGCATCGGCCCGGTGACCACCTGCGGGCCGGCATGGCGCACGGCCAGTTCGTGCGCGGCCTGCTGGCGGCTCTGGCCGCGCTCCGCGATCAATCCGGAGATGTGCGCGAGCGGCAGCCCGGCGAGAAGGGTGAGCAGCCCCAGCACGACCACCTTGGCGAGCGAGGACTGCGCGAACAGGAATTTCATGGTTCTCCTTGTGTCTTGTCGGAGAGGTCATGGTGCGCAGCGGCCGCGCGCGCAGGATGAATCCTGCGTGAAGGCCCGCTTCACGCGGACTTCACGGACGTATCAGCGGCCCAGCGCGTCGCGATAGCGCCGGCTGCACGGCACCACGCTGCCGTCCTTCATGCGCAGCCGCGCATCGCCGGCATCGAGCGGTTCGATCTCCGCGACGTGGTCCAGGTGCACCGCGTAGCTGCGATGCACCCGGGCGAAGCGCGCCGGGTCGAGCTGCTCCAGGAACTCGGTGAGCGTGGAGCGCAGCAGGTAATCGTGCCCGCGCACGTGCAGCCCGACGTAATTGCCCTGCGCCTGCAGCCACTCGATGTCGTTGGCGGCCACCAGGAACTCCTTGCGCAGCTTGCGCACGAGGAAGCGCTCGGGCCGCGCGGACGTGGCCGGTGCAGGCGCAGGTTCGCCGGCGGGCGGCTCCTGCGGATCGAGCAGGCGGGCCTCGCCCTGCAGCCGCATCATCAGCAAGCGGTAGGACCAGATGGCGACGAGGATCAGCGCGTAGGTGCGCACGTCCTTCAGGTACTCGTAGGCGAACACGCGGCCCAGGTCGTTGACTGGATAGCTGTCGCCGATGGCGGCATGCACTGCCTTGCGCAGGGCGATCATCAGCACCACGTGCACCGTGCAGAACACCAGGGTCGCGGCCAGGTGCAGCGGCAGGTGGCGCCGCAGGGTGCCCCAGTGCAGCGGGCAGCGGCGCTCGAAGGCGACGACGGCGGGGATCAGCAGGCCGATGACGAGCGTGCTGGTGATCTCCCACATGGCCGGCCGCCACAGCGGAAAGTCCACGCCGCCGCGGCGCAGGTCGATCCAGGAGACGAAGGTGTTGAAGACCACCTGGAGGCCCAGCACCACCACCCAGAAGCCGATTTCGGCGCGGCGGCGTGGACTTTCCGCTGTGGCGGCCGGCCATGTGGGAGATCACCAGCAC
>SEAY01000051.1 GCA_004144865.1 Comamonadaceae bacterium
GCCGACGCCACCGCGACCCACCAGTCCGTGATCTCCGTGATGGAGGCCGCGCGCCGCGTGGGCCTGACGCAGATCACCTTCGCCACGCAATCCTCGGCACAGGCCGGGGCCCAGTAGCCCCATGCAGCAGGCGCTGCAGCGCGCCTGGCTGCGCCGCGGGCCGCTGGCGCGGCTCCTCCGCCCCCTCTCCCTGCTCTATGGCTGGCTGGCTGCCAGGCAGCGCGCGGCCGCGCGCGCCCGGGCGCAGCGCCTGCCCGTCCCCGTGATCGTGGTGGGCAACGTGGTTGCCGGCGGCGCCGGCAAGACGCCCGTGGTGCTCGCGGTGCTGGAACACCTGCGCGAACGCGGCCTGCGCGCCGGCGTGGTTTCGCGCGGCTACGGCCGCCGGGGCACCGACTGCATCGAAGTGGATCCTGGCGACGACGCCGCCGGCGTGGGCGACGAGCCGCTGCTGCTGCGCCGCAAGGCCGGCGTGCCGGTCTTCGTCGGCAAGCGGCGGGTGGAAGCGGCGCATGCGCTGCTGCGCGCGCACCCCGGCACGCAGGTGATCGTGGCGGACGACGGCCTGCAGCACCTCGCCCTCGGCCGCGACGTCGAGATCTGCGTGTTCGACAGCCGCGGCGTCGGCAACGGGTGGCAACTGCCCGCCGGGCCGCTGCGGGAGCCCTGGCCCCGGCCGGTGGACCTGGTGCTGGTGCACGGCGGCCCCCCCGGCATCGAAGGGCACCGCATGCAGCGCGAACTGGCGGCGCAGGCGGTGCGCGCCGACGGCACGCAGCGTCCGCTCCAGGCCTTGGGCGACACGCCGGTGATCGCGATGGCGGGCATCGCCAACCCCGAGGTGTTCTTCGGGATGCTGCGCGCGCGGGGCCTGCGCCTTGCCGAGGCGCGCGCCCTCCCCGACCACCACGATTTCGCCGACGCCGCAGCCCTGCCCCAGGACGCGCTGCTCGTGTGCACCGAGAAGGATGCGGTGAAGCTGTGGCGCGTGCGTCCCGACGCGTGGGCGGTGCCGCTGCAGGTGGCGATCCCCCCGCCCTTCTGGCAGCAGCTCGATCGCCTGCTGGCCGCGCGGCTATCATCGCCGCATGGATCCCCGCCTCCTTGAGCTGCTCGTGTGCCCGGTCACCAAGGGACCGCTGGACTACGACCGCGAACGCCAGGAACTGCTGTCCCGCAGCGCACGCCTGGCTTATCCCGTCCGCGACGGCATTCCCGTCCTGCTCGAAGAGGAAGCGCGCACGCTGAGCGACGAGGAACTCGAGCGCCTGCCGCCGCGCACGCCCCTCGCCTGAGCCGCCCATTCCCGTGAGCTTCACCGTCCTCATCCCGGCACGGCTGGCCTCGACCCGCCTGCCCGACAAGCCGCTGGCGGACATCGCCGGCCTGCCCATGGTCGTGCGCGTCGCGCAGCGGGCCGAGCAATCGTCCGCCGCGCAGGTGGTCGTTGCCGCAGACAGCAAGCGCATCGCCGACGCGTGCAGCGCCCACGGTGTGCGCGCCGTGCTCACGCGCGCGGACCATCCTTCCGGCAGCGACCGCCTCGCCGAAGCCTGCGAGCAGCTCGGCCTCGACGGCGACGACGTCGTGGTGAACGTGCAGGGCGACGAGCCGCTGATCGACCCGGCGTTGATCGATGCCGTGGGCGACCTGCTGCGCAAGCGCCGCGAAGCCAGCATGAGCACCGCCGCGCATCCCATCGCCAGCGTCGCGGAGTTCACCAACCCGAACGTCGTGAAGGTGGTGCTGCAGGCCGACGGCCTCGCGCTCTACTTCAGCCGCGCCCCGATCCCGTGGTGGCGCGACGGCTTCACGCAGGGCGTGCAGGCCCTGCCGCAGCCTGCGCCGCTGCGCCACATCGGCATCTACGGCTACCGCGCCAGCTTCCTGCGCGCGTTCCCGCGCATGGCGCAGGCGCCGGTGGAGAACTGCGAGGCGCTGGAGCAACTGCGTGCGCTGTGGCACGGCCACCGCATCGCCGTGCACGTCGCGCAGCAGGCACCCGGCGCCGGCGTCGACACGCCCGAGGACCTGGAGCGCGTGCGCGCGCTCTTCGCCGGGCGCGCCGCGTAAGTTCCCCGCTGGGGGTGCGTGCTATCCTCCGCCCGACAGGGCGCGACAGCGGGCGGATCGGCCCGGCTCGCAGCGCCGGGCGATACCAAACCATCCGAGGATTCCATGAGACTGATCTTGTTGGGCGCGCCGGGCGCCGGCAAAGGTACGCAAGCCGCATTTCTCTGCCAGAAGTACGGCATCCCGCAGATCTCCACCGGCGACATGCTGCGCGCCGCGGTGAAGGCGGGCACGCCGCTCGGTCTCGCGGCCAAGAAGGTGATGGACTCGGGCGCCCTCGTGAGCGACGACATCATCATCGGCCTGGTGAAGGAGCGCCTGGCCCAGCCCGACTGTGCCAAGGGTTTCCTGTTCGACGGCTTCCCACGCACCATCCCGCAGGCCGAGGCGATGAAGAACGCCGGCGTGAAGATCGACTGCGTGCTCGAGATCGACGTGCCTTTCGAAGCGATCGTCGAGCGCATGAGCGGCCGCCGCTCGCACCCGGCCTCGGGCCGCACCTACCACGTGAAGTTCAACCCGCCCAAGACGGCCGGTGTCGACGACGTCACCGGCGAGCCGCTGATCCAGCGCGACGACGACCGCGAAGAGACCGTGCAGAAGCGCCTCGAGGTCTATGCCGCGCAGACCCGCCCGCTGGTGGACTACTACAGCAACTGGGCCAAGGCCGACCCGCAGAATGCGCCCAAGGTCCGCAAGATCGACGGCCTGGGCGGGGTCGACGACATCACCCAGCGCGCGCTGCAGGCGCTGGCCGACTGCGCGCGCTGATCAGGCCGGGCTGGACCGCAGCCCGTAAGCCTTGCCGTCGACGTACAGGTATTCGGCGCGCAGGATGGCCTCGCCCTTCTCGTCCTGGAAGGTGTAGCCCAGCACTCCCACCGTCGCGCCGGCCTGCACCGGTGCGACCTTCCAGGCTTCCAGCCGCGTGAGCGGCGCGAGTTCGACCTCCCAGCGGCGGTCCTTGCGCGCCGGCGCCTGCGCCCGCGCGAGCAGCGCCTTGCCGTCCACCGTGGCGGATTGCGTGGGCACCGCGCGGCCGGCGACGTCCGCCGGCACCTTGTAGTCGGCCGGCAGTTCCACCACCAGTTCGGCATGCGGGTTCTGCCACTTCACGGAGACGACCCGGCCCTGCAGGAAGAGCGGCCGGTCCTGGTCGAAGCTGCTCCAGCCGTGGTGCGCGCGCGCAGCGAACGGCGCGGCGAGCGTGGCGAGCAGGAAGGGACGACGCTTCATCTCGGCTTCTCCTTCGAAGTCATTGGTACGCGATCCAGCGGCCACAAGAGATCACGGCCACCCACAGCATCGTAGACGCGACCATCTGCGCGCGGGCCGCGGCATCGCGCCGCGCCAGCGAGCCGCGGCGGTGGAACCAGGCCGCATTGCACCCCGCCGCGAAAATCAACAGCATCTTCAGGGTGAATGCGCGGTTGGCCAGCAGCTCGCCGGGCTGCGGCGCGAACATGAGCAGGCCGGAGGCGGCGGCCAGCGAGAAGCCCGCGACCGAAGTGCGCAACGCCAGGCGCCCCAGCGGGACGATGGGCAGTTCGGCCCCGCGCCCGAACACGCGCAGCTCGACCAGCACGAGGTTGCCCAGCAGCAGCGCGATGCCCACGATGTGGACGATCTCCAGCACCGGGTAGGCCCAGGGATTCGACTGGATCGCCGCGAACATCAGGCCATCAGCTCCAGCATCAGCGCGATGCGCGCCTTCACGGGCGACAGGCCATCGGCGGCCGGCAGTACGGCGCCCGGCGCCGGCAGCACCCGCCCCTGCGGACAGCGGGAAGCGCGGCGGACGGCGACGCCGCCCTGCTGCGCCTCGACCAGCGCAGCTTCCAGCGCATGGTGCAGCGTGCCGTTGCCCGTGCCGGCTGCCACGATGCCGCGGACGCCGTCGCGCACGAGCGCGCGCACGATGGCCCCACCGGCGCCTGCGTGGTTCATGACGATCTCGACGCGCGGCCACTGCTCCGGCGGCGGCAGCGAGGCCGCGTTGCGCAACGCGCCTCCCTGCGGCCACGCGCGCATCAGGCGCAGGCGCCCTTCCTCGACGTGGGCGATGGGTCCCGCATCGCCCGAGGAGAACGCGTCGAGACGATAGCTGTGGACCTTCTGCACGTCGAGCGGCCCGTGCACCTGGCCGGCGAACAGCACGCACACGCCCTGCGCGAGCGGTGAAGCCGCCACCGTGAGCGCATCGACCAAATTCTGGGGCCCGTCCGCGAGCACCGAAGTTGCGGGGCGCATCGCGCCGGTGAGCACCACCGGCTTGACCGGCGCCAGCACCGACTGCAGGAAGAACGCCGTCTCCTCCATCGTGTCGGTGCCGTGCGTCACGACCAGCCCTGCGACGTCCGGCTGCGCCAGGTGCTCGGCGCAGCGCCGCGCCAGCGTGCACCAGAGCGCGAAGTCCATGTCCTTGCTGTCGACCTGCGCGACCTGCTCCGCCTCGATCGAGAAGCCTTCGAGGGCCGGCAGCCCGCGCAGCAGGTCCGACACCGGCACTTCCCCGGCGCGGTAACCCACGTTGTCGGAGGCCGCCGCGGCACGCCCGGCGATGGTGCCGCCGGTGCCCAGAACGACGATTCTTCTTTCACTCACTTGCATTCCTGTGCAAACTGTTCAAAAATACAGGCACTGGATATCAACACAGTAAACCACCCCACGTGATGGCCGACCATCCTGCCCAGGAGCCCGCGACGATGGATACACCGAAGCTCACCGCTCGCCAGCAACAGATTCTGGACCTGATCCAGAGCGCCATCGCGCGCACCGGTGCGCCGCCCACGCGCGCCGAAATCGCCGCGGAGCTCGGGTTCAAGTCCGCCAACGCGGCGGAGGAGCATCTGCAGGCCCTGGCGCGCAAGGGCGTCATCGAGCTCGTGAGCGGCACTTCGCGCGGCATCCGCCTGCGGGGCGATGCGCTGCGCTCCATCCACGAGTCGCGCGTCAAGCAGTTCCAGCTGCCCCTGCAAGGGCTGGCGCAACTCGCGCTGCCGCTGGTGGGGCGGGTGGCCGCGGGCTCGCCCATCCTGGCGCAGGAACACGTGGACCAGACCTACTACGTCGAGAGCGGCCTGTTCCAGCGCCGCCCCGACTACCTGCTCAAGGTGCGCGGCATGTCCATGCGCGACGCCGGCATCATGGATGGCGACCTGCTCGCCGTGCAGGCCACCAAGGATGCGAAGAACGGCCAGATCATCGTGGCGCGCCTCGGCGAGGACGTCACCGTCAAGCGCTTCCGGCGCAACAAGCACCTGATCGAGCTGCATGCGGAAAACCCCGACTACGCCACCATCGTGGTGGAGCCGGGTGAACCCTTCGAGGTGGAAGGGGTGGCCGTCGGCCTGATCCGCAACACCATGCTCATGTAGATCCCCCGCGGCACCGCAGGTGGCAGGCGTTTGGCGAGGCATCGCCATCACCCTGCGGCCGCCGCATTCCCGAACGAATCCTGCCTGTGCCAACCCTCCAAGGAGCAGTCACATGGCCACCGCATTCCTTCCGTTCGCCCACCTGTTCGAAGCCTTCCACGGCCTGATGGCCTGGTTCGCGCCCAGGCCCGCGCCGGTGCCCCGCCAGGCAACGCACCAGCCGCGCCCCGCACAGCGCATCGCTGCGCCAGCGGCGAAGCCGCTGCGCGTCTTGCGCGTGGTGGAGCCTTGCGCCCCGCGGGCGGTGGCCGGCCGCATGGTGATTTCGGGCCGCATGGCGGATGTCTGCGCCGAGCTCGATCGCCTGGCGGCGCAGGAGGCGATGCGGGCTTGACCGGCGTAGGGTGGGCAGGCTCGCCTGCCCACCGTGCCTGGTGGGCAGCGCAGCTGCCCACCCTACGAACCTACGACAGCAACGAGCTTCAGCGCTGCGCACCCGCCAGGTAGTCGCTCTTGCCCAGGTCCACGCCGTTGTGCCGCAGGATCGCGTACGCGGTCGTCACATGGAAGAAGAAGTTGGGCAGCGCCCAGGTGGCCAGGTAGGCCTGCGCCGTCATCGTGCGCTTGGCCTCGCGCCCCACGGGGAAGGTGATCTCCTTGTCCTCCGTGCCGTCCAGGTCGGTGGCGGTCACCGTGTCCAGCCAGGCGACCGTCTTGCGGATGCGCGCCTTCAGCTCCTCGAAGGTCGTCTCGGTGTCCTCGAACTTCGGCGCTTCCTTGCCGGAGATGCGCGCGGCGGCCAGCTTGGCGGCGTCGCACGCGATCAGGACCTGCCGGGTGAAAGGCAGCATGTCGGGCGCCAGGCGGGCCTGTGCCAGCACCGCGGTGTCGAACTTGCGGGCCTGCGCGTTCGCTTCCGCCTTCTCCAGGATGTGGACCAGGTTGCGCAGCATGTGCTGGAACACCGGCACGCTGGCCGAATACATCGAAATCGCCATGGAAACCTCCTTCTTCTCGAAAGCCGGCATCGTAGCCACGCCGCACAGGCTTCGCCGACGCACGGGCAACGCCCGAGGCACAATGCCGGAAATGAACATCGTGATCCTCGACGATTACCAGGACGCGGTCCGCAAACTCCAGTGCGCGGCCAAGCTGGAGGCTTACCCGGCCAAGGTCTTCACCAACACCGTCAAGGGCATAGGGCAACTGTCGGTGCGCCTGCGCGACGCCGACGTGATCGTGCTGATCCGCGAACGCAGCGCCATCAGCCGCCAGCTGGTGGAAAAGCTTCCCCGCCTGAAGCTGATCTCGCAGACCGGGCGCGTCGGCTCGCACGTGGACATCGAGGCCTGCACCGAGCGGGGGATCGCCGTGGCCGAGGGCGTGGGCTCCCCCATCGCACCGGCCGAGCTCACCTGGGCCCTGATCATGACGGCCGTGCGCCGCCTGCCGCAATACATCAGCAGCCTGAAGCACGGCGCCTGGCAGCAGTCCGGCATGAAGTCCGCCTCCATGCCGCCGAACTTCGGCGTGGGCACGGTGCTGCGCGGCAAGACGCTGGGCATCTGGGGCTACGGCAAGATCGGCCAGCTGGTGGCCGGCTACGGCAAGGCCTTCGGCATGCGCGTGCAGGTCTGGGGCAGCCCGGAGTCGCGCGCCCACGCGGAGGCCGACGGCCTGCTGGCCGCGCCCAGCCGCGAGGCGCTCTTCACCGAGAGCGACGTGCTGAGCCTGCACCTGCGCCTGAACGAGGAGACCTTCGGCATCGTCAAGCTGGAAGACCTCAACCGGATGAAGCCGACGTCGCTGATCGTCAACACCTCGCGCGCCGAACTGGTGGAGCCCGAGGCGCTGATCGCCGCGCTCAACCGCGGCCGGCCCGGCATGGCGGCCATCGACGTCTTCGAGAGCGAACCCATCCTGCAGGGCCACGCCCTGCTTCGCCTGGAGAACTGCATCTGCACGCCGCACATCGGCTACGTGGAGCAGGAAAGCTACGAGCTGTACTTCGGCGCCGCCTTCGACAACGTGGTGAACTTCATCCGGGGCACGCCGACCAACATCGTCAATCCCGGCGCATTGCAGGTACGCCGCTAGGGTTATCCGGATCCGGGATGATGCGCCGCTTCATCCCCGTGCCCTGAGCGACCCGATGTCCTCCACCACCGCGATGGCCGCCCCGGCCCGCAGCGCGATGCCCGCGGTGCTGTGGCCCATGCTGTTCGGCAACTTCGTGATCGGCACGGGCGTGATGGTGGTGCCGGGCACGCTCAACGACATCAGCACGGACCTCGCGATCCCGGTCGCGACGGCGGGGCAGCTGATCTCCGCCGGCGCCGTGCTCATGTGCCTGGGCGCGCCGCTATGCGCCGCGCTGGTGGCCGGTTGGGACCGGCGCCGGCTGCTCGCGCTCTCCATGGTGTGGTACGCGCTGCTGCACCTCGCCTGCGCGCTCGCTCCCGGCTTCGGGACCTTGTTGCCGCTGCGCGTGCTGGCCCTGCTCTCCCCCGCGATCTTCACGCCGCAGGCCGCCGCGTGCGTCGGCCTGCTGGTGCCGCCGGAGCAGCGCGGGCGCGCCATCACCTTCATCTTCCTCGGCTGGTCGGTGGCCTCGGTGCTGGGCATGCCGATCGGCGCCTACGTCGGCGGCACCCTCGGCTGGCGCAGCGCCTTCGGCGTGGTGGCGGTGCTCAGCGTGGTGAGCGCCCTCTGGGTGTGGCGCGCCATGCCCGACGGCGTGAAGCCGCAGGCCCTGTCGCGCGCGGCGTGGGGCGAAACCTTCCGCTCGCGGGCGCTCATGACCTGCGTGCTGGTCACCGTGCTCTATGCCGCCGGCCAGTTCGTGCAGTTCTCGTACTTCGCACCGTATTTCAAGCAGGAGCTGGGGCTCTCCCCCGGCGCGCTCAGCCTGTACTTCATGTGGTTCGGCGCCTTCGGGCTGGCGGGCAACATGCTGATGGCGCGCTACATCGACCGCCTCGGGGCCGCGCGCGCGGTGATGATCGGCATCGTGCTCATGGCGGCCAGCCTGCTGCTGTTCCCGCTCGGCACGACGTTCTGGCTCGCCGCCTTCATCAGCGTGCCCTGGGCGCTAGGCTGCTTCTCGTCCAACTCGGCGCAGCAGGCGCGCCTGGTGGGCATCGCGCCGCAACTCGCGGCCGCTTCCGTGGCGCTGAATTCCTCGGCGATGTATGCGGGCCAGGCGATAGGCGCGGCCACGGGCGGCTGGCTCATCCTGCGCAGCGGCATGGACTCGCTGCACTGGGCCGGTTTCGCCGGGCTCATCGCGGCGATGGCGGCCAGCGCGCTCGCCACGCGCTTCACGCGCCTGCGCGCCTAGGAATCCGCCTTGCGCCGTTCGAGTGGCTCGGGCCGCCCGGGCGGCTCGTAGCCGCTGATGTCGAAATCCAGCGGCAGCTCGCTGGCCGGGGCCTCCGCCTCCAGCTCGATGTCCACGCCCAGGCGCGGCGAGGACGGCGGCACCAGCAAGGGATCGATCGCGCTCCCGCCGCCGG
The DNA here is from genome assembly GCA_004144865.1 of Comamonadaceae bacterium. Taxonomy (GTDB): domain Bacteria; phylum Pseudomonadota; class Gammaproteobacteria; order Burkholderiales; family Burkholderiaceae_C; genus Ramlibacter. Next base: position 8,966 of record SEAY01000051.1, read on the forward strand.
CCGGCCGGTCGAACGCCTGCAGCGGCTGCAGCGAGGTCGCGTGGAAATCGGTGACGGGTCCGTCCGGCGATGCGGCCGCCTCCTCGTCGCGGGCCATGTCCTGGGCAAGGTGGTACAGCAACACGAGGTCGCGGTACGCATCCAGGCTGAAAGGCTCCGCGCCGGGCAGCCCGGGCTGGCGGAAGATCGACTCCTCGATGACGTCGAGCACGCGGCGCGAAGGCCACAAGGCCATGATGCGGCTGAGCGCGCGGCTGTAGCTTTCGAGCGTAGCGGTAGGCTGGTCGAAGTGCTCGAAGTCGGGCACCTGCACCGTGAAGCGGCGCTCGAACTCCGCGCGCAGGCGCTCGAATTCCATGCGCTTGCCGAAGCGGTGGTACAGCTCCAGCAGGTCCATCCACGCCAGCGCACTGGTCTCCACGTGGTCGTGCACGTGGGCTTCCAGCGCCGCGATGGCCTGCTCGTGCTCGCCGATGGACAGGAAGAAATCCGCCTTGTCGTGGAGGTCGATCAACTCCCCCACGCCCACCATGCGCACGGTGCCGCCGCGACTGGCGTGGAAGGCCTCGGGGGCCGCCCAGCCGGCGATGCTCTCGGCAGGTTCCGCCGGCGGCGACGCGGGCACCGCGGGCGCGGCGCGGGCAGGCGCCTGCGGCGGCGCGGGCGCCGTCATGCGGCGGGCCGCGGCCGCATCGACGATGGGCATGGGCGGCTGCGCCAGCTCGCTGTTCGCCTCGAACCAGTGGCGCACGTGGGAGACGCGCGTGTCGCGCAACCACCGCCAGGCCAGCCACGCCATCAGGGCGAACAGCGCGAGCGCCAGCGCCACGATCGCGAAGGAAGCGGTGCTGCGGCCGCGCCCCGCCTGCTCGACCTCGCCGCGCAATTGGCCCACGGCCACCGCGTTGCGCTGCATCTCGTCGCGCGCCGCCTTCAGCTCGCGTTCCGCGCCCTGCAGCCGCAGGGCTTCCTGCACGGCCTGCTCGGGCGCTCGCTGCAGCGCTTGCCACCACGCGGCGGCTTCCGTGCGCCGCTGCGGATCCGCGGCCGGGGGGGCGCCGAGCTCGGAGGTCAGGCGCAGCACCGGATCGCGATCGACCGACAGGTCCAGCGGCTCGAGCCTGAGCCGAGGCTTCGCCTGCGCGTTCTGGCGCCTGGCCTGGGTGCGCGGTGCCGCGGGGCGGGACGCGGGCGCCAGGCGTGGCGCCGCTTCGCGCGCAGGAACGGGCGTCGCGGGTGCCAACTCCGGCAGCGGCTCGGACAGCAGGACGTAGCGGCGCGTGCTGGCAGCATTGCCGCACCCCGCACTCAGGTACAGCGTCACCACCGGCTCGTCGACAGGTGTGTCGGAACGCACGCGCAGCACGTGCTGGCCGTCCGCCGCGGGTTCCCAGCGCACGGACACCCCCGTGTTCACGCGGGTGTCGCCGTAGAACACGTCGGCGTTGGCGCAGGGGTTCTCCAGGCCGGCGTCCGCGGCCTGCACGGCAAGATCCAGGGGGCGGCCGATCAGGGCGACGCCGCGGGCGCGTCCGAGCGAGAGAGCCAGGGCATCGCACGCCAGCAGCCAACCGCACGCCGCCACAGCCAGGATACGGAGAGTAACTGGGTGCAACACGAGCGCCATTCTAGGCACCCTGTCGCGTGCGGCACAAGGAGGATGACGAGGGTGGGCCGGGCGCCAGCCGATAATCGGCCGATGGAGACACGTTACAGGACGACAGGCGTGGCCGGGGCCGGCGCCATGGGGCGCGGCATCGCGCAGATCGCGGCGCAGGCGGGCAGCACCGTGCGGATTTACGACACGCAGCCCGAGGCGGTGCAGCGCGCGATCCAGGAACTGGGGGCGCAGTGGGACCGCCTGCAGGAAAAGGGCCGCATGGACGCGGCCGCCGTACAGGCGGCCAAGGGCCGGCTGCATGCCGCCGCCACGCTGCAGGACCTGGCCGATTGCGACCTGGTGGTGGAAGCCATCGTCGAACGGCTGGACGTGAAGAAGGCGTTCTTCGCGGAACTCGAAGGCATCGTGGGCCCGGAGGCCGTGCTGGCCACCAACACCTCGTCCCTGTCCGTCACCGCGATCGCCACGGCGCTGAAGCGCCCGCAGCGCTTCGCCGGCTACCACTTCTTCAACCCCGTGGCGCTGATGAAGGTGGTGGAGGTCATCGCGGGGTTCAAGACCGATCCCGCGGTGTGCGAAGGCCTGACGGCCTACGCGAAGCAGATGGGCCACACGCCGGTGCAGGCGCAGGACACGCCGGGCTTCATCGTCAACCACGCGGGGCGCGGCTACAACACCGAAGCCCTGCGCATCGCCGGCGAGGGCGTGGCCGATTTCGCGACGATCGACCGCATCCTGCGCGACCAGGTCGGCTTCAAACTCGGCCCGTTCGAGCTGATGGACCTGACCGGGCTGGACGTCTCGCATCCGGTGATGGAGTCGGTGTACCGCCAGTACTACGACGAGCCGCGCTACCGCCCCAGCGTGATCACGGCGCAGCGGCTGGCGGGCAACGTGCTGGGACGCAAGACCGGCGAAGGCTTCTATCGTTATGCCGACGGCAAGGCGCAGGTGCCGGCCGAGCCCGCGGCGCCGAAGGTGGACGACATCCCGCCCGTGTGGGTGTCCACGCGCGCGGCGCGGCGGGCCGAGCTGTACCAGCTGCTCAAGGACCTGGGCGCGAAGGTGGAGACCGGCCAGTCGCCCTCCCCGCAGGCGCTGACGCTGGTGGCGCCGCTCGGCTTCGACGTCACCACCGTCGCCGTCGTGGAACGGCTCGATCCGGCGCGCACCGTCGGCATCGACATGCTGATCGAGGACAGCGCCACGAAGCGCCGCGTGCTGGCCACCAACCCCGCCACGCGCGCCGACATGCACGATGCGGCGCATGCCCTGTTCGCCCGCGACGGCAAGCCGGTGAGCGTGATCCGCGACTCGGCCGGCTTCGTCACGCAGCGCGTGGTCGCCACCATCGTGAACATTGCCTCCGACATGTGCCAGCAGCGCATCTGCACGCCGAAGGACCTGGAGACCGCCGTGACGCTGGGCCTGGGCTATCCGCTCGGCCCGCTGGCCATGGGCGACCGCTGGGGTCCCACCAACGTGCTGGAAGTGCTGTTCAACATGCAGACGGTGTACGGCGACCCGCGCTACCGCCCCAGCCCCTGGCTGCGCCGGCGCGGCGCGATCGGCCTGTCGCTGCTGCAGGAGGAGTCCTGAGCATGGCGGCCCAACTGACCAGCGCCAGCGAGGGCCGCACCATGGTGCTGACCCTCAGCAACCCCGAGCACCGCAACGCGCTCGGCCCGGAGATCTATGCCGCGGGCGTCGAGGCGCTCAACGCGGCCGACAGCAACCCCGAAGTGCGCAGCGTGGTCATCACGGGCGCGGGCAGCACCTTCTGCGCCGGCGGCAACCTGCAGCGCCTGCGGGACAACCGGAGCAAGCCGCCCGAGTACCAGGCGCAGTCCATCGAGGGCCTGCACGGCTGGATCGAGGCGATCCGCACCTTTCCCAAGCCGGTGATCGCCGCAGTGGAAGGCGCGGCCGCGGGCGCGGGGTTCTCGCTGGCGCTGGCCTGCGACTTCATCGTGGCCGCGGACAACGCGGTGTTCGTGATGGCGTACAGCACCGTGGGCCTGTCGCCCGACGGCGGCGGCACCTGGAGCCTCACGCAGGCCCTGCCGCGCCAGCTCGTCAGCGAACTGCTCATGTGCGGCGAGCGCATAGGCAGCGCGCGCCTGCAGCAGCTCGGCGTGGTGAACCGGGTCACGCCCGCCGGCGGCGCGTTGGCCGAGGCGATGGCGCTGGCCGCGCGGCTGAACGAGCGCGCGCCGAACGCGCTGGCCAGCATCAAGGAACTGGTGTCCGATGCCGCCACCGCGCCGCTGGTGCGCCAGCTCGCCAGCGAGCGCGACCACTTCGTGAAGAACCTGCACCACCCGAACGGCGGCATCGGCATCGAGGCCTTCCTGGCCAAGCAGCCTCCGCGCTACACCTGAGGCGTCCCGCACGCGACAATGCGGCGGTCCCCAGTCGCTCACCGGACAGACCATGGACGACCCCATTCTTACCATCGAGGAACGCGCGGCCATCAACAACGGCCGCTGGTTCTCCTCGCTGTCACCTTCCCTCCGCCACGACATCCTGCGATGCGCCTACGTCAAACGCTACAAGGACGGCGAACTGATCTGCGCCCGCGGCGACCCGGCGGAAGCCTGGAGCGCCGTGGCCCGCGGGGCGGTGCGCGTGAGCTCCACCTCCATCACGGGCAAGCAGGTGACCTTCACCTACGTCGAGCCAGGGATCTGGTTCGGTGACGTCGCCATGTTCGACGGCGAGCGCCGCACGCACGACGCCTATGCGCACGGGGACACGACCATGCTGATGGTCACGCGTGCCGACGTGCAGAAGATCCTGGCCCAGCACGTGGAGCTGTACGAGGCCCTGCTGCGCCTTCAGGCGCGCCGCATCCGCCAGCTGTTCGGCCTGGTGGAGGACCTCAACACCCTGCCCCTGCGCGCGCGCCTGGCCAAGCAGCTCGCCCACCTGGTGCGCAGCTACGGCGTGCCGTCGCTGGGCAACAGCGGCGAAGTGCGCATCGGCCTGCAGCTGGCGCAGGAGGAGCTGGCCCAGCTGCTGGGCGCCTCGCGCCAGCGCGTGAACCAGGAACTCAAGGCGATGGAGCGCGAGGACGTGATCCGCATCGAGCCGGGCGGCCTGGTGGTGCGCAACCGCGAAGCGCTGATGCACATCGTCGAATCGGACAACGAGAAGTAGGCCGGCCATGAGCGACAGCTACGAGCATTTCATCGGCACGCGCCCCGTCTCCGACAAGCACGCCTTCGACACGGCCGCGCTCACCACCTGGCTGGAAAAGAACCTGCCCGGGTTCCAGGGCCCGCTCACGGTGGAGATGTTCAAGGGCGGGCAGTCCAATCCCACCTACAAGCTGGTCACGCCGCAGCGCAGCTACGTCATGCGCGCGAAGCCGGGGCCGGTCGCGAAGCTGCTGCCGTCCGCCCACGCGGTGGAACGCGAGTTCGCCGTGATGACCGGCCTGCACGGCACCGACGTGCCGGTGCCGCGCATGTACTGCCTGTGCGAGGACGAGTCGGTGATGGGCCGCGCCTTCTACGTCATGGAGTTCATGCAGGGCCGCGTGCTGTGGGACCAGGCCCTGCCCGGCATGACGCCCGCGCAGCGCGCCGAGATCTACGACGAGCTCAATCGCGTGATCGCGGCCCTGCACACGGTGAAATTTGCCGAGCGCGGCCTGGCCGGCTACGGCAAGCCCGGCAACTACTTCGAGCGCCAGATCGGCCGCTGGAGCAAGCAGTACAAGGCCTCGACCGACGGCGCCGGCCCCATGAGCCAGCCGATCCCGGAGATGGAAAAGCTCGTCGACTGGCTGCCCGCGCACATCCCGGCGGCCGCCCGCGACGAAAGCAAGACCTCCATCGTGCACGGCGACTACCGCCTGGACAACGTGATGTTCCACCCGACCGAGCCGCGCATCATCGCCGTGCTCGACTGGGAACTCTCCACGCTGGGCCATCCGCTCGCCGACTTCAGCTACCACTGCATGGCGTGGCACATCCCGCACCCGGGCCGCGGCATCGGCGGCCTGGACCACGCGGCCCTGGGCATCCCCAGCGAGGACGCCTACATGCGGCGCTACTGCGAGCGCACCGGGCTGGCAACGGTCGATGAGCTGAAGGCCGACTGGAACTTCTACATGGCCTACAACCTTTTCCGCATCGCGGCCATCCTGCAGGGCATCGCCAAGCGGGTGGAAGCGGGCACGGCGTCGAGCGCGCAGGCCGCCGCTTCCGCCGCCGGCGCCCGCCCGATGGCCGAACTCGCGTGGGGCTTCGCCCAGCGCGCGTGATCCCTTTTTCCAGGAGCAAGACATGGACTTCGAATACTCCGCCAAGACCCAGGAACTCCAGGCGCGCCTGCAGAAGTTCATGGACGACAACGTCTATCCCAACGAGAAGACCTACAAGGCACAGCTCGAGGCCAACACGCAGGCCGGCAAGCGGTGGACGCCGCTGCCCGTCATCGAGGAGCTGAAGGCCAAGGCCCGCAAGGCCGGCCTGTGGAACCTGTTCCTGCCCGTGGACAGCGCCCACGCCTCCGGCTATTCCGGCGCGGGCCTCACCAACCAGGAATACGCGCCGCTCGCCGAGATCATGGGCCGCGTGCCGTGGTCCAGCGAGGTCTTCAACTGCTCCGCGCCGGACACCGGCAACATGGAGACGCTCGCCCGCTACGGCTCCGACGAGATCAAGGCGCGCTGGCTCAAGCCGCTGCTGGAAGGCGAGATCCGTTCGGCCTTCGCGATGACGGAGCCGGAGGTCGCCTCCTCGGATGCCACCAACATCGCCACGCGCATCGAGCGCCAGGGCGACAACTACATCGTGAACGGCCACAAGTGGTGGATCTCCGGCGCGGCCGACCCGCGCTGCAAGGTCTTCATCACCATGGGCAAGACCGACCCGGACGCGCCGCGCCACTCGCAGCAAAGCATGATCGTGGTCCCGGCGGACACGCCCGGCATCCGCATCGTGCGGCCGCTCAACGTGTTCGGCTACGACGACGCGCCGCACGGCCACGTCGAGATGTACTTCGAGAACGTGAAGGTGCCCGCCGGCAACATCCTGCTGGGCGAAGGCCGCGGCTTCGAGATCGCGCAGGGCCGCCTCGGCCCGGGCCGCATCCACCACTGCATGCGCCTGATCGGCCTGGCCGAGCGCGCGCTGGAGCTCATGTGCCGCCGCTCGCTCGCGCGCGTGGCCTTCGGCAAGTCTGTGGCGCAGCAGACCGTGACGCAGGAACGCATCGCCGAAGCGCGCTGCAAGATCGACATGGCGCGGCTGCTCACGCTGAAGGCGGCGTGGATCATGGACCTGGCAGGCAACAAGGTGGCCCGCACCGAGATCGCCATGATCAAGGTGGTGGCGCCCACCATGGCGTGCCAGGTGATCGACTGGGCGATGCAGGCGCACGGCGGCGGCGGCGTCTCCGACGACTTCCCTCTCGCCGCGGCTTACGCCGGCGCGCGCACCCTGCGCTTCGCCGACGGCCCGGACGAAGTGCACCGCAACGCGATCGCGAAGTGGGAACTGGGGAAGTACGGCAGCTACGGCAAGGACGCGCAGCCGGCGGTGACGCGGGGGGGTTGACTCCGTCATTCCCGCGCAGGCGGGAATCCAGGGCTCCCGAGGAAGCGGCCAATGGCCGCTTTTTCAATGCCCTGGGTCCCCGCCTGCGCGGGAACGACGATCAACGCCGGAAGGCCTCCAGCGCGTTCTTGCACGCGCTGGTGAACACCGTCGTGGCGTGCTCCAGCGTGCTGGTGTCGGCAGGCAGGTACTGCATGCGCAGGTAGCACTTGCCGCGCAGCAGCACCACCATGAAGGGCACCTGCGGCACGGCGGCCGGCTCGGGCCACGACATCAGCAGGTCCACCAGTTCCTTGTCGACCCAGGCCACCGCGTTCTCGCGGCTGTCGGCCAGCACCGCGTAGCGCGCCCAGAAGCGGTCGGACACGCCTTCCCAGCCGATCTCGTCGTACATGGCGAGCCAGCGCATCTCCTCGGGCAGCCGCGGATCGGCGGTCGTCTGCAGGGTGTCGGTGATCATGCTGTAGGCCCGGCGCTCCAGCGCCTCCTTCAGCGGACGGTTGATGATCATCGCGCCGACGTCGTCGTTCACGCCCAGTTCGGCGCGTGCCCGCAGTTCCTCGCCCATGATGTAGTCGCGCGTGGGCCGCCCGAGTTCCATGCGCCAGGACCGGCCACCCACCTTGCCATGCATGGACACGGTGTTGCCCAGGCCGCTGGAGAAGGTCATGCCCCTCGAAGCCGCCCATTCGGACATCGGTCCATGCATGCTGGATGGCGCCGCGTCGCCGCGTAGCTTCCCGTGCCGCTGGAAGGCCTTCTTGATCCGTTCGAACATGCGATGGGGGCTTTGGCCTAAAGTCGGGATGATAAGTTGAAACAGGAGGTTTCGGCGTGGCGACGATCGACGTTTATTCCTGGCCCACTCCCAACGGCCACAAAGTGCACATCATGCTGGAGGAGTGCGGGCTGCCGTACCGCGCCATCCCGGTGGACATCGGGGCGGGCGAGCAGTTCAGGCCCGCGTTCCTCGAGCTGAGCCCGAACAACAAGATCCCCGCGATCGTCGACCCGCAGGGGCCGGACGGCGAGCCGATCTCGCTGTTCGAGTCCGGCGCGATCCTCGTCTACCTCGCCGGCAAGACCGGCCGCTTCCTGCCGCAGGGCGACCGCGCGCGCTTCGAGGTGCTGCAGTGGCTGATGTTCCAGATGGGCGGCGTGGGGCCGATGCTCGGACAGGCGCACCACTTCCGCATCTACGCGCCGGAGAAGATCCGGTACGCGGTCGACCGCTACACCAACGAGGCGCGGCGCCTCTACGGCGTGATCGACAAGCGGCTGTCGCAGAGCGAATGGCTCGGAGGCGCCGAGTACTCCATCGCGGACATCGCCACCTTTCCCTGGCTGCGAAGCTGGCAGAACCAGGGCGTGGTGCTGGAAGACTATCCGCACCTGAAGCGCTGGTTCGACACGATCGCGGCGCGTCCCGCGGTGCAGCGCGGCGTGAAGGTGCTCGCGGACCTGAGCAAGCCGATCACCGAGGACAAGAAGGCGCGCGAGATCCTGTTCGGCGCCACGCAATACCAGCGCCGCTAGGATTTCGCCGCCGCGGCCTGCAGCGTGGCGAGCAGGTCGCGCATCCCGTAGGGCTTGGCCAGCACCGTGTGCGCAGGGTCCATGCGTTCCGTGGTGTACCCGGTGGTCACCACGACCGGCAGGTCCGGGCGCTGCGCGCGGCACCAGGCCGCGAGGTCGACGCCGCTCATCTCGCCGGGCATCACGACATCCGTGAACAGCAGGTCGAAGGTCCAGCCATCCTGCAGGAAGGCGAGCGCCTCGTCGGCCGTGGCGCACAAGGTCACCGCGTGGCCTTCGGCTTCCAGCGCGGGCGCCACGACGGAGGCGACCAGCACGTCGTCCTCCGCCATCAGGATGCGCAGCGGGCGCACCTCGGACGGTGCGGCCTGCGCGTGCGCCCCCTCCGCGGCCGCTTCGCACACGGGCAGCAGCAGGCTCACGCACGTGCCCTCGCCGGCAGCGCTGGCCAGCCGCACGTCGCCTCCCGACTGCCGCGCGAAGGCGAGCACCTGGGCCAGGCCCAGGCCGCTGCCCATGCCCACGGGCTTGGTCGTGAAGTAGGGATCGAACACCTTCTTCTGCAGTTCCTCGGGAATGCCGGGTCCGTCGTCCTGCACCTGCAGGCACAGGAACGGTCCGCCCTCCAGACCCGCGGCCTCCGCGCGCGACGCGGGCCGCACGCGCACTTCGATGTGGCCGCCCTGCGGCATGGCATCGCGCGCGTTGAAGATCAGGTTGAGGAGCGCCAGTTCGAGCTGGGTCGGGTCCGCATGCACCGCCTGCGCCTGGGGGTCCACCTGCGCCGTCAGCCGGATGCGCTCGCCCACGGCCTTGCGCGTGAGCTCCTGGTTCTTCAGCAGGAAGTCGCGCAAGGTGATGGCCTGCGGCTGCAGCGGTTGCGAACGCCCGAACGTGAGCATCTGCCGCACCAGGTCCGCAGCCTTGGTGCAGGCACTGAGCGCGCCGCCGACGGCGCGGCTGTGGCGGCCCTCGGGAACCGAGCGCTCCACGACGTGCAACCCCATCGTGATCGTCTGCAGCAGGTTGTTGAAATCGTGCGCGATGCCGCCGGTGAGGCGGCCGATCGCCTCGTGCTTCTGCGCCTCCAGCAGCCGGATCTGCGCCTGCTCCGCCCTGTGCACGGCTTCGCTCACGCGATGCTGCAGTTCGCGGCCCGACGCTTCCAGCCGCATGCCCGCATCGTGCATCGAAGCGCCCACCGCATCCACTTCGGCCAGGCCGGTGGCCGAACGCGGAGGCACCTCGTTGCGTCCCAGCGCCAGGGCGAACTCCTTCAGCGCGGAAAGCGGCTGCGCGATGCGCCGCGAGGCGAACAGGGCGAGGCCCAGGCCGATCAGCAGCAGCGCGCCGGAAGCGACGCTCGCCTGCCAGGTCAGTTGCGACGCGGTCTGGCGCAGCGCCGCGAGCGGCATCGCCGTGATCACGGTCCACCCGTAGCGGTTGGGCGCGCTCACGTAGCTGAGGGACGCCACGCCGTCCAGGGTGACGGAGGTGCCGAAGCCGGCCTGCGCGTGCAGCAGCCGCTGCTTCATCACCCCGGTGGCCTCCACGCCCAGCCAGCGGTCGGGGTCGCGGCTGCGCGCGATCACGAGGTGCTGGCGGTCCATCACGGAGATGCTGCCCTCGCCCGGGACGACGGCCGGGTGCTGCGAGAGGACGTGCTGGATGACGGCCGGCTCCAGCGAGACACCGACGTTGTAGCGGGGCGGCCGCACACCGGATTCGGGCGTGAACACGGCCAGCACCGGCTGCGGGCGCAGCGTGCCGCGGCTGGCGAAGTAAACGCGCGGCGGGCCGGCCTCGACGAAGGGCGCCTCGCCCAGCCGCGCCAGCACCTTGGGCGCCGGCGCGCGCGTGTTGGCCAGCAGCCGTTCACGGTCGATGAGGAACACTGCGGACCCGCCATCGACGCCGGAGGCCTGCGCGGCCTCCCGGTGGAAGCGCACGATGTCGTTCTCGCGCAGCGCGATGGACGCCGCCAGCGTACGGGCAAGCACCGCACGCTTGTCGAGCTCCGCTTCCACCGCCGCATTCAGGCCTTCCGCCTTGTCGCGCATGCCCTGCCGCGCCATGGCTTCCTCGCGCTGGTACGTGGTGCGCGCCAGCAGGGCGAAAGCCACCATGGCCGGCAACCAGACGGACAACACCAGCAAGAGCAGGCGCGCGCGGACGCTCCAGGCGCGTGGCGCCTTGGGGTGGAAAACCATCGGCGCAGTCTAGTGCAGCACCGCCGGCACGCAAGGGCTTTTACGCGCGCAACCGCAGCAGGCTGAAGGTCGCGGCCGCTGCCGCCAGCCCTGCGGCCAGCGCCAGGGCGATGCCCGGGCCACCGTCATGCACGCCGGCTGCGCTGAACACAAGGCCGAGCAGGACGGCGCCCAGCGACTGCCCGGTCAGGCGCGCCGTGCCCAGCATCCCGCTCGCCGCGCCCGCCCGCCGCAACGGCGGGCTGGTGAGGATGATGTGGTTGTTGGGCGACTGGAACAGGCCGAAGCCCGCGCCGCAAAGGAACAGCGCTCCCGCGAAGCGCCAGCCCGATGGTGCATCCGCGAATGCAGCCAGCAGCGCGAGGCCGCACGCCAGCAGCCCGAGGCCGATGCCGCCCAACAACCCGCCCCGGACCCTGGCGATCAGGCGTCCGGCCAACGGCGCGACCAGCACGATCGCGGCCGGCCACACGGTGATCAGCAGGCCGGCCTCGAAGTGGCTGCGGCCGTGGCCCTCCAGCAGCAGGAAGGGCAAGGCGATGAAGGCCAGGGTCTGCGCCGCGAACGCGGTGACCGAGGTGCACATGGACAGCGCGAACACCGGAATGCGCAGCAGGTCCACCGGGAAGAGCGGCGCGGGCTGGCGCCACATCCGCCGCAGGTAGAACCAGCCGATCGCCACGCCGGCGGCCAGCAGCAGGGCCGCGACGGCCAGCATGCGCGTGTCCGCTGCCTCCCCGCGCCGCGCGCCCAGCGCGTCCGCCGCGAGGAACACCAGCGAGAACATCGCCACGTTCATCAGCACCTCGCTCGCGCGAGGCCCCGGGGTCGCCGCCTTCACCGGATTGAAGGGCAAGGCCCGCTTGCCGAGGAAGAACAGCAGCAGGCCGAGCGGCAGCTGGATGATGAACAGCCACGGCCAGGACGCCACCGACAGCACCAGCGCCGCGATGGTGGGACCGGCCACCGAAGACGTCGCCACGACCATGGAATTGAGCGCGATGCCCCGCCCCAGCACGGAGACCGGATACGTGAGGCGCACCAGCGCCGCGTTCACCGCCATCATCCCCGCCGCGCCCACGCCCTGCAGCGCCCGCGCGGAGGCCAGCAGCGGCAGCGAGGGCGCGAGCACGCAGGCGAGCGATGCCAGCGTGAACACCACCAGGCCCGCGAGATACACGCGCCGGTACCCGAGGCGCTCGCCGAGGCTGGCACACGGCAGGAGCAGCGACAGCGTGGCCAGCTGGTAGGCATTGACCACCCACACGGCCGCCGCGGGCGACGCGCCGAAATCGCGCGTGATATCGGGCAGCGCGAGGTTGACGATCGTGGCGTCGAGGACCGTCAGCGCGATTCCCAGCAGGATCGCCACCATCGCCCAGTACCGCTGGGGCACCGGCAGGCCGTCCGCCGCCACCGCCACCGGCTCGTCCACCTTGTTCTGCACCGGGCGAGTCTACCCGCCCCACTAGAATCGACCCTTTTGCCGCGATCGGCTGCGGCCGCCGTCCCAGATGTTCAAGAGCGCCTGTTTTTTCCGTATCGCCGACGACTTCGTCCTGCCCGACCCCGAGGCCTTCGAGCGTGTGCTGCACAAGAGCCGTTTCGTGCCCTGCGGCCCCACGCAACCCGAATCCAGCGGCTGGGTGCCTCCGCGCGGCAACAAGAGCAAGCAGCTCGCCGAAGTGGTGGGCGGCCAGCTGATCCTCAAGCTGTGCACCGAGAAGCGCGCGGTGCCGTCCTCCGCCGTGAAGTCGGCCGTCGAGGAGCGCGTGGAGCGCTACAAGGCCGAGACCGGCAACGAGCGCGTGCCGGCCAAGGTGAAGAAGGAGTTCAAGGAGGAGGTGCTGCTGGACCTGCTGCCGCGCGCCTTCAGCAAGCGCGCGACCACCCTGCTCTGGCTGGACGCGCGCAAGCGCCTGCTGGTGGTGGACGCGGGCAGCCTCGCGGGCGCGGACCGCATCGTCTCCTCGCTGCTCACGGCGCTGCTGGAAGTGCCGGGCGCCGCGCCCTCGCTGGACCTGCAGCTGGTGCAGACCCAGAGCTCGCCCGCGGCGTCGATGGCGCACTGGCTGTCCACCCGCGAGGCGCCCTGGCGCTTCACGGTCGATCGCGACTGCGAGCTGAAGGCGGCCGACGAGCAGAAGTCCGCGGTGCGCTACGCACGCCACACGCTGGACATCGACGAGGTGGCCCAGCACATCGCCGCCGGGAAGGTGCCCACGCAGCTGGCCCTCACCTGGAACGACCGCGTGTCCTTCACGCTCACGGAGGCGGGGCAGGTGCGCAAGATCAAGTTCCTCGACGTGGTGCTGAAGGAAGCCGAGGACGCCAAGGGCAAGAACGAGGAGAACTTCGACGCCAACGTGGCGATCCTCACGGGCGAACTGTCGGAGCTGATTCCGGACCTGGTGGAGGCGCTCGGTGGAGAGATGGCGGCGGGCGAGACCGCTGCCGCCACGTAGACACGCCTCAGGCGGCGGGAAGGCGCACGGAGAACTCGGCGCCCTTTCCGGCGCCGGCGCTGCGGGCTTGCACCGTGCCGCCGTGAAGTTCGACCAGTTGGCGCACCAGCGACAAGCCAACCCCCAGCCCGCCCGGGGCGGCGAGCTCCGCCGCGGGCGCTCGCGCGAAGAGTTCGAAGATGCGGGGCAGCAGGTCGGGAGGGATGCCCATGCCGTTGTCCTCGACGCGGAACACCACTTCGTCCCCCTCCCTGCTCGCCCTGACCCACACCCTGCCCGCCGGGCGGTTGTACTTGATGGCGTTGGTCACGAGGTTGAGCGCGATCTGCTGGAAACGGCTGGGATCGACGTGCACCCAGAGTGGCGCTTCCGGCAACAGCGCCTCCAGGGCGACGTTGCGATCCGCCGCGGAACGCTGGAGCGATTGCACGCAGGTGGCGAGCGCCTGGCACAGGTCGACGCGCTGCATCGCCAGCTGCACCTTGCCCGTTTCCAGCCGCACGACGTCCACCAGGTCGTCGGCGAGCCTTCGCAGCACCTCGAGATGGTTCTCCGCCACGCGCATGGCCGCGAGGCTCCTCGGATCCTGCGTGGTGCGATGGACGATGTGGACGGCGTTCTGCAGGGGCGCCAGCGAGTTCCTGATCTCGTGGCCGAGGGTGCGCAGGTAGGCATGCGTGCGCTCGCGGCCCGCCGCCAGCTCCTTGGCCTGGGCATCCAGCCGTTCCAGCTGCGCGCGCAGGTCCGTGCGTTCGCGGATGACCTTCACGAACGCGCGCAGCGAGCCATCGGCGAGCCGGATGGCCGTCACGGCGCCCGTGACCCAGATGCGCATGCCGTCCTTGCGCACGTGCCAGCGGTCGTCCTCGGAACGTCCATGCCGCGCCGCGACCTCGAGTTCATGCGCGTCCAGCGCCTGCTGGCGGTCTTCCGGCGTGAAGATGACGGAGACCGGGCGGCCGACCACTTCCGCGGCGTCGAAGCCCAGGATGAACCGCGCCGCGCCCAGCCAGGCGCGGATGATCCCGCGTGCGTCCAGCAGGATCACCGCGTGATCGCCCGTGCTCTGCAGCCAGAGCTGGAGCAGTTCGGCGATGTCGGAGGGCGGGGGCTCCCCCGCCCTCCGACATCGCCGAACTGCTCCAGCTCTGGCTGCAGAGC
>SEAY01000229.1 GCA_004144865.1 Comamonadaceae bacterium
CTTTGGGGGAGGGCGGGGGTGGGGGCGCTCGGGAGCGACCCATGTTCTACGTCGGCTCCCGCGGCCACCACGCCGACATCGGCGGCACCACCCCCGGTTCCATGCCGCCCTTCTCGACGCTGATCGAGGAGGAAGGCGTGCAGATCGACAACTTCAAGCTGGTCGACCGCGGCGTGTTGCGCGAGCAGGAAATGCTGGCGCTGCTGCGCAGCGGCCGCTACCCGAGCCGCAATCCCGAGCAGAACATGGGCGACCTCAAGGCGCAGATCGCCGCCAACGAGAAGGGCGTGCAGGAGCTGCGGCGCATGGTGGACCAGTTCGGCCTCGACGTGGTGCAGGCCTACATGCGCCACGTGCAGGACAACGCCGAGGAGTCGGTGCGGCGCGTCATCACGCGGCTGAAGGATGGCGTGTTCACGCTGCCGCTGGACAACGGCGCGCAGATCCACGTGGCCATCCGCGTCGATGCGGCGAACCGCAGCGCCGAGATCGACTTCACCGGCACCTCGCCGCAGCAGGAGAACAACTTCAATGCACCGAAGGCGGTGTGCATGGCCGCGGTGCTGTACGTGTTCCGCACGCTGGTGAGCGACGAGATCCCGCTGAACGCCGGCTGCCTGAAGCCGCTGAAGGTGATCGTGCCCGAGGGCTGCATGCTCAACCCCAACCCGCCCGCCTCGGTGGTGGCCGGCAACGTGGAGACCTCCACCTGCATCACCAATACGCTCTACGGCGCGCTGGGCGTGATGGCGGCCGGCCAGTGCACGATGAACAACTTCACCTTCGGCAACGCGAAGTACCAGTACTACGAGACCATCTCCGGCGGCAGCGGGGCGGGTGGGCTGTACGACGAAGCGGGCCGGCTGTGCGGCGGCTTCGACGGCACGAGCGTGGTGCAGACCCACATGACCAATTCGCGCCTCACCGATCCGGAGGTGCTGGAGTTCCGCTTCCCCGTGCGGCTGGAAAGCTACGAGATCCGCGCGGGGTCGGGCGGGGCCGGCAAGTGGAAGGGCGGCAACGGCGGCGTGCGCCGCGTGCGCTTCCTGGAGGACATGACGGCCAGCATCCTGTCGAATGGCCGCAAGGTGCCGTCTTTCGGCATGGCCGGCGGACAGCCGGGGCAGGTGGGCGTGAACCGGGTCGTGCGCAGCGACGGGCGGGTGGAGGAACTGGGGCACATCGGCTCGGCGGAGATGAAGC
>SEAY01000230.1 GCA_004144865.1 Comamonadaceae bacterium
CGCTCCAGCTCCGCGATCTGCGCGGCCAGCGGGCGCAGCAACGCGCCGCCCGCTTCGCCCTGCCCGGGCGCCAGCGCGGCCGGCTCCGGCGCCGCGATCTTCTCCAGCCCCGTTTCGGCCAGCACGCGCTTGATCTCGTCGGCATCGATGCGCTGCATGTCGCTGCGCATGCTGAGCTGCTCCAGCACGTTGCGCAACTCGCGCGTGTTGCCGCGCCAGTGTTGCGCGGCCAGCAGCGCCAGGGCATCGGGCGTCAGCTCGGGCGGCGCTTCGCCGCTGCGCTGGGCCATGTCTTCGCCCAGCGCCTCGACCAGCGCGGGAATGTCGCCGCGCCGCTCGCGCAACGGCGGCACGCGCAACGGCAGCACGTTGAGGCGGTAGTACAGGTCCTCGCGAAAGCGCCCGTCGCGCACCAGCGCCACCAGGTCACGCGAGGTGGCCGCAATGACGCGCGCATCGAACGCCACCAGCTTGTTGGAGCCCAGCGGTTCGATCTCTCCCTCCTGCAGCGCGCGCAGCAGCTTGGCCTGCAGGCCCATCGGCATGTCGCCGATCTCGTCGAGGAACAGCGTGCCACCGTCGGCCAGCTTGAACTTGCCCTCGCGGCCCTTGCGATCCGCACCGGTGAATGCGCCCGGCGCAAACCCGAAGAATTCGGCCTCGAGCAGCGTGTCGGGCACGGCCGCGATGTTGAGGCTGACGAACGGCCCCTTCGCCCGTGCCGACGCCGTGTGGATGGCATGCGCCAGCAGTTCCTTGCCGGTGCCGGTTTCGCCGAGCAGCAGCACCGGGCTCGACGACTGCGCCGCGCGCCGTGCGTGGCGCTTGACGTCCACCGCCGCCGGGCTGCTGCCGATGAAGCTCGCAAAGGTGTACTTGGCGCGACGCTGCCCGTCCGGCGAAGGCTGCAGCAGCGGGTTGGCGCGCTGCGAGGCCAGCTCGCGCCGCGCGTCGTCCAGGTCGCGCTGCAGCATCGCGAACTTGCTGATGAGCGGCTGCAGCGTGGTCTCGGGATGGTCGAACAGCACGATGCCGATGGCGCCGATGACATCGCCGGCAGCGCCTTCCTCGCGCTCCTCGTGCAGCGGGATGCGGCTGACCACGAAGGTCCCCGCCTTGTTGGTCAGCAGGTCGATCAGGATCGGCTGGCCCGTCTCGAGCACCTGCCGCATCTGCGTGTTCGGGATGACGTCCTC
>SEAY01000052.1 GCA_004144865.1 Comamonadaceae bacterium
TGCACGCCGCCATCGGTGCCGTTCTTGAAGCCGATGGGACAGCTCAGGCCCGAGGCGAGCTGGCGGTGGCTGGGGCTTTCCGTCGTGCGCGCGCCGATCGCGCCCCAGCTGATCAGGTCCGAGATGTACTGCGGGCTCAGGAGGTCCAGGAACTCCGTGCCGGCGGGCAGGCCGAGCTGGGCGACCTCCAGCAGCAACTGGCGCGCAAGGCGCAGGCCCTCGTTGATGCGGAAGCTGCCGTCCAGGCGCGGATCGTTGATGTAGCCCTTCCAGCCCACCGTCGTGCGCGGCTTCTCGAAGTAGACGCGCATCACCACCAGCAAGTCGTCCCGCAGTTCGTCGGCGAGCCGGCGCAGCCGCCGGGCGTACTCCATGGCCTGCGCATGGTCGTGGATGGAGCACGGCCCCACCACCACCAGCAGCCTGGGATCGTCACCGTGCACGATCGCCGCCACCTCCGCGCGGCTGCGTTCCACGAAGGCCTGCACCGCGTCGTCGGCCGGCATCTCGAACTGCAGCAGCGCGGGCGAGATCAGCGGCCGCACCTCGCGGATGCGCACGTCGTCGAGCCGCGTGGCCTGCGGCATTTCCTCGGCGCCTTCGGGGCGCGCGGGCAAGCTGGGATGCATGGACCTCTCCTGGAAGCCTTCCACTATATTGCCTGCCATGGCATTCGCTTCCCTGACCGCCGGCGGCAAGGCGCTGCGCATCGAGTACGAGTGGGTCGGCCCGGCCGGCGACGACCTTCCGGTGATGGTGTTCCTGCACGAGGGCCTGGGGTCGGTCGCGATGTGGCGCGACTTTCCCGCGCGGCTGTGCGAAGCAGCAGGCCTGCGCGGGCTGGTGTACTCCCGCCCCGGCTACGGCCGCTCCACGCCGCGCCCGCCGGACGAGAAGTGGGGGCCCGACTTCATGCACCGGCAGGCCCGCGAGGTGCTGCCCGCGCTGCTGCAGGAACTGGGCGTGCAGCGACCCTGGCTCTTCGGGCACAGCGACGGCGGCTCCATCGCCCTGCTGCACGCGGCCGCGCTCCCGCATGCGCTACGCGGTGCGATCGTGCTGGCGCCCCACATCCTGGTGGAAGACATCTCCGTGGCCAGCATCCGCAAGGCCCGCGACGCCTACCTGCAGACCGACCTGAAACAGCGCCTCGACCGCTATCACGACGATGCGGATTCGGCCTTCTTCGGCTGGAACGACGTGTGGCTCTCGCCGGAATTCCGCGCGTGGAGCATCGAAGAGGAGATCCGCGCGATCCGGTGCCCGTTGCTCGCGATGCAAGGGCTGGACGACGAGTACGGCACGCTGGAGCAGGTGCGTGGCATCGCGCGCAGGGTTCCGCAGGCGCAGCTGCTGGAGATCCCGCGCTGCGGGCATTCACCGCACAAGGACCAGGCGGAGGTGGTGATCGCGGCGGTGAAGGATTTCGTGCGGTGATCGTCGTCCTCGCGCAGGCGGGGACCCAGGAAGCGGCGCACCGCGCCGCCCAGGACGCCCTGGATTCCCGCCTGCGCGGGAATGACGTCACTTCAGCGGGCAACGGAACAGCTTCAGCGACCGCGCCATCAACAGCGTCTTGTCCCCGCCCTCGTGCGTCTCGTTGGCCTGGTCGTTGCTGGTGTCCACCACCAGCTCCCAGTGCGTGCACTCGGGGAAGGCGGGCAGCGTGAAGACTAGGTCCTCGTGCGAGGCCGAAAGCATCAGCAGCAGGTGGTCGTCGTGCAGCGGCCGGCCCTGGCGGTCCGTCTCGCGCAGGCCGTTGCCCGCGAGGAACATGGCGAGCGACTGCGTGTGCGCGTTCTGCCAGTCCTCGTCGGTCATCAACTCGCCGTCATGCCGGTACCACATCACGTCGTGCACGTCGGTGCCGCGGATCGGCCGTCCGGAGAAGAACTTCTGCCGGTGCAGCGCCGGATGGCCCTTGCGGATGCGGATCAACCGGCGGGTGAACTCCAGCAGGTCCGCGTCCATGCCCGCCCAGTCGAACCAGCTGATCTCGTTGTCCTGGCAGTAGGCGTTGTTGTTGCCGCGCTGGCTGCGGCCGCACTCGTCGCCTCCCAGCAGCATCGGCGTGCCCTGCGACAGCAGCAGCGTGGCCAGGAAGTTGCGCTGCTGGCGCGCGCGCAGCCGGTTCACGCCTTCGTCGTCGGTGGGCCCCTCGGCGCCGCAGTTCCAGGACCGGTTGTCGTTGTGGCCGTCCTGGTTGTTCTCCTTGTTCGCCTCGTTGTGCTTGTCGTTGTAGCTCACCGAGTCGCGCAGCGTGAACCCATCGTGCGCGGTGACGAAGTTGATGCTGGCCGAAGGCTTGCGGCCGTCACCCTGGTACAGGTCGCTCGATCCGGTGAGGCGATAGCCCAGGTCGCTCGCGAGCCCGCCCTCGCCCTTCCAGAAGGCGCGGATGGAATCGCGGTAGATGCCGTTCCACTCGGCCCACTTCACCGGGAAGTTGCCCACCTGGTAGCCGCCCTCGCCCACGTCCCAGGGCTCCGCAATCAGCTTCACGTTGCTCAGCACGGGGTCCTGGTGGATGATGGTGAAGAAGCCCGAGAGCTGGTCCACTTCGTGCAGCCCGCGCGCCAGCGTGCTGGCCAGGTCGAAGCGGAAGCCGTCCACGTGCATCACCTGCACCCAGTAGCGCAGCGAGTCCATCACCAGCTGCAGCGTCTGCGGATGCCGCACGTTCAGCGTGTTGCCGGTGCCGGTGTAGTCGAAGTAGAAGCGCGGATTGTCCTGGACCAGCCGGTAGTACGTGGGGTTGTCGATGCCCTTGAAGCTGAGCGTGGGCCCCATGTGGTTGCCCTCGGACGTGTGGTTGTAGACCACGTCCAGGATCACCTCCAGCCCCGCGGCGTGCAGCGCCTTCACCATCTCCTTGAACTCGCGCAGCGCCCCCACCGGATCGCCGCGCCGGAACGCCGCGCTGTAGCGAAGCTCCGGCGTGAAGAAGTTGAGCGTGGAATAACCCCAGTAGTTGGTGAGGCCCTTGTCCAGCAGGAAGGGATCGTCCAGGTGCGAGTGCACCGGCATCAGTTCCACCGCCGTCACGCCCAGCTTCTTCAGGTATTCGATCATCACCGGGTGGGCCAGGCCGGCATAGGTGCCGCGCAGTTCCTCGGGGATGTCCGGGTGCGTCATGGTCAGGCCCTTGACGTGCGCCTCGTAGATCACCGTGTGGTGCAGCGGCGTGTTGGGCCAGCGGTCGCGGCCCCAGTCGAAGCCGTTGTCCACCACCACGCCCAGCGGCACGCCGCGCTGCTCCTGCTGCAGCATGGCGTAGTCCTCGTTCTCGTGCCCCGTTTCGTACGCGAACACGCCGCGGCCGAAGTTCTCCACGCCGTCGAGCGCGCGCGCGTACGGGTCCAGCAGCACCACGTTGGGATTGAAGCGCAGGCCGCGGTCGGGCTCGTAGGGGCCGTGCACGCGATAGCCGTAGCGCTGTCCCGGCTGCAGGCCGGGGAGGTAGCCGTGCCACACGAAAGCGGTCTGCTCGCGCAGCGCGACGCGGGTTTCCTGGCCCTGTCCGTCGAACAGGCAGACTTCCACGCGCGTGGCGTTCTCGGAGTAGAGCGCGAAGTTCACGCCTTCGCCGTCCCAGGTAGCGCCCAGCGGATAGGGTTCTCCGGGGTGGACGAGGAAGTCGGCCAGCCCCTCGATCGAAGGCGTGCCCTGCATCACACCGACTCCAGGAAGAGCGGCCCTGCCAGCCTCGCGCCGGCCTCGATTCCGCGGCGCGCGAACCACCCCTGGGGGACTTCGAGCACGTAGCGCACCGGGTGCTCCGACGACTCGCCTTCCAGGCAATGCGGCTCGAGATCGGCGATCTTGAGGATGGTGCCGTCGTCCTCGATGAAGGCGATCGACAGGGGCAGCGGCGTGTCCTTCATCCAGAAGGTCTGGACGGCGCATTCCTCGCACATGAACAGCATGCCCTCGTTCTCCTCCATCTCGCGGCGGAACATGAGTCCGAGGGCGCGCTCTTCATCGGTGCGCGCGACTCGGGCCTCGATCGGGTGTTCGGCGATGGTGAGCTGGACGCGGGGGAGATTCATGGCGGGTATCCTCCGCGTTTCGCCGCGCTTGCGCCGTAGGACGGCGCCAACGGCTGGGCCTGGCGCGGCCCGCGTCTTGAGGATAGTCCGTGACCCAGCCCCCTGCTTCCGCTTCCAGCACCCGCCACACCACCGCATCCACCGTCACCCTTCTTGCGCTGGCCAGCTTCTTCAGCGGCGCGGCGCTGCGCATCTGCGACGGGCTGCTGCCGCGGCTGGCCGCCGACTTCGCCGTCACGCCGGGCACCGCCGGGCAGGTGGTGATCACTTTCGCGATCGCCTACGGGGTTTCGCAGCTCGTCTTCGGTCCGCTGGGAGACCGCTACGGCAAGGCGCGGGTGATCTGCGCGGCGCTCTTCGCCTGCGCCGCGGGCGCCCTGGCCTGCGCCTACGCACCCGGCTTCGATGCCCTGGTGCGCCTGCGCATCCTGTGGGGCGTCGCCGCCGGCGGGGTGATCCCGCTGGCCCTGGCCTGGATCGGCGACGCCGTCGCCTACGAGCAGCGGCAAGCGACGCTCGCCCGGCTGCTGGTCGGCATCCTCTCGGGCATGGCGGCGGGCCAGCTCGGCGGCGGGCTGTTCGCGGACTCCGCCTACGGCTGGCGCGGGGCCTTCCTCACCCTGTGCGCGGGCTACGTGGTGATCGCGTTGCTGCTGCTGTCGCGGCTGCGCGGCATCGCGGCGGTGCCCCCCGTCCCTGCCGGAGGACGCTTCGCCTTCCTGGCGCAGCTCGCTTCGGTCCTCGCCACGCCCTGGCCGCGCGTGGTGGTGGGCGCGGCGCTCGCCGAGGGCCTGCTCCTGCTGGGGCCGCTCGCCTACCTCCCCGCCTACCTGCACCAGCGCTTCGGCACGGCGCTCTCGGCTGCATCCGCCATGATCGCGCTGTATGCGATCGGTGGCCTGGCCTATGCGATGGTCGCGCCGCACATCGTGCGCCGGCTGGGCGAGCGCCGGATGGTGCTCGTGGGAGGCTGGATCATGGGGCTGGGCTTCCTGGCCTGGTTCGCCACGCCGGTGGCATGGGTCGCCGCGCCCGTCGCACTCGTCGTGGGCTTCGGCACCTACCTGCTGCACAACACCCTGCAGACGAACGCGACGCAGATGGCGCCTTCGATGCGCGGGACGGGAATGGCGTTGTTCGCTTTCTGCCTGTTCGTGGGGCAAGCGCTGGGGGTCTGGCTGGCCGGCTACGCCTTCGACCATGGCGGTGCAGCCACGCTGCTGCTGGTGCCGGCGCTGGCGCTGCCGCTCACGGGGTGGGCGTTCGCCCGCGCCCTGCGCCGGCGCGCGCCAGCCTGAACGCGCTCAGTGGCGGGCGGCCGCGCCCCGGCCGGCGATCAGCTGGTCGAGCGTGGCGATGAGCGCATCCGGATCGATCGGCGCAGGCATGTACGCATCCGCCCCCGTGTGCATGCCATGCTCCTGGTCGACCTTGCTCACGTACATGGCGGAGATGCAGACGATGGGAAGCTCCGCCGTGGCCTCGCGCTGGCGCACCAGGCGGCACACCTCGAAGCCCAGCAGGTCGGGCAGGTGCACGTCGAGCACGACCGCCGAGACGAATTCGACCAGCTCCAGCGCCTTGGCGCCGCCTCCGGCCTCGATGACGTTGTAGCCGCCGGCGCGGAGCATGCGGCTGATGGCGTACAGGCTGGCCTCGTTGTCGTCCACCACCAGCACGCTGTGCTTCGTGCGGTCCATGGTCGAGGTTGCGGGGGCCATGAACTGGAGTGTAGGCTATACGGCCTACCCCGCCGCCGGGACTTTGGCCTATGCTGCGCCCATGCACCTCGTCCAGTTGCTGCTGCCCCTGTACGCACAGGATGGCGGGCGGCTGGATTCCTCCCTCTTTCGCGCCGTGCGCCAAGAGCTCGTCGAGCGCTTCGGCGGCCTCACCGCATACAGTCGCGCCCCGGCCGAAGGGTTGTGGGCCGAAAGCGGCGAGGGCCCCGTGGAGCGCGACGACGTCGTGGTCTACGAGGTGATGGCAGACAGCCTCGACCGCGCCTGGTGGGCACGGTACCGGCAGGAACTCGCCACGCGCTTGCGGCAGAAGGAGCTGGTGGTGCGCGCGCAGGAAATGGAGCTTCTCTAGGCGGGAGCGGACGTGAGGCTGCGTCCTACCCGCGGCCCGGCGCACGGCTCCCAGAATCTTGGCCACAGGCAGCAGAAAGGAAGCGCGATGAAGGTCGACATCTACCGACGCCCCGAGCCCCAGAACAAGTTCACCTACCTGATCGTGCCCTCGGGACAGCCCATCCCGGAAGAGGCGACCAACATCGACTGGCAGGCCCGGCAGCAGGGCGTGCACGTGGACGAGACCCAGGAACACCTGCACCCGATCGAGATCGACAACCCCCGGGCGCAGATCGACGAGAAGGGCTACGCCATCACCAGCGTGTTCCACCAGGTGGAGGCGGGCCAAGGCCCCTGAACCGGCTGCGGAGCCGGACGGCTCCTACCGCTGTACGACGCGCGGCGACGGCCACAGCCGCGCATCACCGACGAGCAGGACATGGCCCAGGCGCGAAGATCGGTGCATCCGAAACCGATTCCTCGCAGAAACCAAAGCCATGATCCTCGCTTTTTCGCTCCTCACCTCCGTGGCGAAGGAACGCCTCGAAGCGCTCGCGCGCGTCGTGCTCAAGGCCAGGACCTGAGAAAACCCGGCGCGAGGCCTACTCCCAGCCGCCGCCCAGCGACCGGTACAACTGCACCTGGTTCTGCAGCCGTCCCAGCCGCGCCTGCACCAGGGCCTGCTGCGCCGCGAACAGCGAACGCTGTGCATCCAGCAGGTCCAGCTGGTTGGCGATGCCGTTCTCGTAGCGCAGGCGCACGAGCCGGTAGCGCGCCTCTTCCGCCTCCACCACGCGGGCTTGCGCCGCCACCTGGTCGGCATACGTGGTGCGGCCGGCCAAGGCGTCCGACACGTCGCGGAACGCCTGCTGGATCGCGCGCTCGTATTGGGCGAGCGCGATGTCGCGCCCGGCTTGCGCCGAGGCCAGTCCGGCGCGATTGCGCCCGGCGTCGAAGATCGGCTGCAGCAGCGAAGGCGCGACGGTGTAGCCCCACGACCCGCTGCTGAAAAGGCCGGACAAGTCCGAACTCGCCGTGCCGATGCCGGCCGTGAGCGAGATCCGCGGGAAGAAGGCAGCCCGCGCCGCGCCGATGTTGGCATTGGCGGCGATCAGCTGCTGCTCCGCCTGGCGCACGTCGGGACGCCGCACCAGCACTTCCGAAGGCAAGCCGGCCGGCACGTCCGGCAGGCGCACCGCCTCGGTGGAATTGCCGGCGTCGAAGCCCACGGGAACCGCCTCGCCCACGAGCAGGCTCAGGGCGTTGAGATCGTTGGCACGCTGGCGCTGCAACTGCGCGAGGGTGGCGCGCGCGGACTCCGCGAGCGATTGCGCCAGGCGCACGTCCAGCTCGGACGAGGCGCCGGCATCGAAGCGCATGCGCATGAGCCGCAGCGACTCCTCGCGGCTTGCCAGCGTCTGGCGCGTGAGCGCGAGCAGCTCCTCGTCCGCCACCAGGTTCAGCCAGCTGCCCGCCACGCTGGCGACCAACGCCATCTGGGCGGCGTTGCGGCCCTCCACCGTGCCCAGGTACTGCGCCAGCGCCGCCTCGCTCAGGCTGGCGATGCGGCCGAAGAAATCGATCTCCCAGCTGCTCACGCCCAGGTTGGCCTGCAGCGTGGTGACCTGGTCGCCCTGCGTGTTCGGCGCCCGCTGACCGCCCAGGCTGGCGCCCAGCGTGGGAAAGCGGTCGGCGTTGCGGATGTCGTACTGCGCGCGCGCCTGCGCGATGTTCAGCACGGCGACGCGCAGATCGCGGTTGTTCTGCAGGGCGCGCGCCAGCAACCCGCGCAGCCGCGCATCCGCGAAGAAGCGGTCCCAGTGCAGTTCGCCCGCGGGCGTGCCGCTGGTGGCCGAGGGATAGGGGAAGTTCGCCGGCACGGGCGGCTCGGGCCGCTCGTACTTCGGCATCATGGAGCAGCCTGCGGCCAGCAGGGCCGCGGCCAGCGCAGTCGACAACTTCATGTTCATACCTGGTCTCCCGCGGTGGCGCCTGGGGGCAGCTCGCGCTGCATCTCGTGGGCGTGCAGGCGGCGCTGCCGCTCGCTGCCCCTGAAGATGCCCCGCACCACCACGAAGAACACGGGAACGAAGAACACCGCCAGCGCGGTGCCGGTGAGCATGCCGCCCAGCACGCCGGTGCCGATCGCGCGCTGGCTCGCCGAGCTCGCGCCGGTGGCGAGCACCAGCGGCAGCACGCCCAGGCCGAAGGCCAGGGAGGTCATCACGATCGGGCGGAACCGCAGGTGCGCCGCGGCCAGTGCCGACTCGATCACGCCCTTGCCCTGCGCCTGCAGGTCCTTGGCGAACTCGATGATCAGGATGGCGTTCTTCGCCGACAGGCCGATGATCGTGATCAGGCCCACCTGGAAATACACGTCGTTGGCATAACCGCGCAGCCACGTGAGCAGCAGCACGCCCAGCACGCCCAGGGGCACCACCAGGATCACGGCGAGCGGGATCGACCAGCTCTCGTACAGCGCGGCCAGGCACAGGAACACCGCCAGGATCGCGAAGCCATAAAGGATCAGCGCCTGCGAGCCGGCGAGCTTCTCCTCGCGCGACTGCCCGGTCCACTCGTAGCCGAAGCCGGTCGGCAATTGCGCCGCCAGGCGCTCCATCTCCGCCATCGCCGCACCGGTGCTGTAGCCGGGCGCGGGCGCGCCCGAGATGCGCATGGCCGGATAGCCGTTGTAGCGCACGGTCTGCATCGCGCCCGTGATCCACTTGGTGGTGGCGAACGCCGACAGCGGAACCGCCTTGCCCTCGCGGTTGACGGCGTTGATGCGCAGCAGGTCCTCCGGCTGCATGCGCGCGGGCGCGTCGGCCTGCACCATCACGCGCTGCAGGCGTCCCTGGTTCGGGAAGTCGTTCACGTAGGTCGAGCCCAGCGAGGTGGACAGCGCCGAGTTGATGGCATCGAAGCTCACGCCCAGGGCCTGCGCCTTGTCGCGGTCGATGTCCACCTGCAGCTGCGACGCGTCTTCCAGGCCGTCGGGCCGCACCTGCGCGAGCACCTTGCTCTGCCCCGCGAGACCCAGCAGCTGGTTGCGCGCCTGCACCAGCGCCTCGTGGCCGTGGCCGCCGCGGTCCTGCAGGCGGAAGGTGAAGCCGGAGGCGGCCCCGAGTTCCGGGATCGGCGGCGGGTTCAGCGGGAAGATGAACGCGTCGCGGATGCCCGACAGCGCGCCGAACGCCTTGCCGGCCAGCGCGTCGGCGGATTGGCCGGGGCCTTCGCGCTCGTCCCAGGGCTTGAGCGTGATGAACGCCAGCGCCGCGTTCTGGCCCTGCCCCGAGAAGGAGAAGCCCAGCACGCTCACCATGCTCTGGACTTCCGGCACCTTCAGGAAATAGTTCTCCACCTGCGTCATCACGTCGCTGGTGCGCTGCTGCGTCGCGCCCGGGGGCAGCTGCACGTTCACCAGCATCGTGCCCTGGTCCTCGCCGGGCAGGAAGGAGGACGGCAACGTGCGGAACAGGATCACCACCGCGCCTATGATGGCCACGTAGACCACCAGGTAGCGCGCGGCGCGCTTGAGGATGCGCGCGACCACGCCTTCGTAGCCCTTGGCGGTGCGCATGAAGAAGCGGTTGAACGCGCCGAAGAAGCCGCGCTTCTCGTGGTGGTGGCCGGCCTCCACCGGCTTGAGCAGCGTCGCGCACAGCGCGGGCGTGAGCGACAGCGCCATGAACGCCGAGAAGCCGATGGACGCCACCATCACCGCCGAGAACTGCCGGTAGATGTTGCCGGTGGATCCGGCGAAGAAGGCCAGCGGCACGAACACCGAGATCAGCACCACGGTCACGCCGATGATGGCGCCGGAGATCTGTCCCATCGCCTTGCGGGTGGCCTCGCGCGGTGGCAGGCCCTCCTCGCTCATGATGCGCTCGACGTTCTCCACCACCACGATGGCGTCGTCCACGACGATGCCGATCACCAGCACCATGCCGAACATCGTGAGCACGTTGATCGAGAAGCCCAGCGCCAGCAGCACCGCGAAGGTGCCCAGCAATGCGATGGGCACGACCAGCGTCGGGATGATGGTGTAGCGCCAGTTCTGCAGGAACAGGAACATCACCAGGAACACCAGCAGCACCGCTTCCAGCAGCGTCTCCACCACCTTGCCGATGGAGATCTGCACGAAGCGCGAGCTGTCGTACGGGATCTCCCACTTGGTGCCG
The DNA here is from genome assembly GCA_004144865.1 of Comamonadaceae bacterium. Taxonomy (GTDB): domain Bacteria; phylum Pseudomonadota; class Gammaproteobacteria; order Burkholderiales; family Burkholderiaceae_C; genus Ramlibacter. Next base: position 10,306 of record SEAY01000052.1, read on the forward strand.
GCGGGGAAGTACTGCGACAGCTCCGCCATGCGCGTGCGCACGGCCTCGGCGGTCTCCAGCGCGTTGCCGTTGGCCGAGAGCTGCACGCCGATGCCGGTGGAGGGCTTGCCGTTCAGGCGCGCGATCGTGGCGTAGCTCTGGGCACCCAGCTCCACCCGCGCGACGTCGCGCAGGCGCACGGTGGAACCGTCGGCGTTGGCGCGCAGCACGATGTTGCGGAACTGGTCCACGGAGCCCAGCTGGCCGTTGACCACCACGGTGGCGGCTATGCCCTGCTGCGCGATGTTGGGCAGCTCGCCGATGGAGCCCGAGGACACCTGCGCGTTCTGCGCGCGGATGGCGGCGACCACCTCGGCCGACGACATGTTGAAGCCCACCAGCTTCTGCGGGTCGATCCACACGCGCATCGCCTGCTCGCTGCCGAACAGCTGGGCCTGGCCGACGCCGGGGATGCGCTGGATCTCCGGCAGCACGTTGCGCGAGGCGTAGTCGCCGAGCATCACCGGCGTGGTGTTCGCGTCTTCCGAATAGAGGATCGTGAACAGCAGGAAGTTGGAGCGCGACTTGTCCACGCGCACGCCCTGCTGCGTGACCGCGGACGGCAGCCGCGGCGAGGCGCGCGACAGCCGGTTCTGCACGTCCACCTGCGCGAGGTCGGCGTTGGTGCCCGGCTGGAAGCTGAGCGTGATGGAGCCGGAGCCGTTGGCCTGCGCCACGGATTCCATGTAGACCATGCCCGGCGAACCGTTCATTTCCTGCTCGATCACGCTGATCACGCTGTCCTCGAGCACCTGCGCGGAAGCGCCCGGATAGTTGGCGTTGATCACGATGGTCGGCGGCGCGACCGGCGGGTACTGCGCGATCGGCAACTGCGTGATGGACACCGCGCCCAGCACGATGATGAACAGCGCGATCACCCACGCGAAGATGGGGCGGTCGATGAAGAACTTGGCCATGCGCTTGCCTCAGCTGCGGGCCGACGCGGCGGCGGCCGGCGCGGAGGCGGCAGGCTTGGCCGCCGAAGCGGCCGCGTTCGGCGCGGAAGCCGCTGGAGCCGCGGGGGCGGTGCCCGCGGCCGCACCGGCGGCCGCGCTGCCCGGCCCCGCCCACGGCACCGGCTTCACGGGCTGGCCGGGGCGCATCTTCTGGAAGCCGTCGACGATCACTTTCTCTCCCGGCTGCAGGCCGGACAGCACCACCCACTGGCCGTCCTGCGAACCGCCGATGCGGATGGTGCGCGGCGCCACCTTGCCGTCGGCCGCGACCACCATCACGGTGTCGCCCTGCGTGGTGCGCGTCACCGCCTGCTGCGGCAGCAGCAGCGCGTTGCTGGCCTTTGCCTGCTCCAGCCGCACCCGCACGTACATGCCGGGCAGCAGCATCGCGCGCGGGTTCGGCACCTCGGCGCGCAGGCTCACCTGCCCGGTCGTCTGGTCCACCGTCAGGTCGGCGAACAGCAGCCGGCCGGCCTGCGGATGTTCGGTGCCGTCCTCCAGCACCACGCGCACCTGCGCGCCGTCGGCGCCGGCGCGCTTGAGGCGCCCTTGCTCGAGCGCGCGCCGCAGGTTCATCACCTCGTTGACAGGCTGCGTGAAGTTCACGTACAGGGGATTGATCTGCTGCACCACGGCCAGCGGCGTCGATTCGCCCTGCCCCACCAGCGCCCCCTCGCTCACCAGCGAGCGGCCGATCCGCCCGGAGATGGGCGCGTTGACGGTGGCGTAGCCCAGGCTGATCTCGGCGTTGCGAAGCACGGCGCGCGCGCCGACCACGTCGGCCTCCGCCTGCTTCTCGGCGGCAACGGCGTTGGCGTATTCCTGCTTGCTCACGGCGTTCGCCTCCACCAGCGGGCGATAGCGGTTGGCCAGGGCCGCGGCCTGCGCGTGGTTGGCCTGCGCCTTGGCTAGCGCCGCCTGCGCGCTGGACTGGTTGGCGAGGTAAGTCGCGGCATCGATCCGGTACAGCACCTGCCCGGCGCGCACGTCGCTGCCTTCGCGGAACAGGCGCTGCTGCACGATGCCGGCGGCGCGCGCGCGCACTTCGGCGACGCGCGAGGCTTCCAGTCGACCCGGCAGTTCCGTCACGAGGCCGACTTCTCCGGTCGCTACCGTGATCACCCCGACTTCAGGCGGTGGTGGCGCGCTGCCCTGCGGGGCGCCGTTGGCTGCATCTTTGCCGCAGGCGGCGAGCAGGGCCGAAGCGAGGAGGAGGACGGGAACGAGCGGCACGCGGACAGCCATGGAAGAGCCTGTTCTTGCTGTGAGGAGAAGTCGGGGACGCCTGGCCCGTACCGCGGCCGGCGAGGGAGCGAGTATACATACAAGTTTGAATGTATATTCGCGGCATGGTCCGCCGCTCCAAGGAAGATGCCCTCGCCACCCGCAACAGCCTGCTGGATGCGGCCGAGCGCGTGTTCCTCGCCAAGGGCGTGGCCGGCACTTCGCTCAACGACATCGCCATCGAGGCGGGTACCACCCGCGGCGCCATCTACTGGCACTTCCAGGACAAGGCGGACCTGTTCAACGCGATGATGGATCGGGTCGTGATGCCCCTTCAGATCGCCATGGAATCCGCCCGCTGTCCCGGCGAACCCGACCCGCTTCCGCACCTGCGGAGGGCATTCCGCGAAGCGATGCACCAGACGGTGGCGGACCCGCAGACGCGGCGCGTGTTCGAAGTGGCCACGCACAAGGTGGAGTACGTGGACAGCCTCTGCGCCATTCGTGAGCGGCACCTGCGCATGCGCAACCAGACCGTCGAGCGCATCCGGCAGACGCTGCTGCGCAGCGCGGCCACGCGCGGCGTGCGCCTGCCCATTCCGGCCGTGCAAGCCGCGCAGGGCCTGCACGCCCTGGTGGACGGCATGATCCAGAACTGGCTGCTGGAGCCGGCCGACTTCGACCTCGAGGCCGTAGGGACGCGTGCGGTCGATGCGTACCTGCTGGGTCTGGGATTCGATTAGTCCCCGGCCTCACGGCCACGGTCGCCCTTCAGGTTCAGGACTTCCCCGCGGCGGCGGCCTTGCGCGCGGCATCCTTGCGGCCGAACACGCCGCCGGTGCTGTCGACCTTCTCCACGCGAGCCTGGCGGATCGCCGCTTCGCGGGCCGCCTTCGCCTCATCGACGCACCGATCCTGTGCGTCGCCCCGCAGAGCTTCGCACTTCTCGCGGGACACCCTGTAGTTGGCGTCCGCCGTGACCTCTTTCGCCTCCTGGATGGCCTCGGGCGTGCGCTTCCAGCGCGCCTCCAGCCGGGCGAGCGCGGCATCTTCCTTGCCCTTCGCCTCGGCGTCGCAGACGTCGCGCCGTTCGCCCTTCAAGCGCCGGCACGCCTTGAGATCCGCGCGTTGCTGGGCTTCGATGCGATCCTTCGCCGCCTCGTAGGCGGCCTTGCTGAGCGGCACGTCCTTCGGGCCTTCCAGCGCCTTGTTGCCGGGCGCGGCGAACGCGTTGGCGGAAGCCGCGCAACAGAGGACCAGCGCGACCTGGATGAGCTTGAATGTTTGCTGCTTCATGTCCGCTCGAGCGTAGGGCCGGAGCGGGACGATGTCTGTCGGAGCTCTTCGACAGAGCAGTCCCCCATCCGAGCCAACGGACGCGTGTGCACATTCTCCGGCCGCAGATCGCGCACCGCGTACAGGTAGCTGTCTTCGCCACACGGCTCTCGCTTCGCAAGCTCCTAGGGGGTGGTGCGACCTTTGGCGCTGACGACCGCCTCTGCGGCTTGGCCACAGTGCCGAGCCACCTGCTTGTGCAGGCCTACCTGGGACACCCGGGTGGTTGATGCTTGGCCGCGGCCGTTGCCGCCCCGCTCCTGGGCTACCGAGTGGGGTTGGTGAGTTGTAAGCCGCGCAGCATCTCGGCGGGGAACGGCATTGCGGCGAAGCAACGCAACTGCGTTTGAAGCGTGTCGCCTAAGCCCGCTCTACAACTCAATGAGCATCTGTCCTGCGCTGGTGATAGTGGGCAAACGCCAGCTCTCGTACGCGCGATCGGGTCTGCCATCTCTGAGAATCGTCGCGAGACCCCCCAAGCAACAATCGGGCTTGCGGGGTAGCTCTTGGCTTAGCTTTGTGCAAGACAGTGTTGAACAGGGCATTACTGTTTGTACAGAAGCCCTTGAATCATCGGCGCCTGCTGGCCTTTATGGGCGTCGTGTGTAAACGACACAAGTTAAGTGCGTGTAGATAGGGTGACAATTCTGGGATGCGCTGGAGACCCGATGCCCAAGTTTGATTTCGCGAAAGAACCTGCGAAGGTCAAGGTCGCTGCGCTGGCAATAGTGATGGCGCCAACCATCCTGCTTGCTGTGGCGGCAGTCGTGAAGGCCTTTCCGTTAGAGGCCACGATGAGCGCGTAGCGGTACTTCGTTGGAGGCCCGCCGCGCCATACGCTGACGCACTCAATCTTCGCGCTAGTTTGAGCACAACACCCTGCATTCCCTGGGATTTTTGGGGCGACATCTCCTGATGTTTTAACAAAACACACAGGTTGGGACGCGCCGTGGGCAGGAGGCTACGCTACCCATAGCGCGCCTATCCTGTGTCTTGCTGGGTAAGTGGCTTGTGGATGCAGGGACAATGCAGGCCATGCCCAGCGCAGAGGTCTCCATGAACCAGCCGCCAGACAAACCCCGCATCAACATCGTGCTTCCCGGCAAGGCCGATGTGTTGAAGCATTTCACAAGGCATTGCGCCTTCGTGAAGGTAGTTGTGGTCCTGATCCTCACGCTGCCGGCGATCGGCTTTTCAGGGGCGGCCGCCCTATACGCGGCGCACCAAGTGGGTTTGCTGCGCACGGTGGAAGGTGCCAATTCGCATCGAGCCCATCAAGTCCAGCAGCAAGGCACTGCTGCGGTTCTACGACCTGGAACAACCTCGGTTCAAGGACCCTCACCGGCTAGGGCTTCGACCTCTCTTGCGGCTCTGGGGGGGTTCTAGGGCTTCTGGACCGCGGCGACTGCCACGTCTACAAGAACCACCACGACCGAGGCACAGCTCTAGGTTTCTTAGACATTGCGTGTTGCCCGATGGCTGAGTTGCGAAGCCGCGGCCGACGAGATGGCACAAAGAGATCTACGACTTTGCCGATTCCTTTTTTTTTCGTGCAGATTCTCTTCTACGCTCAGAATCAGCATCTGGCCGCACGCAACGCAAGTGCCTGTTAGGTGACGCCAAGCCTCAGGAACCGTCACCAAAGAGTCTTGAAGCGTATTTTCCGTGCGGGACACGGACTTAGCTACCGTGGGGGAGCGGAGCGTCCACAATCAGCTCAGGCCTTAGCTCCCTCGCGCGCTCCTCCACGTAGTAACCGCCGTACTCCGTATAGCGCAGGAACGGCCGCGCGCATTGCACGCATTGCCACACCTCGCAGCGGTTGTACGGAAACCAGCCCGGCGCGATCGGTGCGTCGGGGGACCAGCCGCGCGTGCCCGCCGGGTGGTATTCATCCAGCGTCGGCTCCTCCTCGCCCGGTGCACGCAAGGTTGCGACGCGGCGCAGCGCGCTGCGCTCCAGGGTGGTGGGCATCGCTTCCCACCCGGGCGCGCGGATGGCCGCGCAAGCCGGGCATCCGGGCCCCGCCTGCGCTTGCGCGAGTTGCTTCAGTTCGGCGGCGGACAGCAGGGGCGGCGCGGACTCGGTCATCCGTGCATTGTGCGGGCGGAACGGTGTACGCTGGCCGGCATGAGCCACGACCCCTTGCACGAGCATTCCCACGACCCGCGCTGGAAGCACGACGGCGTGCGCGTGGTCCCCGGCAACCAGCTCGACCCCAACACAGCGCAGACGCCTGGCATGGACCGCAAGGCGGCCATCAACTTTGCGCGTGTCGGCGCGCAGAAGCTGTGGGCCGGCACGGTGACGATCCATGCCAACGCGAAGACGGGCGCGCACCACCACGGCCACCTCGAAAGCGTGATCTACATCGTGAAGGGACGCGCACGCATGCGCTGGGGCGAGCACCTGGAATTCACGGCCGAAGCCGGTCCCGGCGACTTCATCTACGTGCCTCCCTACGTTCCGCACCAGGAGATCAACGCCAGCACCACCGAGCCGCTGGAGTGCGTGCTGTGCCGCAGCGACGGCGAGGCGGTGGCGGTGAACCTGGACATCGAGCCGGCGGAGAAGCCCGAGCAGGTGCTGTGGGTGGATCCCACGCATCCGCATGGCGGCGTCTGAGCCCCTGCGACCGCGCCGCTCGCCCATGCCCTACGAACTGCACTACTGGCCCACGATCCAGGGCCGCGGCGAATTCGTGCGGTTGGCGCTGGAAGCAGCCAACGCGCCCTATGTGGATGTCGCCCGCGAGGATGGCGGCATGGAGGCGATGGAGCACTACCTGTCATCACCCGACGTGCGCCGCCCTTCCTTCGCACCGCCGTTCCTGGTCGACGGCAAGGTCGTCGTGGCGCAGACGGCCGCCATCCTGCTGTACCTCGGTCCTCGCCTCGGGCTCGCCGGCAAGAGCGAAGCCGACGCGCTGTGGACGCACCAACTGCAGCTCACCATCGCCGATGTCGTGGAGGAAGTGCACGACACGCACCACCCCATCGCCAGCGGCCTCTTCTACGAGGACCAGAAGCGGGAGGCGTTGCGGCGGGCCGAGGATTTCCGCAAGGAACGGCTGCCCAAGTTCATGCGCTGGTTCGAGGCGGTGCTGCAGCGCAACCCGCGCAATGCGGATGCGGCGCTGCCGCACCTGGTGGGTGGACGGCTCAGCTATGCGGACTTGTCGCTGTTCCAGCTGGTCGACGGCCTGCAGTACGCCTTCCCAAAGGCCACGCGCCGCGTGTTGAAGAAGGCGCCGCTGGTGGCGGCGTTGCACGAGGGCATTGCGACGCACCGCCGCCTGCGCAAGTACTTCGCCAGCGAGCGCCGCATCGCTTTCAACGAGCAAGGCATCTTCCGGCGCTATCCGGAACTGGACGGCTAGGCGCCGGCCCTCACCCCAACCCCCTCCCGGAGGGAGAGGGAGCAACTCCCTCGGCACTCGCACACACGAATTCCGCGGTCTCGCGCGCCTCGCGCAGCAGCCGGCGTCCCGCAGGCCGCAGGGCGACCTGGCGGCTGCCGTCGTCCGCGATCGTGCGCGCCACCAGTCCGGTCTTCTCCAGCGGCAGGACCTGCAGCACGAAGTGCGAACGCCGCAGCCCCAGACGGGTGGCGAGTTCGGGCGTCGCCAGCGCGCCGCCCGCTTCGTCCACCAGAGCGAGCAGCACGAAATCGCTCCAGGCCAGACCGTGGTGCGTGCCGAGTTCCTCGTCCAGGCGGAACGTCAACGCCGCGTGCGCATGCTGGCGCAGCAGACAGGACTGCAGGGCGGGCGCGTTCACGGCGTGCCTCCCGCTCCGGCGAGTTCCTCGCGATGGAGCTGCTCCAGAACCTGCAGCTCGGCCGCGTAGTCGAACGCGGCATCCTCGCGTTCCTTCACGAGTTCCAGAACGTCGAAGGAGAAGCCCGCTGGCCCGTCGTGGTTCCAGCGTGACTGCAGTTCCGCGTCGCGGTGCGTGCCCAGCCGCAGCTCGAACTGCGCGCGGTTGATCGCGCCATGCACGTTGCGGCTGGCGGCCACCACGACGCGATCACCCGCGCGGATGGCGTACACGCCCATGGGCGGAAAGGCGTCGCGCGCCTCGCGGGCGCGCTTGCGCCGCTCGGAGGACGGCAAGGTGTTCTCAGGATGGTCCATGCGAAGTTCCTCCAGTGTCCGGCTGCAGCGTGCCATCGTGTTCGGCGTCGGCCAGGCGCAGCACATGCTCGCGCACGTCCTGCGGCCAGCGCTGCGCCTGCTCGCGCAGCCGGTCCAGGTCGCCCGCGAACAGCGAACGTGCAGCCTCCTCGAAGCCGGGCCGATCGCCGGCCAAGGCCACCATCACCCTGTAGCTGCGCTCCTGCGCACGCCGCATCCGCTCGCGCTCCGTGCCGGCGCGCATGGCGTGGTGCACGAGCTTGCGCAGCACGACCGACGCACCGCCCGGCTGGGCCGCCAGCCATTGCCAGTGCTCCGGCAGCAGCGTCACTTCGCGCGGCACCACGCCCATGCGCGGGCGGCCGCGCGTGCGCGGCGCGGCCTCGATCGCGGGCGCGGCACGCGGCGGCTGGTAGCGGCGGGCCACCTCCTCCTCGCTGCCGTGCAGGTCCAGGTCGACCTGGTTGCCGGTGACGTCGCTGAAGACCAGCGGCTGCGCGCCCGGGCGCTCCATGGCACGCCGCACCGGCAGCGCGACGCCGTGCAAGGGCCCGGACGCGAGCAGGCGGCCGGCGAGGAAGGCGGTGTAGTTGTGGGCGGGATCGTGGCTCATGGCGAGCATATTTTACCCGGGTGAAATTGGCGGCGTCAATATCACCCGGATAATAAATTGCCCCCCGCAGACACGCAGATGGTGGGCACAAGTGCCCACCCTACGCCGGGTCAGCGTTCCGCCGCGAGGATAGGCGGCAGTTCGTCCAGGCTCGCGATGTGGAAGTCCGCGGCCGCCGCCTTCACGCCGGGCCGCACGGTCTGCACCGTCTGCATGCCCAGCTGGCGGCCGGCCGCGAGTTCCGAAAGCGGGTTGTCGCCGACGACGATCATCTCGTCCGGCGCGTGCCCTCTCTCGCGCAGGATCTCCTCGAAGATCGCCTTCTTGCCGCGCTGCGGCGGCGCGTCCACCGCGTCGATGACCACGCGCGTGAACCAGTCCTGGATGCCCAGCGCCCGCACCTTGCTCTCCTGCAGGCGGCGAAAGCCCGAGGTCACGAGGTACTTGTCGGCGGCGAGATCCTTCACGATCTTCAGGTCCGGATAGCCCTGGATCGGCCCCTTCGCCTCCAGCTTCGAGAACACGTCGAAGCCCGCCTGGAACATGCCGTCGGAGAAACGGTAGCGCTTGGCGACCAGGTCGAAGGACGTGTACCAGCACTCGTCGAACGCCTGCCGCAGGCGGTCCTCGGGCACCTGCCCGCGGTTGGCCTTGCGGATCGCCGCGAAGGCCGGCTCGAACAAGTCGTCCCCCACCGCGCGCGCATCGCACAGGCAGTTGTCCAGGTCGAAGAGGATGGCCTTGCAGGGACGGGTCACGGCAGCTCCTGGTCGTCATCGCATCCTCGCACCACGGCCGCGCCAGGAAGGTCGGACGAAGCCGATTCCCATGCGCGGCCGATAATCGCCCCCATGACGGAACGGCTGGACCTGCTGACGCTGCGCGTGGTGATCGCCGTGGCCGAATCGGGCTCGATCAGCGCCGGCAGCGACCGGCTGCAGCTCGCGGTGGCGGCGGCCAGTGCGCGCATCTCCTCGCTGGAGGCCAGCCTGGGCATCCGCATCTTCGAGCGCTCGCCGCGCGGCGTGGAGCTGACCTCGGCCGGCCACCTGCTCGTGCAGCGCGGCCGTGAACTGCTGGCGGGCGCCGACCAGCTCGCGGCCGACCTGCATGGCTGGAGCCGCGGCCTGTCGGGGCAGGTGCGCGTGCTGGCCAACGCGTCCGCCCTGCTGGAAGTGCTGCCGGCGCGGCTGCAGGCTTTCCGGCTCTCGCATCCGCGCATCCGCGTGGACGTGGAGGAGCGCATCAGCCCGGAGATCGCGCACGCCTTGCTGGAAGGACGCGCGGACGTGGGCGTCGTCGATGCGCCCATCCCGACCCCGGGCCTGGAGTTCCTGCCCTTCTTCCAGGACAGCCTGGCGCTGGTCGTGCCCCAGGGCCACCGGCTCGCCGGCGCCACGCAGTTGCGGCTGGCCGACCTGGTGCAGGAAAGCTTCATCGTGCTGTCCGGCGCCGCGGCGCTGAACACGCGCCTCTTCAATGCCGCCGCCGCGTTGGGCGAAAGCCTGCAGGTGAGCATGCAGATGCGCAGCTTCGACGCGAGCTGCCGCATGGTGGCCGCCGGCCTGGGCGTGGCGGTGCTGCCGCGCGAGGCCATCGCCCCGCAGCTGCAGCACCTGCCGCTGCAGGCCGTGCCGCTTGCGGAAGACTGGGCAGAGCGCACGCACTTCCTCGCCCTGCGCGCCGGCGACGGCGCCCCCGCCGCGGCGCGCACGCTGGTGGAAGCGCTGCGGCACGAGCCCTGAACGCCGGCTCCTCCTCCCCCGGGTGAACCCGGATATCGCCGTCCGCGAAAGCCGCGTTCGCGCGGTGCGCTTGCCGGGCCGGTGCGGCACCCGGACACTGGCGCGCCATGAAGATCGCATCCGTCCGCGCCACGCCGCTGAACCTGCCCGTCACGGTGGGCAGCGGCGCCCGCACCAAGTCCACCTTCCTGTCCATGTGCCTCGTCGAGGTCGAACTCGACGACGGCCGCATCGGCTCCGGCATCACCGCCATCACCGAGGAGGAGGTGATCGCCTCCATCGTCAACGACATCGCGCACCACGCCCTGGTCGGCATGGACCCGCTGCGCCACGAGCAAGTGTGGGACAAGCTGTTCTGGCTGCTCACGCCGCGCGGCCAGTCGGGCTACGCCAGCCATGCGATCGCGGCGATCGACCTGGCGCTCTGGGACTTGAAAGGCCAGATCCTCGGCCAGCCGGTGTGGAAGCTGCTGGGGGGCGCACGCGCGCAGGTGCCGGTGTACGCCACCTTCGGCTTCGCCTTCTTCGAGCGCGACGAGCTGGCCGCTGCGGCGCAGGCCTGGGTGGAGCGCGGCTTCAAGCGCCTGAAGATGACCGTGGGCCACCACGCGCTGCAGCGGCGCGACGAGCCGCGTCCGCTGGCGCAGGTGATCCGCGAGGACGTGGAGCGCATCCGCGCGGTGCGCGAGGCGGTGGGCCCGGAGGTGCAGATCTACATCGACGCCAACTGCAGCCTGGACTACTTCCACGCGCAGGCGCTGGCGCAACGCATCGAGGAGTACGGCATCACCTTCTTCGAGGAGCCGGTGGCGCAGAACGACATCCCCAACCTGGCCAAGCTGCGCGCGAAGACGAGCATCCCGCTGGCGGCCGGGCAGAACGAAGGCCTGGCCAGCCGCTTCCGCGACATGCTCGCCGCGCAGGCGGTCGACGTGGTGCAGCCCAATGCCTGCATCTCCGGCGGCTACACGCAGTGCCTGAAGATCGCGGGCATGGCCGCCGCGTTCAACGCCAGCTTCGCCAACGGGGGCGCCTGGCCGCACCACAACATGCACCTGCACGCCGGCTTGGCCAACGGAAGCCTGGTCGAATACCACTCGGTGGCGGTCGAATGCTGCAAGCTGGTGTTCGACGGATTGCCCGAACCCACGGACGGCGTGCTCGCTTTGCCCGAAACTCCGGGCCTGGGCTTCCGTCCCAACCGCGAGCGCGTGGCGGAACTGGCCAAGCGGCCGGGATCGCGCGGCGCCGGCAAGGCCTGAGTCCCATCCGAGAACATCCAAGGAGACAAGCAGTGAACCGATTCCTTTCCCGCCTCACCCGCCGCACCCTGCTGGCCGCCGCACTCGCGGCCGCCGCGCCGCTGGCGAGCGCCCAGGCCTTCCCGAGCAAGCCGATCCGCGTGCTGGTGGGCTACAGCGCCGGCGGCGGCGTGGACGCCGTGGCCCGCATGCTGGCGCAGCGCCTGCCGGGCGTGCTGGGACAGCAGGTCGTCGTGGAGAACCGCGCCGGCGCCAGCGGCATGATCGCCGCCGAACTGGTGGCGCAAGCTCCGGCCGACGGCTACACGCTGCTGCTGGGCGAAAGCGGCATGCTCATCACGTCGCTGCTGCAGCCGCGGCCCAACGTCGATCCGGTCAAGTCCTTCACGCCGGTCGCGGGCGCCTTCGTGCTGCCCCTGATGATCGTCGCCAACAACGACCTGCCGGCCAGCAACCCGAAGGAGCTGGTCGCGCTGCTCAAGTCCAGCCCCGGCAAGTACTCGTACGCCACCTCCGGCGTGGGGACGGTGCACCACCTCGGCTTCGAGATGATGAAGGCGCAGACCGGCGCCTTCATCGTGCACGTCCCCTACCGCGGCGCCTCGCAGATCGTGCCGGATGTGATGAGCGGCCAGGTGCCCATCGGCGTGGTGAGCGCCGCGGCGGGTCTTGCGCAATCGCGCGCGGGCAAGCTCAAGGCCATCGGCCTGATGAGCACGGGCAAGCTGGCCGGCGCGGAGAACGTGCCCGCGATCGCCGACGCCCTGCCTGGCTTCAATGCGGCGCCGCGCCTCATGCTGCTCGCGCCCGCCGGCACGCCGGCGCCCGTGGTCGAGAAACTGAACGAGGCCGTGCGCACCGTGCTGGCGACGCCGGAACTCGCGCAGGCCGCCGCGCAGCAAGGCGCGGTGCCCGCGTACCAGGCGCCCGCGCAGGTCGGCCCCGCGCTGGCGCAGGAATCGGCCGAGTGGGCGCGCATCATCAAGGCACAGAAGATCAGCGTGCAGTGAACGCCGGCCGCGGGCGCATGACCGCGGCCTTCGCAGGGCCATTGCCCGGCGCGGGAACGCGCCGGCGCAAGGGCGCATCAGATGACGGTCCCGACCACAGGCCCTCCGATGCACCAGGCAAGCTCCCGTGACCCCGCCATCGCCGCTGCGGGCGACGTTGAACTGGCGTCCCGTGCCGCCGAAGGTGAAGTCGCCGCCTTCGAAGCCATCATCCGGCGCCACAACCGCCTGCTGTTCCGCACCGTGCGCAGCATCCTGCGCACGGACGCCGAAAGCGAGGAGGTCGTGCAGGAGACCTACCTCAAGGCGTGGCGCGCGCTGCCCTCTTACCGGGCGCAGGCCAAGCTGTCCACCTGGCTCGTGCGCATCGCGATGAACGAGGCCTTCGCGCGCGTGCGCCGCAAGACGGCGGAAGTCGTGCCGCTGTTCGCCACGGGCGCGGAGCCGCCGCGGCAGGAAGATGCGATGGCGCACGCGCGCGAAGGCCTCGTTCATCGCGATGCGCACGAGCCAGGTGGACAGCTTGGCCTGCGCCCGGT
>SEAY01000053.1 GCA_004144865.1 Comamonadaceae bacterium
GACCTGACGATGGTGCACGGGCTCATCCGCCTCATGCGGGTGTGGCTCAACGAACCGTGGCGCCGCTTCTGCATCTTCGCCGCCCTCACCCATCCCAGCAGCTACACGCACCTGTCGCACTACGCGCCGGTGGTGTGGCCGCACGCGAGCCGGCCGCAGGTGCCGGCACGCGTCCTGGGCATCCTGGAAGAGCTCGCCACCAGCTTCGGCCTGGCACGCGTGGACCCCGCCAACCCGCTGGTGCGCCAGGTGGACTGGATCACCCTCGAATCGCCCGAAGAGCGGCAGCGCTGGCGCACCAGCCGCCGCACGGACACCCGCTTCTACGTCGAACAGAACCCGGGCTATGCCGAAGGCCACGGCCTCAGCACGTACATCCCGGTGAACGGCGGCTTGATCGTGCGGGCCATGGCGCGCTTCCTGGTCGGCCGCGCCGGCACGCTGAGCCGGCTGGTCTTCGGCGGCCTGTTCGGTACCCGCCCGGCCGGCTCGACGCAGCCCAAGCGCCACCCCTAGGCGCCTGCGGGCCCGTCAGGCCGCGGGCAAGGTGAAGTAGAAGGTCGCGCCTTCGCCGGGCGCCGCCTGCGCCCACACCCTTCCGCCCTGCCGCGAGATCGCGCGCGCCACCGTCGCCAGGCCGATGCCGGTGCCGGGAAACTCGTCCGCGCCATGCAGCCGCTGGAAGGTGCCGAACAGGCGGTCGGCATAGGCCATGTCGAAGCCGCAGCCGTTGTCGCGCACGAAATACTCACCGCGTTCGCGCGATCCGCCCACTTCGATGCGCGGATGCGCCTCGCGCGCGGTGAACTTCCACGCGTTGCCGATCAGGTTCTCCAGCACCGACCGCATCAGGCGCGCGTCTCCCACGACGGCGAGCCCCGGCTGTACGGTCCACTGCACGCCGCGCCGGGGCTGCTCTGTCGCGAGCTGCTGCAGGATCTCGGTGGCCAGGTCGCTCAGGTTGACCGTGGTGCGGATCAGGTCCACTTCCGACACGTGCGCCAGCGCCAGCAGCCCGCGTATCAGCTCCGACATCGCATCGGCATTGGCCTGGATGCGCGCCAGGTAGTGCTGCGCCGCGCCCTGCGGCAAGGCGGCAAGTTCCTGCTGCAGCAGCCGCGCATAGGAGCCCACCCGCTGCAGGGGCGACTGCAGGTCGTGGGACACGGAGTACGAGAAGGACTCCAGCTGCTTGTTGGCCAGGCGCAGCGCGGCCTCGTTCGCCGTGATGTCGGTGATGTCCGTGTCCACCCCCACCCAGAACAGCACCTCCCCTTGCTCCCCGCGCACCGGCACGGCGCGATAGGTGGTGGTGTGGTACGTGCCGTCGCGCGCGCGGATGCGGCGGGTGCCGGCGAAGGGCTCGCACGTGGAAGCGCTCCGCACCCAGTTCTGCTGGACGGCGAGCACGTCGTCGGGGTGCAGCAGGCGCGCCCATTCGTGCCCCAGCCACTGCGGCGGGGCGCCGCCGGCGAGGTCGTACCAGGCGCGGCTCAGGAAGGTCACCTGCCCCCGCGGGTCCACCGTCCAGATCGGCAGCGGCGCCTGTTCGGCCAGTGCGCGGAACAGCGCTTCCTGGCGCGAGAGCTCGCTCGTGCGCTGCGCGATGCGCTCCTCCAGGCTGGCGTTCAGGCGGCGGATCTCCTCCATCATCAGCACGCGCAGCGTGATGTCCTGCTGCGCGCCGTGCACGGCCACCACCCGGCCCTGCTCGTCGCGCACCGGCTCGCCGATGCTGCGGATCCACACGTGGCGGCCGGTGGGCGTGACCATTTCCACCTCGAGGTCGAAGGCTTCGCCGCCTTCGGTGGCGCGCCGCAGCGCGACCACGCCGCGCTGCAGCGATTCCGGCGCGAACATCGCCATCACCTCCTGCACCAGCGGCTCGCTGTCGGGCGCCATGTCCAGGATGGCGGCGGCCTCCGACGACAGGGTCACGCGCTGCGTGGCCAGGTTGGCGCGCCAGTACCCCATGCGCGTGAGGCGCCCTGCCAGGTGCAGCTGGTCCGCCTGCTCGTGCAGCCGCTGCTGCGCGCGCTTGAGCGCGTCGATGTCGGTGGCGGTGCCGAACCACGTGTGCTTCGCATCCCCCGGCTCCTGCACCGGCACCGCGCGCAGCAGCTGCCAGCGGTAGCTGCCGTCCCGATACTGCAGGCGGTGCTCCACCTGCATTTCCTGGCCGCTCCGGATCGTCGCCGAAAGCTTGCCGACCATCTCGGAGCGGTCCGCCGGATGCACGGCCTGCTGCCAGCGCGCGCCCAGCGCCTCTTCCACCGGCCGACCCGTCGTTTCCGTCCACCGCTGGTTCACGAAGCTCACGGCGCCGCTCTCGTCGGCGACGAAGACAATCTGCGGCATGGCCTGCGCCAGCTGGCGGAACCGCAGTTCGGTCTGCTCGCGGCGGCGCGCCTGCCGCCGCAACTGCAAGGTGAGCAGCGCTGCAATCGCCACCGCCGCGGCCCAGACGGTGCTGGCGAGGGCTGCAAACCGGCGCCACGGCTGCAGGACCTCGGCATGGCCCGTGCCGACCACCACCACCAGGTCGGGATAGGCGGCCAGCTGCCGGTAGGCCAGGAGGCGCTTCACGCCGTCGATGCCGCTTTCGCGGATGAACGAGCCTTCCGGTGCGCGCGGCAGGTACTCCTTCAGCACCGGCAGGTGCGAGAAATCGGCGCCCCGCAGGGCCTCCTGCTCAGGCGTGCGTGCGAGCATCTGCCCGCTGCGGTGGTAGAGCGCGACCGCGCCGCTGCGCCCGAGGTCGACCCCGCGCCAGAGCTGCTCGAAATGGGGCGGTTCCAGCGAGCCCACCACCACGTGGCGCAGGCTGCCGTCGCGGTTGCGCACCGGCCGGGTCACGCTGATCATCCACTGGCCGGTGGTGCGGCTGCGGATGACCCGGCCCACCTGGAAGCCGCTCTGCGCATCGCGCACGTGCACCTGGAAATACTCGCGGTCGGCGAAGGACATCCCTTCGCTCGTCGCGTTGGAATGGAACAGGACGGTGCCCTGCGCGTCGAGCACCCACAGCGCGCGCAGGAAAGGCAGGTCCCGCAGTTCCTCGCGCAGCACCACGCGCGCGGTGGCCTGGTTGAGCGTACCGGCATCCCGCAGCCCGTCCAGCCGCGTCGCGGCCAGGCGCAGGGCCTGGTCGGCCGACTGCACGGTGCGCCCCGTCTGCTCGGCGATGACCCGCGACAGCGCGGAGGTCAGCTCCTCGGCGCTGCGCAAGGCCGCCTCCCGCTGGTACAGCAGCGCGAACAGCAGCAGCGCGCCCGTCAGCAACGCGATGGCCAGCAACGCCCCCGCGTCGCGTAACGGTCTCCTCATCCTTCGCATTGTCCGCTGGATCGGCTCTCCGGCAAGCACACGGGCAGTCCGCTGACAGAGCCGGCAGGGCCGCGCCCCGGAAACTCATCCCGCGTTCTACACAGCAAGGAGTCGACATGTCGGAACACGCCATGATCCGGGGAGAAGTCTGCTTTCGCGCCGGGGACGGCGTGCTGATGCCGGTGCCGGACGGCATGGTGGACATCGAGGTCGCCGATGACAGCGTCACGCTGGGCTGGACCGACGGCGAAGGCAACGCGGGCTCCGCCGCCATCACGCGCGACGAGTACGAGCGCTACGTGCGCGAAGGCAAGATCCGCCCCGCCACCGCCTGAGCCATGGAAGCCTTCACCGCGCACGCGCTGCTGCTCGCCCTGGCCTGGGCGGCCGTGTTGCTGGTGCGGCCGTGGCGGCTGCTGAAGCCGCACCAGGGTCAAGTGCCGTTGGCGACCCCGTTCCTGGCAGCGCTGGTGGTGGTGCCCTGGCTCTGGGCATGGCCCGGCCTCGCCGCGCTGCCGCTGGCCATCCACTGGTCCGCGGCACCGCTGGTGGTGCTGCTGGTGGGCTGGCCGCTCGCCGTGCCGGTGCTCACCATCGCAGGCCTGAGCACGATGTTCACCGCCGGCGCCAGCCTGGGCGATGCGCTGGCCCTCATCGTGTGGGCCGGGCTGCTGCCCGCCACGCTGGTGCTGGTGCTGGGCTACGCGGTGCGCAAGGCCTTCGGGCCGAATCCCCTCGCCTACATGCTCGGGCGCGGCTTCCTGGTCCCGATGCTTTCGCTGGCGGGCTGCGGCCTGGCCGCGGCCCTGCTGGGGCACGGGCTGGCCGGTCCCCAAGGCGAGCTGCAGCGCATCGCCATCGCGTTGCTGGCGATGGGGGAAGCGTCCTGGACCTGCGCCGTCGTGAGCCTCCTGGTGGCGTACCGCCCGCAGTGGCTCGCGACGTGGTCGGAGGGCATGTACCTCGGGCGCCGTCCCGCCCGCGCGCGCCTGCCGCAGGGGCGCCGCTGAGGCAGCGGCTGCGCATTCCCGGGTGCGCGGCCCATGCTCCCGGGCGGTGCTAACCTTGCGCGCATGCAGTACCCGGTCCGCCTCCTCCAGTTCGCCGCCCTCGCCGTGCCCCTCTGTGGCACGCCCCTGTCCGCGCAAGCCTCGCCCGCCCACGTCGCCGGGCTCTGGTGCGGCGCGGGACTGCTGCACGAGTTCTCCCTGGAGATCGCGCAGCGCTCGCAGAGCGTCACGGGCAAGCTGGTGCGCAAGAACAAGGTGCGCGAGATCACGTGGGTGCCCATCGTCCTGTGGGCGGCCCTGGCGCAGACCGCGCGCAATGCGGCGCAGCGCTCCCTGGTCGCGCAGGCCGGCACGCTGGGCGCGACGCTGGCCCGCTTCCTCTACGGCATTCCCTTCGCTGGCGCCTGGGTGCTGCTGCTGCATGCGCTGCCGGCCACCGCAGCGCCGCTGCCGGACTTCGGGCCGGGCTATTTCGGCTGGCTCGTGCTGGGCGCGCTGGGACAGCTCGCGGCCACGGCCTTCCTGCTCGCGGCCATGAAGCAGCGCAACTTCGTGGTGGGAGTCGCCTACTCCAAGACCGACGCGCTGCAGGTGGCCCTCTTCGGCACGCTGTTCCTGCGTGAACTGCCTTCCGGGCTGACGCTGCTCGCCATCGCCCTCGCCACGGCCGGCGTGGTGATGCTCTCCCTGCCGCAGAAGAAGGCGGCGCTCGACGGCCGCGCCTGGACCAGCGCGGCCGCCTGGTACGGGCTGGCATCGGGCGCGGGCTTCGCCCTCTCGGCCGTCGGCTACCGCGGGGCGGCGCTGCAGCTGCCGGATGTTTCGCCCTGGATCGCCGGGGCGTGGGGCGTGCTGATCGCGCAAAGCCTGCAGACCCTCCTGCTGGGCGGCTGGCTGGCGCTGCGCGCGCCCGCGGCCCTGTGGGCCACGGCAACGGCCTGGCGCGTGTCCACCCTCGCCGGGGCCGCGGGCGCGCTCGCCTCCATCGGCTGGTTCACCGCTTTCGCGCTCACGACCGCAGCCAACGTGCGCACGCTGGGCATGGTGGAGGTGGTGTTCAGCTACCTGGTCTCGCGCCGGCTGCTGCGCGAGAAGCTCGCGCCGGTGGAACAGGGCGGGCTGGCGCTGGTCGTCGCGGGGCTGCTGGCACTCGGCCTCCAGCTCTGAGTCGCGGGCCCGGGCGGTGACGTGCGCATCGCGCGGGCGGCGGCGGTGCACCGGAAGGGTGCGGGATCACGTTCCTACACTCATTCAGCATGGACACGCACGGTGCTTGGCGCTACAAGGATCGAAGATGCAGCGAAGGCTGGCGAGCGTGCGCGCGCGGCGGCCCAACCAGTGAGCACCGACCATGCCCTTCAGCACCTTGCTGTACCGCTATTTCTTCTTCGGCTGGCTCTTCAGGGACGTCAACCGCGGCAACGTCCTGGAACGCGCCGCGGCCTGGCGCCACAACCGCGAACAGGCGCGCTGGCTGCCCACGTACATGCGCCGCTGGTTGTGGGTGACCCTCGGCTTCTACGCGCTGGGGCAATGCTTCGAATCGCTGCTGCAGCTCCCCGGCGCCTCCGTCATCTTCTACCTGCCCGGCGCCATGGCCGTTCCCGTGAATGCGGTGATCTGCGCGGCCTGGGTCGGCCTGCGCGTCATGCCGACGCAGGCTTGACGGGCTCGAGCGCGAGCCCCGCCAGCGAGTTGCGGGTGTGCTCCACCAGGTGATCGAGGAAAGCGCGCGTGCGCGCGGGCATGAACTTGCGGCTGGGTAGCGCCGCCACCAGCGAGAGGCGGTTGGTGATCCACGGCGCCAGCACGCGCCGCAGCTCCCCGGACTTCAGCAAGGGCGCGATCAGGTCCATCGGCTGGCTGCTGATGCCGGCCCCCGCGATGGTCGCGCGCAGCAGCGTGTCGGTGTGGTTGGCGCTCACGACGGCGGGCACTTCCACCTCCAGCGAGCGCTCGCCCGCGAGATCGAACAGGGTCATGGCGCGCAGTCGCATGCCGGGGGTGCGCAGGCGCAGGCAACGGTGCCGGGCGAGGTCCTCGGGCACCTGCGGCTCGCCCGCGGCCCGCAGGTACTCCGGCGCGGCGCAGAACACCGCCTGCGACTCGATGATCGTGCGCACGACCACGCTGGACTGCAGCGCCACCGCGCCGTTCACGATGGTGAGGTCGTAGTCCTCCACGTTGGGGTCGATGAGGTCCTGCACGTCGAGTTCGAGCACGACCTCGGGGTACTGGCGCTGGAAGGCGGCGATCGCCGGCGCGATGATGTGCACGGCCACCACCGGCTGCGCCAGCACGCGCACCGTGCCGCTCATCTCGCGCGTGTGCGCCTGCGCCATCGCATCGGCTTCGTCGATGTCGCTGAGGATCACGCGCAGCCGGCCGAGGTACACCTCGCCCGCGGGCGTGAGCGAGAGCCTGCGCGTGGTGCGCTGGAGCAGGCGCACGCCCAGGTGCTTCTCGAGATCGGCCACGAGGCGCGTCACCGCGGCGGGGGTCATGTCCAGCTTGCGGGCCGCCGCCGCGAAGCCGCCCTCTTCCACCACCTGCTGAAAGACGCGCATGGATTGAAGCCTGTCCATGGCCCGCATTATTGCGCCATTCGCAATGGAGGATTGAGAGCCAGGTGGTTTTTTGTCGATGCACGGAGGAATAAAGTCCATCCATCGCAACGCAAACCGAAAGGAAAGCAACCATGAACCGCTCCGCTCTCGCCCTCGCCGCCATCCTCTCCACCGTCGGCTTCGCCGCCCAGGCCGAAAGCCCGGATCCGGCCGGGCAGTACGCGCCCGCCGTGACCCAGCAGCAGGCCGTGCAGGCCGAACGCGCCAAGTCCACGCATGTCGCCGCGCCCGGCAACAGCGCGAACCCCTGGTCCACCCGCTTCAACCAGCTGGACGGCTTCCGCAGCGAGCGCAGCCGTGCCGACGTGACGGCCGACTACATCGCCAGCCGCAGCCGCGTGGCCGCCTTCACCGGCGAAGACAGCGGCGCCGCCTACCTGGCCGCCCACAAGCCGGTTTATGGCGGCGCAACCGTCGCCGGCCAGCCGGTGAACGCCCAGTAAGGCTGGAATAGTTGGCACCGGCCCCGTGCAACGCGGGGCCGCCGGTCCTGGGCCGGCGAGGAACACTGTACGATTATCCAGTGAACCTCGATGCCAAGCTCACCATCCTCGCCGATGCCGCCAAGTACGACGCCTCCTGTGCGTCGAGTGGCGGCGTCCGGCGCGATTCCTCGCAGGGCCGCGGCCTCGGATCCAACGAGGGCATGGGCATCTGCCACAGCTACGCCCCCGATGGCCGCTGTATCTCGCTGCTCAAGATCCTCCTGACCAACTGGTGCCAGTACGACTGCCTGTACTGCGTCAACCGCGTCAGCAGCAACGTCCCCCGTGCCCGCTTCACCATCGACGAGGTGGTACGCCTCACGCTCGACTTCTACCGGCGCAACTGCATCGAAGGCCTGTTCCTCTCCAGCGGCATCATCCGCAGCCCGGACTACACGATGGAACAGGTGGTCGAGGTCGCGCGGCGCCTGCGCGAGGAGCACGACTTCCGCGGCTACATCCACCTCAAGACGATCCCCGACGCCTCGCCAGACCTGCTGCAGCGCGCGGGCCGCTACGCCGACCGGCTGTCGATCAACATCGAATTGCCCACGGAAAGCGGCCTCGCCGCCCTCGCGCCCGAAAAGGATGGGGCGGCCATCAAGCGCTCGATGGCGCGCCTGCGCGTGCACATCGACGATGCGAAGGGGGAGGCACGCGAAGCGGCGCGCGCGCAGGTCGTCTCCCTGCCCAAAGCGCGTCCGGCCCGCTCGCCCGCCAAGAGCTTCGCCGCCGCCGGCCAGAGCACGCAGATGATCGTGGGCGCCGACGCCACCGACGACGCCACCATCCTCGCGACCAGCGCGCAGCTCTATGGCGCCTACCGCCTCAAGCGGGTCTACTACTCCGCCTTCAGCCCGATCCCGGATGCCGCCGGCGCGCTGCCGCTGAAGGCGCCGCCGCTGGTGCGCGAGCACCGGCTGTACCAGGCCGACTGGCTGATGCGCTTCTACGGCTTCGCGGCCGACGAGATCGCGCCGCCGTCCGGCGGCGGCATGCTGCGGCTGGAAGTGGATCCCAAGCTGGCGTGGGCGCTGGCCCATCCCGACCGCTTCCCCGTCGACCTCAACCGCGCGCCGCGCGAGCTGCTGCTGCGCGTGCCCGGCCTGGGCGTGAAGGCGGTCGAGCGGCTGCTGCTCGCGCGGCGCGTGCGGCGCGTGCGCAGCGAAGACCTGCAACGCCTGCACGTACCGGTGCGCAAGGTGCTGCCCTTCGTGGTGGTGGCCGACCATCGCCCGGCCGCCCCACCCGACGCGCAGGGGCTCATCGCGTCCGCGCGCCCGGCGCCACGACAGGCCGCGCTGTTCTGACATGCAGGTCCGGCTGGACGACGAGACAGACCTCGCCGGCTTCCGCCGCGAGGCACGCGCACTGCTCGCGCGCGGCGTGCCGCCGCAGGAGGTGCACTGGTCGGCCGGCGCGTCGCACGAGGACCTGTTCGCTGGCAGCGTGGAGCCGCAGGCGGAGGAACTGCCGGAATCCAGCGGCGTGAACGTGCCCGCGGCCTTCCTCGAGCTGTGCCACCAGGTGGTGCTGCACCGCGACCCGCAGCGCTTCGCGCTGCTCTATCGCCTGCTGTGGCGCCTGGTGCACGAGCCGGGGCTGCGGCACGATCCGCTCGACCCCGACATGCTGAAGGCGCGCGCCATGGCGCAGGCGGTGCGGCGCGACATCCACAAGATGCACGCGTTCGTGCGCTTCCGCCAGGTGCAGGACGGCGAAGATGCGGACGACCCGCTGCACGTGGCGTGGTTCGAGCCGGAGCATCGCATCGTGGAAGCCAATGCGCCGTGGTTCCGCCGCCGCTTCGCCAACATGCGCTGGGCCATCCTCACGCCGGAGCGCTGCGTGGAGTGGGATCGCCGCGAGCTGCATTTCCGCGGCGGCGCGCGCCGGGACGAGGCGCCGCCGGCGGACGCGGGCGAGGCTCTGTGGCTCACCTACTACCGCAGCATCTTCAATCCCGCGCGGCTGAAGCTGAAGATGATGCAGAAGGAGATGCCCCGCCGCTACTGGGCCAACCTGCCCGAGGCACAGCTGATCGCGCCGCTGGCCGCGCAGGCGCAGGAGCGCAGCGCCCGCATGATCGAGCAGCCCGCGGCGCCCCCGCTGCGGCGCATGCCGCGTCTCGTCGCCACCGCGCCGCTGGCGGTTGCCGGCGCGCTGCCCGCGCTGCATGAGGCCATGCAGGCCTGTCGCGCGTGCCCGCTGGGCGCGCACGCCACCCAGGCCGTTCCCGGCGAAGGCCCGCTGCAGCCCGACCTGATGCTGGTGGGCGAACAGCCGGGCGACCAGGAGGACCTGCGCGGCCGGCCCTTCGTCGGGCCTGCGGGGCAGATGCTCGATCGCGCGCTGGCACAGGCCGGCGTGGAGCGCACGGCCGTGTACGCCACCAACGCCGTGCGGCACTTCAAGTTCGAGCTGCGCGGCAAGCGGCGCATCCACAAGACGCCGGGCCAGGAGGAAGCGGCGGCCTGCCGCCACTGGCTGGACGAGGAGATCGCGCTCGTGCAGCCGCGCGCGCTGGTGGCCCTCGGGGCGACCGCCGCACGCGCCCTGCTCGGCCGGCCCGTGGCGGTGCTCGCCGAGCGCGGCGAATGGCTGCAGCGCGAAGACGGGCTGCGGGTGCTGGTGACGGTGCATCCCTCCGCGTTGCTGCGCATGGACCCCCGCCAGCTGCCGCAGGCATTCGACACCTTCGTGCGCGACCTGTCGCTCGCCGCGGCAGGGGCCCGCGCCTGATCAGCGCTCCGCGGCCAGCGCCTGCGCAGGCTCGACTGGCGGCGACCCGCTCTGCTGCTGTGGGGCGGAAGGCGCTCGCGGCATCGCCTCTTCCGGCCAGGCGCTGATGGCGATCAGCACGGCGGCCACCACCGACATCGGGATCACGAACCAGGCGGCGCTGATGTCCTGGGGGGTTTCGCCGCGCGCGGGGTCGTCCATGATGCTTGCTCCTCGAGGTACGCACGCCTGGCGGCATGCCCCCTGAATCTAGGAAGCAAAGGCCGCTGGTGGAATAGCGCCCCGGCGTGCACGCATGGCATGTTCCTGCTACGCGCCGGGCCAGCGCTCAGGCGCGCACCGCCGCCAGGGGAACGTGCACCGTGACGCGCGTGCCCGGGTCGGCCCCCTGCACGTCGAGCTGGCCGCCCAGCTGTTCGGCACGCACGCGCATGTTGCCCACGCCGTGCCCGGATGTGTCGCCGCAGGCGGCGCCCACGCCGTTGTCGCGCACTTCCAGCTCCAGCTCGGTGCCGGCCAGCCGCAGCCGCACGTCCACGGCGCTCGCGTGCGCGTGCTTGACGACGTTGGTGAGCGCTTCCTGGGCCACGCGCAGCAGCTGCAGGGCGGCATGCGGCGAGACCTGCAGGTCCTCGTCGGGCACCGCGATCTCCCACCGGGGACGGATGCCGCACGCGACCAGCTGGTTGCGCCAGCGGAACAGGAAGTTGCCGAGCGTGGAGCGGAAGTCCAGTTCCTGCGGCGTGAGGGTGTCCAGCGCCATCCGCATCTCGGCGATGCAGCCGCGCAGCGCGTCCGCCGTCTCGCGCGCATCCATCCCCCCGCGTTCCACCCGGGACAGGGCCACGAACAGCTGCGAACCCATGCCGTCGTGGATCTCGCGCATGATGCGCTGGCGCTCCTGCGAAGCGGCCTGCTCGCGTTCCAGGGCCGCGACGCGCGCATGGTTGGCCACCAGCGCCTTCTCGCGGTCGGCCACGCGCGACTCCAGCGTGAGGTTCATGAGCTCCAGCGAGCGCAGGGTGCGCACGAAGCGCGCCGTCAGCAGCCCGCCCATCGCGACGAGCACGAGGTCCGCCCCGAAGTGCAGCAGGTTGACGCGGTGGATGGCCCATGCGTGCAGGAAGGGCGGGTCGAGCTTCCACGCCACCACGTAGTCGATCATGCCGGCCAGCGTCGCGATGGCCATGGTCACGGGCAGCGCGGCGGCCTCCAGCGTGCGCCGGCGCACCAGCGACCACACGGACACCGCGATGATCGTGGCGCCTATCGGCAGCAGCCCGCCCACCCAGAAGCGGTTGACGAAGGGCTCGCCGGCCGCGCCCTGCGCGAGCAGCCACGCCGGGCCCGCGAGCCAGTAGGCCACCAGCGCGCGCTCGAACCAGGGCTGGCGGATGCCCGCCATGCGCCAGGCCAGCATGGTCATCACGACGATGAAGCCGCCCGTGGCCGTGTGGAACACGAGGCGCCACGCCGGCCACACGGACCAGGGCACCACCTCGATCACGAAGTTCAGCGTGCGCACGCCCCACAAGGCCACGGCGATGCCGAACAGGCCGTACATCACCTCGCCGCGGCGGCGCCACCAGATGAACAGCACGCACAGCGCCACCAGCAGGCACACCGCGGAGGTGATCTGCGGCGCCGTGGTCGTCCAGAAGAAGCGCCGGTCGTGCATGCGGCGCAGGTCCTCGGCCGGCCCGACCAGCACGCGCGGGAAGCGGATCGCCGCACCGGCGCGCGGCGCCGGCACGCGCACGAGCAACTCGTTGGCTCCCGTCGCCAGCAACGCGGGGGGCAGCTGCACGAGGTGGGGCCGGATCCAGCGCACCCGCACGTCGTCGCTGCTTTCCGTGATGCGCGCCACCAGGGCGCCGTTCACCCACACCTCGCCGCCGTCGTACAGGTAGGGCAGGTAGGCCGACCAGGGCTGCGACTGCCGGTGCGGGTAATCGAAGCGGATGCGGTACCACGCGGCGGAAGGCTCCGCGCGTGGACGCGAACGGGGCCACAGGTCCGGCAGCGTGACCGTCTCCCACGCGCTGCCCGCGCCGGGCGGCTGCGGTGCGGACGTGGCGAGCATCTGCGCGCGCAGCGCTTCATGCACCTGCGCCGCGGCGGCGAGCGGCCACAGCAGCGCGATCAGCACGAGCAACGACAGCGCGCGACGCAGCACGGGCGCGTTCACAGCAGCCCCAGCTGCGTGGCTTCGTACACCGCTTCGCCGCGCGAGTGCACCGCCAGCTTGCGGTAGATCTTGCGCACGTGCGCGACCACCGTGTGCGGCGAGATCCCCATGAGTTCGCCGATGGTGTCGAAGCTCAGGCCCTTGGCGGTGAGGCGCAGCAGCTCGGTCTCGCGCTCGGTGAGCAGCGAGGGCGCAGCCGGCGACTTCACCGCCGGCTGGGCGGGCGCCACCGCCACGCGGAAGCGCTCCAGCACGCGCCGGGCGATGCCGGGGCTGATGGGCGAGCCACCGCCCTTCAGTTCGCGGATGCTGGAGACGATGCTCTCGGCGAGCGCGTCCTTCAGCAGGTAGCCCGCGGCGCCCGCTTCGATCGCGTCGATCACGTGCTGGTCGTCGTCGAACATCGTGACCACCAGCACGTCGCAGCCGCGGTGGTGCTGCGCCGCATGCCGGATCACTTCCACGCCGTTGCGGTCCGGCAGCCCGAGGTCCAGCAGCATCACGTCCGGCGGCTGGGCATCGAGCATCGCGATGGCGCCGCGCGCGGTGGCCGCGCTGCCGGCCAGGCTCAGCTCCGGGTCCGTGAGGATGGCATTGGTGAAGCGCCGGATGAATTCCGGTTCGTCGTCGACGATGAGCACGGTGGTCGGCATCGCAGTTCCCCAGCTTCGGCCCCTTCCCCGCGCGCCGCGGCACCTGCCGGCCGGATGGGCCACATCCCCTTACGCGCCTTTGCAAGGCCTGCGCATGGGCTTCGCAGGCGCGACAAGCGGCCGGCGCACCATGCTGCTATCGAAACCCGGAGAACGCAATGAAGAACCCAGCCATCGCCTGTGCCGTGCTCGCCGCCACCTTTGGATTCAGCAGCCTCGCCGCGGCCGCGCCCGGCGACCGCCGCGAGGACCGGCAGGACCGTGCCGAGCAGCGCCAGGACCGTCGCGAAGCGCGGCAGGAGCGGCGCGAGGACCGCCGTGAAGCCCGGGCCGAGCGCCGCGACGACAGGCGCGACGACCGTCGCGTGGACCGGGCCTGGAACCAGGGCTACCGCGCAGGCGCGCACCAGCCCGCCTACGTGCATTCGCAGCCGCGCTACGTCTACTCGCAGCCCGGCTACCGCGACCACGCGCCGCGCTTCCACCGCGGCAGCTACCTGCCCAACGAGTACCGCCAGCGCGCCTACTACGTGAACGACTGGCACTCGCACCGCGGCCTCTACGCGCCGCCGTACGGCCACCAATGGGTGCAGGTGGGGTCGGACTTCCTGCTGGTGGCGATCGCCACCGGCCTGATCGCCAACCTGCTGGTGCAGTGAAGCTGGGCCCTGTACATCGCGTGACGCACTTTGCAGTGCGGCTGCGTGGCAGGGCCTTGTTCCGCCCCGCGACGCACCGCATGTGATCCTCGACAGGAGAACTCCATGAAGAAGACATTGCTGGCCGCGCTGGCGGCCCCCTCGCTGCTGGCGGCGCTGGCGTTCAGCCCGGTGGCTTCGGCGCAGGAGTACCGTGGCCCGACGTACAACGGCGATGCCGAAGCGCAGCTGGCCTACCAGGACTACCAGACCCAGCGCCGCAATTACTACGGCTATGGCGCACCCGGCTGGTTCGCCAACGGCTTCGGCATGCCGGAACGGCAGGCGCGCGAGGGCTGGCAACGCCGTGGTGGCCTGCAGGCAGCCCCGGCGGGCTACCGCTGGCAGCGGCACGGCGACCGCTACGCCCTGGTGAGGCGCTCCGACGGCGCCATCGTCCAGTGGCGCTGACGGTCCGCCGTTGAGGCAACGAGTGCCGGCGGCTCAGCCGCCGCGCGCCAACCGCATTTCGTTGGCGCCCTGCTCGGCGCCGCTCGCGGGCACGGCCTCGCCGCGGCGATCCCGCACGGCATCCAGGCGCGCCTGCAGCGCTTCGGGGGCGTCGGGGCCCATGCCGATGTAGGCACCCTGCGTCAGGGTGACGTGCGCGGCCTCGAAGCCGCCCGCGCCGGCACACAGCGTCGTGCGGTTGGGCGCATCCTGGCCAGCGAGGACCAGCATGGCCGGAACCACCGCCTCGGGCACGAAGCGCTCCAGCATGTCCGGCGGGAACAGCGACTCCGTCATGCGCGTGGCCGCCGTCGGCGCCAGGCAGTTCACGCGGACGTCGTGCTTCAGTCCCTCGATGGCCAGCGTCTGCATCAATCCCACCAGCGCCATCTTGGCCGCGCCGTAGTTGGCCTGGCCGAAGTTGCCGTAGAGGCCGGAAGACGAGGTGGTGAGCACGATGCGCCCGTATTTCTGCGCGGTCATCACCGGCCACAGCGCCTTGCAGCAGTGCACCGCGCCCATCAGGTGCACATCCAGCACCAGGCGGAAATCCGCCAGGTCCATCTTGGCGAAGCTCTTGTCGCGCAGGATGCCGGCATTGCTCACCAGCACGTCGACCCGCCCCCAGGCGTCCACCGCCTGCTGCACCATGGCCTGCACGGCCGCGAAATCCGTCACGGACGCGCCGTTGGCGATCGCCTCGCCACCCGCGGCCCGGATCTCCTCGACGACCTGCTGCGCGGCGCTGGCCGAGCCGCCGGATCCATCGACGCTGCCACCCAGGTCGTTCACCACCACCTTCGCACCGCGCGCCGCCAGGGCCAGTGCGTGCTGCCGCCCCAGGCCGCCACCCGCGCCCGTGACGATGGCGACGCGCCCCGTGAAGTCCAATGCCATTCCTGCTCCGTCTTGGCCGAAAGCGCAGGATTGTGGCCCATGGCGTGGGAGCAACGGTGTCGCCCCCTTTCCGCCGAACGGGCCCCACGGACGGCCCGGGCCGCTTGGCCTGATTGCATCAGTGTGTAACACTCCCAGGCTCGACCGTAGGGGCAGGCATGGGCATGTTCGATCTGCTGCTGGGCAAGAAGCCGGCAAGCGCGGGGAAATCCCGCAACTCCAGGAGCGCAGGCGCGAACAGCACGCAGTTCGTGGCCTCGCAGCAGCTGACGCAAAGCAGCGGGTCGCAGCACGCCCTGCGCAAGGACCTGCTGCGGGTGGCGCTGCGCGAGACGCTGTCCCGCAACGGCATCCCCTCCGGCTGGGTGAGCGCCGAGATGCTGCGCACCAGCAGCACCAAGCGCGAGCCTGGCATGCACGTGCGCTTCCTGCTGCAGCACTGGGACCCGCGCCTGATGCTGCACGGCGTGGCGCTCCAGCAGGACTTCATGAACCGCCTGCTGGCGCTCGACCCGCACGCGCAGGCCTGGATGGCAGGCTTCTCCTGGCAGTTCGCCCTCGAGGACGACAGCCCCTGCCCCGGACTGCCGCACCCCGGCTCGTGGACCGCGCCGGTCGTGGGTGCGGCGAGCGAGCCCATGCCCATCGCTCCCACGACCCGCCCGGCCGGAATCATCGAAGGCCCGGCGATGCTGCCCAAGCCGATGGAAGAAGTGCGGGCCGACCTCGAACGCCTGCTGGCCGTGCGCGACCAGGAGCCCAGGCGCAACGGCGATGGCGGGGACCACTTCGCACCGACGCGGCCCGCGGGCCTCTGACCTCCTGCGCGGCTTGCGGGCCGCAGGGGGCATCCTCGCGGCCTGGCTGATCGCCACCTCGGCGTGCGGCCCCGCGGCCGCCGCGCCGGCCCCGGCGGCGGTCGCCGGCGTCCTGGACCTCAGCGCGCCGGGCGCCACCGACTCCCTCCAGCCGCTGGGCGGCGAATGGTCCTTCGCCTGGCAGGCCTTCACCGATCCCCGCTCCGACGCACCCCTGCCCGGCACCGCGCCCCTCCCGCTCTCGTGGAACCGCGTGCGGGCGGACGGCAAGCCGCCCGGCGCGCACGGCCATGCGACCTACCAGTTGCAAGTGCGCTGCCCCGCGGGACAGCAGCTCGCGCTCACGGTGCCCATGCAGCGATCGGCCATGCACCTGTACGTGAACGGCCGGCTCGCGGCGGCGCAGGGCATCCCCGGCGCGTCGGCGGACACCGCGCAGCCGGCCCTCGGGCGGCGCGCGGTGCTGACAGAGCCCTTTCCCTGCCCGCTGCGAATCACCGCGCACGTCTCCAACTTCTCGCACCGCTCCGGCGGGATGGTGCGCGCGCCCGTCGCCGGGCCCATCGAGCAGCTCGCGCCCGACTACAAGCAGCGCCTCGCGCTGGACACCATCCAGCTCGGCGCCTACCTCGTGCTGGGGATCTCCCCCGTGTTCTTCTTCCTGGTGCGCCGCCAGGAGAAGGAGACGCTCCTGTTCGGCCTGTTCTGCCTGGCCCAGGCCGCCTATGCGGACATGACGGGCGAACGCCTGCTGCTGCACCTGGCCGGGGAGGACACGCCGTGGGAAGTGGCGCTGAAAGTCGAATACCTCACGTGGTTCGGCTCCATGGGCCTGTACGCCGCGCTCGTGGACCAGCTGTTCCCCCGCATCCTGCACGCGCGCGCGCTCAAGGCGTTCATCGCCGCCTGCCTGTTCGCGATGCTGCTGGTGGTGTTTTCACCCGCACGCGTGTTCACGCACTCCGTGTACCCCGCCTATGCCGCGGGCGTGGCGATGGGCCTGCACATCGTCGCCAGCGTCGCCCGCGCGGGCCGCCGCGGGCGGCGGGACGCCGGCGTGCTGCTGGCGGGCATGGCTCTGCTCGCGGGCGTGCTCCTGCTCAACCTGCTGCAGTCCCACGCCGGCTCCATCCAGCGCACCGCCACCGCCTTCGGCCTGCTCGGATTCGTGCTCTCCCCCGCGCTGGTCATGCTGCGCCGGCTGGCGCGCGCGCTGACCTCCGCGGAGGAGCGTAGCGAGGCCCAGCGCGAGAAGGTGGAATTGCTGGTGCGCGCCACGCACGCCGGCATCCTGGACTGGGACCACACGCGCAACATCTCGCGCTACTCGCCCCGGCTGCTGGAGATCATGGGCTACCCGAGCGGCGCCGACACGCTCGCCTGGCCCCTCTTCTTCCAGCACGTCGACCCGCGCGACCGCGACGCGGTGCAGGAGCGTTTCCTCGAGCAGCTGCGCGACCGCTCGGTGCGCGCCGGCGAGATGAAGCACGAGCCGCTCGAGTACCGGCTGGTGCGCGCCGACGGCAGCACGGTGTGGGTGCACGCGGAAGCGATCAGCGTGCGCGCGGGCGACGGCCGCACGCTGCGCTACATCTGCTCCTTCCTCGACATCACCGACCAGCGCGCCTTCGCAGAAGGCCTGCGGCGACAGAACGAGGCGCTGGCCGAAAACGCGCGGCTGCGCGAGGACGTGGAGCGCATGTCGCGCCACGACCTGAAGACGCCGCTGAACAGCATCATCGGCGTGGCCCGCCTGCTGCGCGAGGACGCGGCGGTGCTGCCCGAGCAGCGCGAGCTGCTGGCCATCGCCGAGCGCGCGGGCTACCGCATGCTGGAGATGGTCAACCTGTCGCTGGACCTCTCGCGCATGGAGATGGGCACCTACGAGTTCCGGCCGCAGGCGGTGAACGTGGCCGACGTGGTGGAACGCGTGCGCGAGGACGTGCAGCCGATGGCCGACGATGCGCACGTGCGGCTGAAGGTGGATCGCGCCCGCGGCGCCCCGGTGTATGCGCGCGCCGAAGAGCTGCTGTGCTACTCGATCCTCGCCAACCTGCTGAAGAACGCGGTGGAAGCCACGCCCGCCGGCGGCACGGTGGCCGTGCGCATCGAGCCCGGCGAGCCCCTGCGCGTGCGCGTGTGCAACCCCACGCGGGTGCCCGCTGCCATCGCCAACCGCTTCTTCGACAAGTACGTCACCGCGGGCAAGCGCGGCGGCACCGGCCTGGGCACGTACTCGGCGCGGCTCATGGCGCGCGTGCAGGAAGGCGACCTCGGCATGCGCAGCGGCGACGACGGCACCGTGGTCACCCTCACGCTGCGCCCACTGGGGGCGGAGCAACTGCCGGCGCCGGCCCCGTTCGCGCCCGCCGCCACGGCACGCGCGGCCTTCACCGCCGCCGACTTCGCGCCGCGGCGGGTGCTGCTGGTCGACGACGACGAGTACAACCGCCTGCTGCTGCTGCGCTACCTGCCCGCGCCGCCTTTCACCGTGGAGTCCGCCGCGAACGGCCGCGCCGCCTGCGAAGCGGCGGCGCGCCGCTGGCCCGACATCGTGCTGGTGGACCTGGAGATGCCGGTGATGAACGGGCTGGAGGCCGTCGCCTGGATCCGGGAGCGCGAAGCGAGCGAGGGCCTGCGGCGCTGCATCGTGGTCATGATGTCGTCCAACGACGATGCGGAGTCGGCCCGCCGCGCGCTGGCGGCCGGCAGCGATCGTTACCTGGCCAAGCCGTTCACGCGCGAGGCCCTGCTGGCGCTGCTGCAGGAGCTGGATGGCGGTGGCCGCGCGCCGGTGCAGTTCCCGCTGGAGCTGGAGCCGCCGCCCGCCCCCGTGGCCGCGGCGCCCGTTGCGCCGGACACGCCCGTGCAGGTCGACCCCGCGCTGCACACCCAGGTGCCGTCCTTCCTCGATTCGCGCCGCCGGATGGCCGCGGAGATGGCCGCGGCGCTGGCCAGCGGTGACCGCGGACGCCTGCGCGCGCTCGCGCACCGCGCGGCCGGCGGACTGGCCCTCTTCGGCTTCCATTGGGCGGCCTGGCAAAGCCGGGGGATCTCGGAGCAGGCGCGGGAGGGCGACGCGGGCCTCCTGCACGAGGCCATCGAGGCGCTGCAGGCGCACCTGGCGGGCGTCCAGGTGCGCTGAGGCGGCGCAACGCCGGCGGCTGCGGCACGGGCTCAGCCGGACCCGGTTACAGCGAGCCCACGGCGGTTGCACGCATCCCTATGCTGGGCCCATGGCAGCGGAACGAACCACGGGAGCGATGCGCGGGAAAGCCTGGGTGCTGGCCATCGCCCTCGGGGGGATGGCAGCCCACCTCGCGGCAGCGCCAGCCGCTGCGGATGCGAAAGCGGGCGAACGCATCGCCATGGCCGGGACGCCGGCGGGTGGCACGGCCTGCGCGAGCTGCCATGGGCAGCGCGGCGAAGGAATGGCAGCCTTCCCCCGGCTCGGTGGCGTCGGTGCGGCCTACCTGCAGCAGCAACTGGACGCCTTCGCGGACGGGACCCGCAAGAACGCGATCATGCAACCCATCGCCCAGGGACTCACGCCCCAGCAGCGCATCCAGGTGGCCGCGTACTTCTCGAGCCTGCCCAAGCCGGCCGCCGTCCAGGACGGGGCCGCACGCACGCCGTCCGACACGGGAGCCTGGCTGGCAACGCGCGGGCGCTGGGACGAAGGAATTCCCGCCTGTGCGCAATGCCACGGCCCGGGCGGCGTCGGCGTCGGGGAGAACTTCCCGCCGCTGGCGGGGCAGCCCGCCGGCTACCTGGCCGACCAGCTCAAGGCGTGGCAGAGCGGCGCCCGGCATCCCGGCCCGCTGGGCCTGATGGAATCGATCGCCCGCAAGCTGAAGCCGGCCGACGTCCAGGCCGTCAGCGATTACTACGCCGGCCTGGCAAGCAAGGCTGCCGCGGCCACGGCGGCCGCCGGGCGTGCGCGCGCAGGAGGAAGCACGCCATGAACCCGCCTCCGCCGAAAAGGCAGCGGTCGCGCATGCCCGGCGTGCCGGTGCTGGTGGTGATCGTCGTGGTGCTCATGTTGCCGCTGCTGTTCCTCATCAACCATCTCTTCGAGCGCTCGGTGCGGCAGCCCATCCCCGGCGCGTACGACGAGAAGGCGCGATCCACGGCGCAAGTGGCTCCCGTGGCGCGCAATGCGCCGGAAGCCGCGCAGTCCGATGCGCCACCATCGCCTGCCGCGGCCACGGTCGCAGGTGCGGCCGCATCCAACGCCAGGAACTTCCGGCCACCGGCGGCAGAGAGCATTCCGGACGACGACTACGGAAAGATGATCCGGCTGGGCGAACTGATCTTCACGCAAACCGGCAAGTACGCGCCGAAGTACGTCGGCAACAGCCTGAACTGCGTGAACTGCCACCTGGATGCGGGGCGCAAGCCCGACTCGGCGCCCCTGTGGGCGTCCTTCGTCCACTATCCGGCCTTCCGCAGCAAGACGGGGCAGGTGGATACGCTGGCATCCCGCCTGCAAGGCTGTTTCGTCTACAGCATGAACGGCAAGGCGCCGCCGGCCGACGACGAAGTCATCACGGCGCTGCAGACCTACTCGTTCTTCCTCGCGAAAGGCGCCCCTGTCGGCATGCCGATGGAGGGCAGCGGCTACCCCAAGCTGAAGCGGCCGGCCCAGGCGCCGGACTACGCGCGCGGCGAGCAGGTCTATGCGAAGAACTGCGCGCTGTGCCACGGAGCCGACGGCCAGGGCCAGCGCGCCGGCGACCAGCAGGTCTTCCCGCCCCTGTGGGGTCCGCAGTCGTACAACTGGGGCGCCGGCATGCACCAGGTCAACAACGCGGCGGGCTTCATCCACGAGAACATGCCGCTGGGCAAGGGCAGGAGCCTCACCGAGCAGGAAGCCTGGGACGTCGCCTTCTTCATGAACGGGCACGAGCGGCCGCAGGATCCGCGCTTCACGGGCTCCGTGGCGGAGACCCGCAGGAAATTCCATGACAGCCCGGACTCGCCCTACGGAACGATGGTGAACGGGCATCTGCTGGGCAGCGCTCCCGCGCGGCCGCGGTGAGGACCAGAAAAAAGCGGCCCGCAGGCCGCCATGCATCAACGCCGCCGGTATTGCGGCGGGGCGCCCGTGCTGGTGCGATTGGGCAGGTGGCGGAACATGATGCGGCCCTTGGTCAGGTCGTAGGGCGACAGCTCCAGGCTCACCAGGTCGCCGGCGATGATGCGGATGTGGTTCTTGCGCATCTTGCCGCCGGTGTAGGCCACCAGTTCGTGGCCGTTGTCGAGGATCACGCGGTAGCGCGAGTCCGGCAGGACTTCGGCCACCTTGCCGTTCATTTCGATCAGTTCTTCCTTCGCCATGCGGGCTCCCTACTTGCTCAGCCGGGCGATGTGCCGCCGCGACAGGACGGCACGCCAACAGGGCGCGCGCCGGCTGGTGGATGGTTGGGGGGGCCGCGCATGGGTGCAAGCGGCCCGGGCCGTCGATTGTAAGTCGTCCGGCCTCGTGGCGCTCGACAGAATCACCCCCCCGGCGGCTCCGCGCTGGCGCGGGCGGCTTCGATCACGGCGGCCAGGGCGCCGAGCTGGGCCTGGTGCTGCGCGGCCAGCTGACCCACCAGGCGGCGCCCCTTGGGGGTGAGGTGCACTTCGACCAGGCGGCCATCGTCGGCGTTGGCCTGGCGGCGCACCAGGCCGGCCTCTTCGCAGCGCGTCACCAGCGCCACGACGCCGTGCGGCGCGGTCTGCAGCCGCTCGGCCAGCTCGCCGATGCTGGCCCAGTCGCGCCCGGGAAAGGCCTGGGTGTGCAGCATCAGGTGGTACTGCACGGCCGTCACGCCGGCGGCACGGGAAGCCTCCTCGCCGAAGCGCAGGAAGCGCCGCATCTCGTAACGGAACTGCGACTGCCGCTCCAGCCCCGCCTTGTCCAGCGGGCGCAATTTCCTCTTCTCCATCTCCCTTTCCTGCCGGGGCGTGCCCGCCGCGGGAATGTACACCCGAGCGCGGCAGTCGGTTTACCTCACGGCATGAGGTACATATCTCATGCCGTGATATAAATTCCGGCTGCACAAAAGGAGACAAGCTGCAAATGAAGTACCGCATCCGCAGCCAGAAGGACGTGGCCGCCGGCCTGATCTACGTCCTGATCGGCGCCGGCTTCGCCCTCGGCGCCCTCAACTACCGCCTGGGCGACCCCGCCCGCATGGGACCCGGCTGGTTCCCGTTCTGGATCGGCGTCCTGCTGGTCATCGTGGGCCTCTTCACCGCCTTCACCGGCGTCCAGCCCGCCGCCGTGGAAGACCGCATCAAGCGGCCGGAGCTGCGCACGCTGGCCTGGGTGATAGGCGCCGTGGTGCTGTTCGGGGTGCTGCTGCAGCCCTTCGGGCTGATCGCTTCGCTGTTCGTGCTGGTGATGGTCTCCGGCTTCGCCAGCCACGAGTTCGGCTGGGGCAGCACGGTGCTGCTCGCCGTGGCGCTGATCGCCTTCAGCGTGGGCGTGTTCATCTACGGGATCAGCCTGCAGATCCCGCTGTGGCCTTCCTTCATCCGCTGAGGCGCCCCGCACCATGGAACTGCTATCCCACCTGGCCCTCGGCTTCGACACGGCCCTGAGCTTCCAGAACCTGATGTACGCCTTCATCGGCTGCCTGCTGGGCACGCTGATCGGCGTGCTGCCGGGCCTCGGCCCGTCGACCACCATCGCGATGCTGCTGCCGATCACGTACACGCTGCCCCCGGTGGCCGCGCTGATCATGCTGGCGGGCATCTACTACGGCTCGCAATACGGCGGCTCCACCACCGCGATCCTGGTGAACCTGCCGGGCGAGTCGTCCTCGGTGGTCACCGCGATCGACGGCTACCAGATGGCACGCAAGGGGCGCGCAGGCGCCGCGCTCGCCACCGCGGGCATCAGCTCCTTCATCGCCGGCTGCTTCGCCACGCTGGTGATCGCGGCCTTCGCCGTGCCGATGTCCGAGCTGGCCTTCAACTTCGGGCCGGCCGAATACTTCTCCCTGATGGTGCTCGGCCTGGTCGGCGCCGTGGTGCTGGCCTCCGGCTCCCTGGTCAAGGCGATCGGCATGATCCTGGTGGGGCTGGCGCTGGGGCTGGTTGGCACCGACGTCAACTCCGGCGTCGCGCGCTATTCCTTCGACATCCCGGAGCTCACCGACGGCATCAACTTCGTGGCCGTCGCCATGGGCGTGTTCGGCTTTGCCGAGATCATCGCCAACGTGGAGCAGCGCGAGCACCGCGAGACCTTCACCAACAAGGTGACCAGCCTGTTCCCCACCATGGCGGATTTCAAGCGCATGCTGCCCGCCGCCGCGCGCGGCACCGGCCTGGGCACGGTGCTGGGCATGCTGCCCGGCGGCGGCGCGACGCTGTCGGCCTTCGCGGCCTACACGCTGGAGAAGAAGCTCTCGAAGCACAGCGCCGAATTCGGCCACGGTGCGATCGAAGGCGTGGCCGGCCCCGAGGCGGCCAACAACGCCGGATCGCAGACGTCCTTCATCCCGCTGCTCACGCTGGGCATCCCGTCCAACGTGGTGATGGCGCTGATGGTGGGCGCGATGACCATCCACAACATCCAGCCCGGCCCGCAGGTGATGACCAGCAACCCCGACCTGTTCTGGGGCCTGATCGTCAGCATGTGGATCGGCAACGCGATGCTGATCGTCCTGAACCTGCCGCTGATCGGCGTGTGGGTGAGGCTGCTGAAAGTGCCCTACCGCTACCTCTACCCCGCCATCCTGGTGTTCTGCTGCATCGGCGTCTACTCGATCAACAACAACGTCTTCGACGTGTTCGTGACCGCCGGCTTCGGCATCCTCGGCTACGTGTTCGCGCGCTGCGGCATGGAGCCGGCGCCGCTGCTGCTCGGCTTCGTGCTCGGCCCGATGATGGAGGAGAACCTGCGCCGCGCGCTGCTGCTGTCGCGCGGCGACTTCTCGACGCTGGTGACGCGCCCGCTTTCGGCCAGCCTGCTGGTGGCCACGCTGGTGCTGCTGGTGATCGTGGCACTGCCCTCGATCAAGAAGACGCGCGAGGACGCCTTCCAGGAGGCGTGAGGGTGGTGGGCAGCGGCGCTGCCCACCCTACAACCCCGCGCAATCGCCGTAGGGTGGGCAGCCCCGCTGCCCACCGGGCCCGGAGGTATCAGCGGCTCATCAGCCCGTCGATCCCGTCCACCACCATCTTCGAACCGACGGCGATCAGCAGGATGTCGCCCGCGACCTGGACGTACTTGTGGCCGACCGGCACCGGCGGCAGCGACACGACGATCTGCCGCGGCGGCGCGACCCACACCACGTCGGCCGGCAGCGGCTCGCCGATCTGCCACTTCTTCGCCTGGCCCGGGGGCAGGCAGCCGTTGTTCTTCTTGGCCAGTCCGGGCGGGCACGCCTTGCCGTCCTTGCCGGCCGACGCGTAGTACTTGCGCACGGCGTCGCGGCTGCGGTCGTTGAAGTAGGCGCCCGGCTGCAGGGGCTTGCGGCCCATGCGCTTGCCCTCGCCCACTTCACTCGTGCGCACCACGCGGGTGTCGCCGCGGTCGTCGGAAGTCTTCTTCGCCTTGCGCTCGTGCTTCTCGGCCTTGTCGTTCCCCTTCCCCTTGCCTTCGGACGGGGCGCTCCAGGCCGGGCCGGCGCCGACCAGGGCGGCCAGCAGCAGCGCGAGCAGGCGGGGGGTGCGATGCATCGTGTTCATTCGTCGTGTCTCCGTGGGAGCGTCCATCCATGCGGCAACGCGGAGTTTCCGCCGCGGGTTGACGCCGGCCGCGTAGGAAAGCGCGCAATCCTGCGCGAATTGCCGCGCCAAGTGACCGGGCGGCGGCGCCGGCCGGTCAGACGGCGGCGAGCGCGGGGGCGACGGCGGCCTTGCCCAGCCCCAGTCGTTCCGCCGAGATGTACTGCTGGCGGTATTGCTCGAAAGGCAGGGCATCGGCGGCCTCGACCGCTTTCTGGTCCTCGACCGACTGGCGCGCGAGCGCCTCCATGCGCGCATGCAGGCTGCCCGCGAAGGGCAGCTTCAGCAGCTTGGCCTTGGCCTGCTCCGACTGCGCCAGCGTGAAGCCGGCGAAGCTGTTGGAGTGGTCGCGCGCCATGGCCGCCAGCACGCGGGTGGACGGCAGCATGTCGGCGTTCTCGAGCAGCGCCCCGGCGGAGCGCAGCGCGTCGCCGTAGTCGGTGGTGCCGTGCGCCGCATCCAGCATGGCCGCCACGGGCGCGCATTCGGCGACGATCTCCGCGCCCCAGTCGCGCAGCTTCACCTCGCGCCCGCCGCGCTCCAGCGTGACGGCGGGGTCGCGGCCGAAGGCGGCGGTGCGGTGCTGGTTGCGGCCGAGCGCGGCGATCTCCTGCGGCGTGTCCTCGGGGCTGTCGGACAGCAGGCAATGCAGCAGGAACACGTCGAGGAAGCGGATGGTCTGCGCCTTGATGCCCACC
The DNA here is from genome assembly GCA_004144865.1 of Comamonadaceae bacterium. Classification (GTDB taxonomy): domain Bacteria; phylum Pseudomonadota; class Gammaproteobacteria; order Burkholderiales; family Burkholderiaceae_C; genus Ramlibacter. The sequence goes on from SEAY01000053.1 coordinate 25,318, forward strand.
GGCACGAAGGGATCGAGGTCCATCAGCCGCACCTCCACGTACTCCACGCCGCGCTCGCGCAGGGCATGCAGCGGCCGCTCGCCGGGGCGGATCACGCGCTTGGGACGGATGGTGCCGTAGAACTCGTTCTCGATCTGCAGCAGGCTGGTGGCGAGCTGGTTGTACTCGCCGCCCGGATTGACGATGCCGATCGCCTCGTAGGCCGGATACGGGCGCGTGAGCGCCTCGTGCAGCGAGGCCGCGTAGCCTTCGAGGCTGTTGTAGCTCACGGCGAGGCTGGCCTGCGCCTGGCTCTGGTAACCCAGGCGCCCCATGCGCAGCGAGGTGCCGTAGGGCATGTACACGGTCCCCGGGGAGAGCGTCTGCAGTTCGTGCTTGCGGCCCGAGACGAAGCTCGAACAGGCGGCCGGCGAGGCGCCGAACAGGTACAGCAGCAGGAAGGCCTGGCGGCGGAAGTTGCGGATCAGGCCGAAGTACTGCGCGTCGCTCACGCCCGGCAGCGACCAGTTGTAGTGGATGCCGGAGATCGTCTGCATGCGCCGGCCGTAGCGGTGCGCCAGGCCCATGCGGTACACGCTCTTGGCGCGGCCGACGTTGGAGGAGCCATAGCGGCCGATCGGGATGGTTTCGTCGGGCGGCAGCGTGCACGGCATGCTGCTCACCCACATCAGTTCGTCGCCCAGCGCACGGTACGTGAACTGGTGCACCTGGGTCAGCTCTTCCAGGCACTGCTCCACGCTGCCGTGCACGCCGGTGATCAGCTCCAGCTGCGACTCGCTGTAGTCGGTGGTGATGTGGGTGTGCGTCAGCGCCGAGCCCAGCGCGGCGGGATGCGGCGTGAGCGCCAGCGCGCCGGTGAGGGTGGCCCGCAGGCTCTCCTTCTCGAGGCCGCGGCGGATGCCTTGCAGGCGCGCGGGCGCAAGCGTGCTCAAGGCCTGTTGCAGGTTGCTCATGGTGTCTCTTCTCGCGCCCTCGGGGACCGCCTGTGTCTTGTCGCGTGCGAAGTTAACACCTTTGCCCAAAACCTGCTTGGCCGGGGGTGGGCGCCGGCCCGCCGCCTGTGGTAGAGGCGAAGGCGCGCAGGCAGGGCGGCGCTGGCAGAATGGCCGGGCCACAAGAAGGGGGACCCGCCATGACCGTCCGCGTGCACATCGACCTGGGCTACGAGTTCGAGGTCCGGGCGAAATTCGACGAAGTCTTCGCCGTGCTGTCGGACGTGCCGGAGTCGGTCTCGCACTTCCCCAAGGTGCACAAGCTCACGCGGCTCGAGGACGGCGTCTACCAGTGGGAGATGGAGAGGGTGGGGACCGCGCAGGTGCACATCCAGACCGTCTACGCGTGCAGGTACACGGCCGACAAGGCGAAGGGCACGGTGAAGTGGACGCCCGTCAAGGGGGTCGGCAACGCGCAGGTCGGCGGCAGCTGGAAGATCACCGACCACAAGGGCAAGTCGACGAAGCTGGTGCTGCGCAACGAAGGCACCGTGGACGTGCCGGTGCCCGCCCTCATGAAGATGATCGTCGAGCCCCTCGTCGCGTCCGAATTCGAGAAACTGGTCGAGAAGTACATCGCCAACCTGGTGAAGGCTTTCGGCGGCGAGGTCTGAGCCGCCCCTCCCGGCGCGGCGGGAAGGGCGTCGCGCGTCACGACGGGGTGACGTCGCGGTACTTCACGTCCTCGATCTCCTTCTCCAGCACCTGGGCGCCTTCATCGAGCACGTCGTCCGCCTCGGGCGGCAGGCGGCCTTCGGGCGTAAGCTGGTTCACCATCTCGGGCATCACTTCGGCGAAGGCCTGCCGCACCTCCTCCTCGGGCACGCCCAGGCGCTGTGCCATCTGCTGCAGCTCGGCGTGGCCCACCACCTGCTCCACGGCCTGCTCGTCGATCGGCTGGTTGTCGCCCGCGGCGACCCACGATTGCATCTGGCCGCCGTAGCCCTTCTGGCGGAAGCGATCCAGCACGGCGCCCATGCCGCCATTGCGCTGCACCCAGCGCATGGCCAGCGGCAGCAGCATCAGCATCAGCGCGGTGCGGTTGCCGCCCAGGCCGCGCGACGGCAGGCCCATCGGGCCGCGCCGGCCACCGAGCATGCCGCCCAGCACGGCGCCGCCGAG
>SEAY01000231.1 GCA_004144865.1 Comamonadaceae bacterium
CGGCTGCGGGGGGTTTCCGCCGACGGGGATGCGGGCTTGGGAATCGACCTGCTCGATGCGATCGAGGCGTTGAAGTCGGTCGGGTGTGCGGTGCAGGCGGTGATCACCGACGGCGTCGCGACGAGTATCCGCGAGGACCGCAGGGCTCGGGGGTTGCCGCGGGCGGAGTGGGTCCGGGGCATCGCGTCGCAGATTGCGTTGGCCCGCAGGGAATCCCCGAACCGCGGCGGGCGACATCTGGGGTTCGCACAGGCGTTGGTGCACGAGATGCCGCACACCCTGGCCATGTTGCGGACCGGCCGGTTGAACGAATGGCGAGCCACCCTGTTGGTGCGCGAAACGGCGTGCCTGTCGGCGGCCGATCGGGGCATCGTGGACCGCCGGTTGTGTTCGGACCCGGCCATTCTCGACGGGGTCGGGGACCGCGGTCTGATCGCACGGGCGAAGGCGCTGGCCGTGGAACTCGACGCCGCAGCGGTCGTGGCCCGGCATCGCAAGGCGGTGTCCGAACGTCGGGTGACGACACGGCCGGCGCCGGATTCGATGGCGTATCTGAGTGTGCTGATGCCGGTGGAGCAGGCGGTGTGCCTGCAGGCCACGCTGGGGCGGGATGCGGACAGTCTCATCGCGACCGGGGACAGCTGTGGCCGCACCCGCAATCAGCTGATGGTGGACCTACTGTTCGACCGCGGCACCGGAGCATCGGTGGCGTCGGGTGTCCCGGTGGCGGTGAACCTGGTGCTTTCCGACGAGACCTTGCTGGCCGGCGGGCACGAGGCCGCGCAGCTGCAGGGGCTCGGGCCGATACCGGCCGCGATCGCCCGGCAGCTGGTCGCCGACGCCGTCGACAATGACACCGAGACGTCGCTGCAGCGGGTGTATTCCTGCCCGCAGTCGGGGGCGCTGACCGCGATGGAATCGCAGGCGCGCACGTTCCCGAAGAGCCTGAGACAGCTGATCGACCTCCGCGACCGGACGTGCCGAACCCCGTGGTGCGATGCCCCGATCCGGCATCATGACCACATCCGGTTGCGCCGAGAATCCGGTGCCACGACGGCGGACAACGGGTCCGGGCTCTGTGAGGCCTGCAATTACGCGAAAGAAGCACCGGGCTGGACGGCCCGACCCGTGCACAACCCCGGCCGCACCCACCTCATCGATGTCCGCACCCCGACCGGGCA
>SEAY01000232.1 GCA_004144865.1 Comamonadaceae bacterium
TACTACGACAAGACGCGGCAACGACGCCAGAAGCGTTTTGTGAGCCGCTCTTACTGCTTGCGCTGGATGATCAGGTTGCGCTTGGCGTCCTCAGGGTAGGCGAAGGTGATGGCGCCGTTCTTGACCATGCCGATCACCAGCATGTTGCGCGTGATCGCATCCTTGTCCTGCAGACTGAAGGGCTTGTCGTAGGTGGCGACCACGCCGTAGTAGGTCTTCATCTTGCCCTCCAGCGAATCCTTGACTGCCTGGCCCGACAGGTTGCCGTCGCGGATGCCGAGGAAGGAGTACATCAGCAAATAGGTGGCGTCGTACGCGTTGGCCGCCGCCATGGGCACCGCCACCTTGCCCTGGTACTTGCGGGTGTAGCTCGACAGGAACGAGGCCCGGCGCTCGTTGCTGGGCTCGGCGATGAAGGTCTGCACCATGAGCGCGCCCTCGGCCGCGTCCTTGGCGCCTTCGAGGAAGAACGGGAAGGACAGCGGCCAGGCGCCCACCTGCGGCACCTTCCAGCCCATGGCCTTCTTGCCGTTGGCAATCGTCGCGTTCTCAGGCCCCACCGTGTAGCTGTAGACCACGTTGGCGCCCGCGGCGCGGGCCGCCGTGAGCTCCGCCGTGAGGTCCTTCACGCCCAGGTCGAACCGCGCCACGTGCACCGGCTTGAGGTTCTTGGCGGCCAGCGCCGCCACCACGTCGTTGTAGCCGCCCTCGCCGTAGCCGGTCTTGTCGGCAAAGATGGCCACCTTGTCCCAGCCGCGCTTGACGATGTCGTCCACCATGAAGGGCGCCTGCAGCGCATCGCGGGCCTGCACGCGGAAGATGTAGCTGTCGGCCGCCGGGTACTTGGTCGTCACCGCCGTGCCGGTGGAGCACGGCACGACGAGCGGGCTTTTGGCGTCCTGGAACAGGTCGATGGCCTTCATCGCCACGCCGGTGTTGCAAAAGCCGATGGTGGCGACGACCTTCTCGGCCAGCAGCTCCTGCGACACCTTGCGGCCCTGGTCGGGGTTGGCGGCGTCGTCCTTCACCACCAGCTCCAGCGGCCGGCCCAGGTAGCCGCCCACCGCGTTGATCTCGTCCACCGCCAGCTTGATGCCGTTGAGCATGGGCACGCCGAAGTCCGCCGACGGCCCGGTGAACGGCCCGACCACGCCGATGCGCACGGCA
>SEAY01000233.1 GCA_004144865.1 Comamonadaceae bacterium
GGCTCGCTGATGCGCACGCCGCCCACGGCGTTGACGAACACGTCCTGGTCCATGCAGGCCACGCCGGCATGGCGGTGCAATACCGCCAGCAGCATCGCGAGCCGATCGCGGTCCAGCCCTACGCTCAACCGCCGCGGGCTCGGCCCGCCGTTGTCGACCAGCGCCTGGATCTCGACCAGCATCGGCCGCGTGCCCTCGAGCGTGACCAGCACCACGCTGCCGGGCACCGGCTCGGCATGCTGGCTCAGGAAGATCGCGCTCGGATTGGTCACGCCCTTCAACCCGCGCTCGGTCATCGCGAACACGCCGATCTCGTTGACCGCGCCGAAGCGGTTCTTGATGGCGCGCACGAGGCGAAAGCTCGAATGCGTGTCGCCCTCGAAGTACAGCACCGTGTCGACCATGTGTTCCAGCACCCGCGGGCCGGCCAGCGCGCCCTCCTTGGTCACGTGGCCCACCAGCACCACGGCCGTGCCGCTGGTCTTGGCGAAGCGCGTGAGGTGCGCGGCGCACTCGCGCACCTGCGCCACCGAGCCGGGTGCCGACGTGAGCTGGTCGGAGTACACGGTCTGGATCGAGTCGATCACCGCGATGGCCGGCCGATGCGCGTCGAGCGTCGCGATGATCTTCTCCAGCTGGATCTCCGCCATCACCTGCACCTGCGAATGGTCGAGCCCGAGCCGTTTGGAGCGCAGCGCCACCTGCGCGCCGCTCTCCTCGCCGGTGACGTAGAGCGCGTTCTGCCCGGCGCGCTGCAGCGCGTCCACCGCCTGCAGCAGCAGCGTCGACTTGCCGATGCCGGGGTCGCCGCCGATCAGCGTGACGCCGCCGGCCACGATGCCGCCGCCGAGCACGCGGTCCAGTTCATCCAGCCCGGTGGGCGTGCGCGCCACGTCGTTGGCCTCGATCTCCGAAAGGGTCGCGAGCTCCGACGAGCCTGCCAGCGCGGCGAACGGCGTGTTGAACCGGTTGTTGCCGGCGCCCCCCGCAGGCACCGCGACCTGCTCCACCAGCGTGTTCCAGGCGCCGCAGCTCGGACACTTGCCGAGCCACTTGGCGCTGGTGCCGCCGCACTCGCTGCAGACGTAGTTTGTTTTTTCCTTGGCCATCGAGCGAGTGTAGGCAGCGCCGGCAAAACCCCGGGAAAACCCGTGCGC
>SEAY01000234.1 GCA_004144865.1 Comamonadaceae bacterium
CGCCTTCTGGAGCCAGCGCCGCGCGCGCGACAAGGTGGACGGCGCCCTGCAAGACCCCAAGGTGGAGCTGGCCCATATCGACCCCGCCACGGGCCTGGGCACCATCGTGAGCAGCCAGACCAACGACAAGCTGCGGCGCGTGGCCGACATCACCGGCCTGGACTTTGGCCGCTTCACGCGGTCCATGCTGCTGGCGCAAGGCCAGTTCGCCGCGTTTCTGAACGCCAGCGCCAACGACCGCGCCGAGCTGCTGGAAGAGCTGACCGGCACCGAGATCTATGGCGAGATCTCCAGCAAGGTGTTCGAGCAGGCGCGCGACGCCCGCAACCAGCTGGACCAGCTCAAGGCCCGCGCCGACGGCGTGGAGCTGCTGCCCGCCGAGCGCTCTGCCGCCATGCACACCGAGCTGCACGCATGGACGCAAGCGCTGGCCGAGGTGCAAAAAACCCAGGCCACCGCCGCCGCGCACCGCCAATGGCACATCGACCTGGCCCAAGGTGCGCACGCCGTTCAGGCGGCCCAAGCCGACCAGGCCCAGGCCGTGGCCGCGCTGCAAGCCGCCGCCCCCGACCTGCAACGCCTGGCCGACAGCGAACCCGCGCAAGCCCTGCGCGCGCCGCACGACGCCTGGCACCAGGCGCAAGCGGCCTGCCGCGAAAGCGACGCCCTGCTGGCCACCTTGCAGGCGCAACACCAGCGCGAATCCGCATCGCACTACCAGCACCACCACCGCGCGGCCCTGCTGGCGCGGCGCGTGGCCAGCGCGGCGCAAGACCAACTGGCACAGGCCGAAGCGGCGCAACAACGCCACACCGACTACTGCACGGCCCACGCGCAGCACGCGCACCTGGGCGAGCGCCTGGGCGCATGGCGGCAACAGCTCTTGCAGCAGCAGACGTTGCAGCGCGCGTGGGCCGAGCAACGCGCGGCACTGCAGACACTGCAAGAAGACATCGCCCAGCGCGGCGGCCAGGTCACGGCCCAACGCGCGCAGGTAGATGCCGCCACGCAGGCGCAGGCAACCGCTGCCGCTGCGCTGCAAGCCGCCCATGCCCAACAGGGCGAACGCCTGGGCGGCCAGACCCTTGCTGCGCTGCGCGAGCGCTGGCAACACGCGCAAGGCCGCGTAGGCGCGTGGCGCCAGGCGGGC
>SEAY01000235.1 GCA_004144865.1 Comamonadaceae bacterium
CGACACATTGCTGCCGGCACCGGGCGGCAGGCGCCAGATCGGGATGGCTGCCAAGAGATTGAGAACCGCGACGGCGAGGAAGGCGATGTGGAAGCCCGCGAGCGACAGCTCGTCGCCGCTGATCAGCGCATGCAGCTCCAGCACGATGCCCGCGAACGCCACGCCGAGCGCGCCGGTGATCTGCTGGATCGTGGCATTGAGTGCGGTGGCCTGGCCGGTCTGGTGCCGCTCGATATCGGCAAAGCCCAGCACGTTGATCCCGGTGAAGAAGAACGACCGGACGAAGCCCGTCATGAACAGGATCACGATCATGACGATATGCGGCGTGTCGGGAAAGAAGAAGGCGTTCGCCGCGCTGCCGATGGCCGAGAGCGCGGCCGCGGCCAGCAGCGTCCGGCGGAAGCCGAAGCGGGCGAAGACGTGGCGCGCCACGGCCTTGGTGAAGAGGACGCCTGCGGCGGCCATGAATGTGATCGTGCCCGACTGGAACGGGGTCAGGCCGAAGCCGACCTGCAGCATCAGCGGCAGCAGGAAGGGGATCGCGCCCATGGCGATGCGGAAGACGGTACCCGAGGTGACGCAGCTGCGGAAGGTCTCGATGCCGAGCAGCCTCAGTTCCAGCACCGGATGTGGATGGCGCCGGGCATGGCGGATGAAGAGGAAGAAGGTGATGCCGCCGATTACCACGGCCGCGACGCCGTAGACCGGGGGCAGGGCGGGCAGGCTGCAGGGCTCCAGATGGCCGGCGCCCATCACCTCGTCCCAGTTGGTGAGCACCAGCTTGACGGGGTCGAGCACCGCCATGCCGCGGTGCGCCTTGTTCTCCAGGTCTTCGCGCAGGCAGCCTTCCAGCGTGCTGTAGTCGATCCAGCTGTAGTCCTTGGTGACGCCGATGCGGTCGCAGAACAGGCGGATCGATTCGGGCGTGTAGCCGCGGCGGCGCAGGCCCACGATGGTGGGCATGCGGGGGTCGTCCCAGCCGCTGACGATGCCGTTGTCCACCAGGTGCTTGAGCTTGCGCTTGCTGGTGATCACGTAGGTGAGGTTCAGGCGGGCGAATTCGTACTGGCGCGGCTGGGGCGCGGCGATCAGGCCGCCCTCGACCAGGCGGTCCATCAGCCAGTCGTAGAAGGGGCGCTGGTCTTCGAA
>SEAY01000001.1 GCA_004144865.1 Comamonadaceae bacterium
GTCTAGGATGGGGGGCATGGCGGGCACCGGTGGGTGGGGGAAGTGCGTTCATTCTGGCCACTGTCGCGCCGGCTGGCTTGATCTGGAACAAGTCCCTGGTGCGGTCGCGGCTTAACCTGATGGCGCGGGCCTGTCCCGCAAGGAGCTTTCCGTCCCATGAGCGTCCGCAACCTCGAATCCCTCTTCGCCCCGCGTTCCGTGGCCGTGATCGGCGTATCGCAGCGGGAGGGCAGCCTGGGCGCAATCGTGCTGCGCAACCTGCTGCAGGGCGGCTTCCGGGGACCGGTGTGGCCGGTCAACCGGCGCGCCGCGGAGGTGCACGGCGTGCAGGTGTTCGCCGATCTCGACGCGCTCCCCGGCGTGCCCGACCTGGCCGTCATCTGCACGCCCGCGCCCACCGTGCCGGGGCTGGTGGAGGCGCTCGGCCGCAAGGGCACGCGCGGGGTGATCGTGCTCTCGGCCGGGCTGAAGCAGCCTGGCGGGGAAGGGCGCACGCTGGAGCAGGACATGCTGGAGGCCGCGAGGCCCCACCTGCTGCGCGTGCTCGGCCCCAACTGCATCGGCGCGCTGGTGCCCGGCATCGGACTCAATGCGAGCTTCGCGCCGGGCAACGCACGCCGGGGACCGCTGGCTTTCGTCACGCAATCGGGCGCGCTGGCGACCGCCATGCTCGACTGGGCGAATGCGCAGGGCATCGGCTTCTCGCACTTCATTTCGCTCGGCGACAGCGCCGACGTGGACTTCGGCGACGTGCTGGACTACCTCGCCAGCGACAGCGGCACGCGCGCGATCCTCATGTACGCGGAGTCGGTGAAGCATGCGCGCAAGTTCATGTCGGCGGCACGCGCCGCGGCCCGCAACAAGCCCGTGATCGTGGTGAAGGCCGGGCGCGCTCCCGAGGGTGCGCGGGCGGCCGCTTCGCACACGGGCGCGCTGGCCGGATCCGACGCCGTGTTCGACGCCGCCGTGCGCCGCGCGGGCATGCTGCGCGTCGACACGCTGGAAGGCCTGTTCGACGCCGCCTCCACGCTGGCGCAGCCGCGGCCCTGGCGCGGCGAGCGCCTGGCGATCGTCACCAACGGCGGCGGTGCCGGCGTACTGGCCGCCGACGCCGTGGCGCTGGGCCGCGGAACGCTCGCCGCGCTGGCGCCGGAGACATTGCGGCAGCTCGATGCCTGCCTGCCCGCGCACTGGTCGCGCGCGAATCCCGTGGACCTGGTCGGCGACGCCCCGGTGGAACGCTATACCGAGGCGCTGAAGGTGCTGCTGGCGGCATCCGAGGTCGACGGCGTCCTGTTCATGCATGCGCCGACGGCGATCGTGCCGGCCGCGGACATCGCGCGCGCCTGCCTCCCGCTGCTGCGCGAGGCGGCCAAGCCGGTCCTCACCTGCTGGCTCGGCGGCCAGACGGTCCAGCCCGCCCGCGCGCTGTGCGCCGAAGCGGGCCTGCCGGGCTACACGACGCCGGAACACGCGGTGGCCGGCTGGCTGCAGCTGGTGCAGTACCACCGCAACCAGGCTGCCCTGCTGCAATTGCCGGATGCGCAGCCGCGCGACCTGCGCGTCGACCGCGACGCGGCGCGCGCGCTCCTGCAGGACGCGCTGCGTGACGGCCGCGAGTGGCTGGACGAGGCGGAAGCCAAGCAGGTGCTGGAAGCGTACGGCGTCTCCGTGGTCCCCACCGTGCGCGTGCGCGATGCGGAAGAGGCCGCGGCGGCGGCGGGAAACCTCGGGTATCCCGTGGCGCTGAAGATCCTTTCACCGCAGATCCTGCACAAGACGGACGTCGGCGGGGTGGCGCTGGACCTGCAGTCGGCCGACGAGGTGCGTTCCGCGGCCATCCGCATGCGCCAATCCGTCGCCCGCCTGAGCCCGCACGCGCACGTCACGGGTTTCACGGTGCAGGCGATGGCCAATCGCCCGCAGGCGCAGGAGCTGATCGTCGGCCTCGCCGACGATGCGGTGTTCGGCCCCGTGCTGCTGTTCGGCGCGGGTGGCACCGGGGTGGAAGCGCGGCCGGACAGCGCGCTGGCGCTGCCGCCGCTGAACGACGCGCTCGCGCACGAACTGATGGGCCGCACGCAGGTCGGCCCGCTGCTGGCAGGCTACCGAGGGCGCGCGGGCGTGGACCAGGGCGCGGTGGTGGACGTGATCCTGCGCGTCTCGCAGATGGCGTGCGACCTGGCCGAAGTCGCGGAGCTGGACATCAACCCGCTACTGGCCGATGCGCGCGGCGCGATCGCGCTGGACGCCCGCATCCGCGTGCGCCGCCCCAAGCCGGGCGAGGGCAGCCGGCTGGCCCTGCGTCCCTATCCGGCGGAACTGGAGGAGCGCTGGGACCTGGGCGGGCAGCCCTTGCACGTGCGCCCGATCCGCCCGCAGGACGGGCAGCGCATGGCGGATTTCTACGCGCGGGCGACACCGGGCGACCTGCGCCTGCGCTTCTTCCTTTCGCGCCGCGAAGTGCCGCTTTCGGAGCTGGCGCGCTACTGCCAGATCGATTACGACCGCGACATGACTTTCGTGGCGCTGGACGGCGAACGCATGGCCGGCGAAGTGCGCGCGGTGTGCGACCCGGACAACCGGGTGGCGGAGTTCGCGGTGCAGGTCGCGTCGGCGTGGCAGAACCGCGGCCTGGGCCGCAGGCTGCTGGCGAAGCTGCTGGCCTACCTGCGCGCGCGCGGCACCGGCGAGGTCGTGGGGCAGTGCCTCCAGGAAAACCCGGGGATGATGGCCCTCGCGCGCGGCCTGGGCTTCGAGCTGCAGCCGCTGGAAGACGGCACGGTGCGCCTGCGGCTGCGGCTCGCGCCTTGATCGCATTTGTCCAAATGGATATGATGGCCCGGCGGCCGACCAGCCGCGAGCGAGCCCTGACGGGATTCCTTGCCCGGTGCCCCCGAAAGGGGGCATTTTTTTGCGCGCCGTGCGCGGCGTCCGCGCCGGCCCCTAAGATCGCGGCCATGGCCAGCACAGGCACTCCACGAGAAAAAACGGCGGCCCGCAACGAACCCGAACCCGCGGCGCGCGTGCTGCGGCGCTTCCGCCTCGTCTTCAACGCGGTCCGCACCCATTTCCGCGCGGTCGAGACGCGCGCCGGCATCTCTGGGGCGCAGCTGTGGGCGCTGAGCGTGGTGCAGGCCCAGCCCGGGATCGGCGTGGGCGGCCTGGCCCAGGCCATGGATGTCCACCAATCCACCGCCAGCAATCTCCTGCGCGCCTTGCTCGAGGCCGGCCTCGTGGTCTCGGCCAAGGGAGAGGAAGACCGGCGCGCGGTTCGCCTGCAGCTGACGGCACGCGGGCGCCGAGTCCTTGCCAAGGCGCCTGGACCGTTCAGCGGCGTGCTACCCGAGGCGCTCTCGCGGCTGGACAAGCGCACGCTGGCGCGGCTCGAGCGCGACCTCGGGGCCGTGATCGAGGAGCTCGGCGCCGACGAGGGCGGCGCCAACATCCCGCTGGGCAGCGACGGCCGCTGACCGTCGAGCACGCGCGGCCGGGCAGGGCGGCGCCCGCGCCGAGGTACATTTGGCCACATGCAAACCACTCTCCTGCCGGGTTCTTCACGCGGATGAAGACGTTTCGACTGCAATTGCGCTTCCTGCTCCCGCTGGTGGCGATCCTCACGCTCACCGCCTACCTGGCGGTGCCCCTCATGGACAAGCTCACGCTGCGCTGGTTCGCGCGCGACCTCGACATGCGCGGCAGCCTCGTGGCCAACGCGCTGTCCGAGTCGATCGCGGATGCCCTGCAGTATTCGCGCACGCGCCGGGTGGAGTCGCTGTTCGAGCGCGCGCTGCAGGACGAGCGCCTGGTCGGGATCGGCTGGTGTTCGGAAGCCGACGAGGTGGGGCACCGCACGGCGCAGTTCCCCCGCGACCTCACCTGCCCGCGCGCCCGCGAACTGTCGGTCGGCCGCGATCCCGCGCTGCAGCTCGAGGGCGGCCCCGTCCACATCAGCGTCCATTCCATCACCACCGACGTGGGGCCGATGGGAAGCCTGGTGCTGCTGCACGACCTGAGCTTCATCGAGCGGCGCAGCCAGGACACGCGCAAGTACCTGATCATCCTGATCGCGGGACTGGGCGGCGCCATCGCGCTCGTCACCGTGATCGTGGCCCAGCTCAGCTGGCGCGGCTGGGTCTCGGGCGCCCAGGCGTTGCTGCGCGGCGAGGGCCTGGTGAAGCCGCTGATGTCGGGATCGCCCGAACTCGCGCCGCTGGCCGAGGAACTGCGGCAGCGCCTGCGCGACCTCGAGGACGAGTACCGGCGGATGCAGAAGCCGGACACGGTCTGGAGCCCGGAACGCCTGCAGTCGCTGTTGCAGACGCAGCTGCGAGGCGACCAGGTGATCGTGGTGTCCAACCGCGAGCCCTACATGCACCAGCTGGTGGAGGGCAAGCTGGTCGTGCAGCGGCCGGCGAGCGGCCTGGTGACGGCGGTGGAACCGGTGATGCGCGCCTGCTCCGGCACCTGGATCGCGCATGGCAGCGGAACCGGCGACCGCCAGGCGGTGGACAAGCACGACCGCGTGCTGCTTCCGCCGGGCCAGGACGACTACCTGCTGCGCCGCCTGTGGCTCACGCCCGAGCAGGAGCAGGGCTATTACTACGGCTTCGCCAACGAGGGACTCTGGCCCCTTTGCCACGTCGCGCACGTGCGGCCGGTCTTCCGCGAAGGCGACTGGCAGCATTACCGCGAGGTGAACCAGCTGTTCGCCGACGCGGTGGTGGCCGAGGCGCGCAGCGAGGACCCGATCATCCTGGTGCAGGACTACCACTTCGCCCTGCTGCCGGCGATGGTGCGCAAGAAGCTGCCGCGCGCGACCATCCTGACCTTCTGGCACATTCCCTGGCCCAATCCGGAGTCCTTCGGCATCTGCCCGTGGCGCAGCGAGATCCTGGAAGGCATGCTGGGCAGCACCATCCTGGGCTTCCACACGCGCTACCACTGCAAGAACTTCATCGAGACGGTGGACCGCTACCTGGAGGCACGCATCGAGCACGAGCACTCCACCATCACCTTCGGCGGCGAGCAGACGCTGGTGGAGGCCTATCCGATCTCGATCGAATGGCCCACCGCCGCCGAATCGCAGTCCTGGCCCACGCCCGAACAGTGCCGCGCGGAGGTGTTCCAGCAGCTGGGCATCCCCACCGGCGACTTCCTGGCCGTGGGCGTGGACCGCTTCGACTACACCAAGGGCATCCTGGAGCGGCTCAATGCGGTGGAGCGGATGCTGGAGAAGCATCCGGAGATGCAGCAGCGCTTCACCTTCGTGCAGGTGGCGGCGCCTTCACGCGGTGCGCTGGAGGAATACCGGTCGTTCCGCGAACGCATCGAACGAGTGACCGAGCGCATCAACGCGCGGTTCGGGCGCCCCGAAGCGCCCGTGGTGCGCCTGCTGGCGCAGCACCACGACCACGACGCGGTGAACCGGCTCTACCGGGCGGCCGACGTGTGCCTGGTGACCAGCCTGCACGACGGCATGAACCTGGTGTGCAAGGAATTCGTGGCGGCCCGCGACGACGAGCGCGGCGTGCTGGTCCTCAGCCGCTTCGCGGGGGCGGCGCGCGAGATGCCGGAGGCGCTGATCGTGAACCCATATCACGTGGAAGAGACGGCGGACGCCCTGCACCAGGCGCTCACCATGCCGGCGGCGGAGCAGCGCGAGCGCATGGCGAGCCTGCGCAGCACGGTGCACGAGTTCAACGTGTACCGCTGGGCGGGCCGGATGCTGTCGGATGCGGCCCGCCTGCGGCTGCGGCAGCGGGTGTCGGAGCGGGTGCTGCGGCACGCGCAGGCCGAATAGGGACGATGCGCGCGGCGCGGGCGCGCAGCTGCCCGCAGCCCGCGTCCACGTCCTGCCCCGCCGACTGCCGCAGCTTGGTGAGGATGCCGCGCCGGTGCAGGGTGCGGGCGATCTCCGCGGCGCGTTCCCACGAAGGCCGGCGGAAATCGAGCCCGTCGACCGCGTTGAACGGGATCATGTTCAGCACGCCGTACTTGCCGGAGAGCAGCCGGACGATGCCATCGAGCTCCTCGGCGGAATCGTTCACACCTTCCAGCAGCGTCCACTGGTACTGGATCGGGTAGCCCGTGGCGCGGGCATAGCGCTCGCCGGCATCCACCAGTTCCTCCGGCGTCATGCGCGGCGCGCGCGGCAGCATCTGCGCGCGCAGGTCCGCGCGGGTGGTGTGCAGCGAAAGCGCCAGTGCCGGCTTCACCAGGCCCAGCGGCAGCCGCTCGAACACGCGCGGATCGCCCACGGTGGAGAACACCAGGCTCTTGTGGCCGATGCCGCCGAGCGTGCCGAGCACCTCGATGGCCTCCAGCACGTTGTCGAGGTTGTGGGCGGGCTCGCCCATGCCCATGAAGACCACCTTCTTCACCGCGCGGCGCGATCGGGCCAGCGCGACCTGGGCGACGATCTCCGCGCTGCCGACCTGGCGCAGCAGGCCGTCCCGGCCCGTCATGCAGAAGACGCAACCGACTGCGCAGCCCACCTGCGTGGAGACGCAGAGACCCTCGCGCGGCAGCAGGACGCTTTCCACGGTCTGGCCGTCGGCGAGTGCGACCAGCAGGCGCTCGGAACCGTCGGTGCCGGGATGCGCGGATTGCAGGCGGGCGATGGAGTCCAGGCCCGCTTCGATCTCCGGCAAGGCGCCCAGCAGGCTGTGCGGCAAGAAGGTCTCGGGCACGCGCTTGCCACCGCGCTGGGGCAGGGCGTTGGCCCACAGCCGGAGCACCCGCCGCTCGTGCGCAGGCCCGGCACCGGCTGCGCGCAGCCGGGCCCGCCAATGCGCCATCTGGCGGGGTTCTGCCGCGGCCGTGTCCACGCTGATTCCGGAATCCATTGGGGCCAGTGTACCCAGCGCGTCCGGACGACCGGGCCGCGAAAGAGGTCATTTCCACAATTCTCGAATTGCAGTAGGATTGCCGCCATGACAGAAGCCGAAGTCGTCAAATCCCTCGCCGCGCTGGCGCAGCCGGTGCGCCTGCAGGTCTTTCGCGCCCTGGTGATCGCCGGCCCGCGCGGCATGACGCCTTCGACGATGGCCGAAGGCCTGGGCATCCCGGCGAGTTCGCTCTCCTTCCACTTGAAGGAGCTGGCCCAGGCCGGCCTGGTGACCCAGGAGCGGGCCAGCCGCAACCTCATCTACCGCGCGGCGTTCGGCCACATGAACGAGCTGCTCGGTTTCCTCACCCAGAACTGCTGCGAGGGCGCCGCCTGCGAAGTCGACGCCGCCGCGGATGCGTGCAACTGCTGACCCTGCCCAAGGAGATCCCATGAAGCGCTTCCACATCCACACCCATGTCGAGGACCTGCAGGCTAGCATCGCCTTCTACTCCAAGCTGTTCGCGGCGCAACCCGCGCGTGTCGAGAGCGATTACGCGAAATGGATGCTCGAGGACCCGCGCGTGAACTTCGCCATTTCCACCCGCGGCGACAAGCCGGGCATCGACCACCTGGGCTTCCAGACGGACACCGAGGAAGAACTCGCCGAACTGAAAGCGCGGGCGGAAGCGGCGGACATGTCCTTGCTGGACGAGGGCGCCACGACCTGCTGCTATGCGCGCAGCGACAAGCACTGGGTCACCGATCCCCAGGGCATCGCCTGGGAGCATTTCCACACGCTGGGCAACATCCCCGTGTTCAGCGAGAAGGACAAGGTCCAGGCCGCGCCGGAAGCGTCCGCCTGCTGCGCGCCGCGCGGCAAGCCGGTGGGCATCCCGGTGAAGGCCGGCACGCCGTGCTGCTGAACGGGCCATGACCACCAACGTCCTGATCCTCTGCACCCACAACTCCGCGCGCAGCGTCCTCGCCGAAGGCATGCTCGATCACTGGGCGCGCCGGTTCGGAAAGGATGTCCGCGCGTACAGCGCGGGCAGCGCGCCCAGCGGGCGCGTCAATCCCTGCGCGCTGGAAGCGCTGGGCAACGCAGGCGTCGATACGGCGGGCTACCGCAGCAAGAGCTGGGACACGTTCACGGAGCAGGGCGCCCCGGAGATGCGGATCGTCATCACCGTCTGCGACAGCGCGGCGGCCGAGCAGTGCCCGTACTGGCCCGGTAGCCCGGTGAAGGTCCATTGGGGCTATCCGGATCCCTCGAACGCGCCGGAGGCGGCGAAGAAAGACGCCTTCGAACTCACGCGCCAGGCGATCGGCTACCGCATGCTGCAGCTGCTGCAGTTGCCCATCGAGGACATGAACGACCACGAGCTGCAGCAGGCTCTCACCAAGATCTCGAAGTCCTGACCATGAGCGCAACAGACATCGCGGCGGGTTCCTCCGCATCCGGCAGGCCGGCCATCGGCTTCTTCGAGCGCTACCTGACCGTCTGGGTCGCCCTGTGCATCGTCACGGGGGTCGCCCTCGGGCAGTTGCTGCCCGGGTTCTTCCAGGGCGTTGCCGCCCTGGAGTTGGCCAAGGTCAACCTGCCGGTCGGCGTCCTCATCTGGGTGATGATCATTCCCATGCTCCTGAAGATCGACTTCGGGGCACTCGGCCAGGTGAAGTCGCACGTGCGCGGCATCGGCGTGACGCTCTTCATCAACTGGGCGGTCAAGCCGTTCTCGATGGCGCTGCTCGGGTGGATCTTCATCCGGCACGTGTTCGCGCCCTACCTCCCGGCGGACCAGATCGACAGCTACATCGCCGGCCTGATCCTGCTGGCGGCTGCGCCCTGCACGGCCATGGTGTTCGTCTGGTCGCAGCTGTGCAAGGGAGACCCGTACTTCACGCTGTCGCAGGTGGCCCTGAACGATTCCATCATGGTGGTGGCTTTCGCGCCCATCGTGGCGCTGCTGCTGGGGCTTTCGTCCATCACGGTGCCGTGGGATACGCTGCTGACGTCGGTCGGCCTCTACATCGTGGTGCCGGTCGTCATCGCCCAGGCGTGGCGCAAGGCGCTGCTGCGCAAGGGCGTGAAGCACTTCGAGTCGGTCGTTGCAAGGCTGGGCCCGCTCTCGATTTCTGCCCTGCTGCTCACGCTCGTCCTGCTGTTCGCGTTCCAGGGCGAGGCCATCATCGACCAGCCCCTGGTCATCGCGCTGCTGGCCGTGCCCATCCTGATCCAGGTGATCCTGAACTCCGGTCTGGCCTACTGGCTGAACCGCCGCATGGGCGTGCAGCACTGCGTCGCCGGGCCCTCCGCACTCATCGGGGCGAGCAACTTCTTCGAGCTCGCCGTGGCCACGGCCATCAGCCTGTTCGGCTTCCAGTCCGGTGCCGCCCTGGCCACCGTGGTCGGTGTCCTGATCGAGGTCCCGGTCATGCTGGCCGTCGTGGCGGTCGTGAACCGGTCGCAGGGCTGGTACGAAAGCGGCATGCGTGCCGCGCGGAGGTGAGAGCCATGAGCGACGTGACCATCTTCCACAATCCCGCTTGTGGCACCAGCCGCAACACCCTGGCCCTCATCTGCCACGCAGGCATCGAGCCCACGGTCATCGAGTACCTGAAGACGCCGCCTTCCAGGGAGGAGCTGCGCCGTCTCCTGGCGGAGATGGGCCTTTCCGTGCGTGAGCTCCTGCGGGAGAAGGGCACTCCCTACGGGGAACTGGGCCTGGCCGACCCGAAGTGGACGGACGAACAGCTGCTGGACTTCATCCAGCAACACCCCATCCTCATGAACCGTCCGGTGGTCCGCACCCGCCTGGGAACGAGGCTGTGCCGCCCTTCCGAGGCCGTGCTCGAGCTTCTCCCCGTCGGCAAGCTTCCTCCCTTCACGAAGGAAGACGGAGAGGTCGTGCAGGACGATGGGGTGCGCCGTGCTTGAAAAGGAGCATGCGTTCCCGGCCCTGCGCCTGGACCTGTTCGACGTACCGACGCAGGATCGGCTCACGTCGCCCCATCCATCGCAACACCGCCCCCGCTTCCTGGTCCTGTATGGTTCGCTGCGCGAGCGGTCTTACAGCCGCTTCCTCGCGTTCGAGGCTGCCAGGTTGCTGGAGGCCATGGGCGGCGAGGTCAAGGTCTTCGACCCCACGGGCCTGCCGCTCGCCGACGGGGCACCCGAGACACACCCGAAAGTGCAGGAGCTGCGCAGCCTCGCTGCGTGGGCCGAGGGGATGGTCTGGTGTTCGCCCGAGCGGCATGGCGCCATGACCGGAGTGATGAAGACGCAGATCGACTGGATTCCGCTGTCCGTCGGGGCGGTCCGGCCGACCCAGGGCAAGACGCTGGCCGTCATGCAGGTCTCCGGCGGCTCGCAAAGCTTCAATGCATTGAACCAGATGCGCGTGCTGGGGCGCTGGATGCGGATGATCACCATCCCCAACCAGTCCAGCGTGGCGAAGGCCTTCGCCGAGTTCACCGAAGAGGGCCGCATGAAGCCCTCCGCCTTCTACGACCGCGTGGTGGATGTGATGGAGGAACTGTTCAAGTTCACCTTGCTGACGCGGGACGTCAGCGGCTACCTGGTGGACAGGTACAGTGAGCGCAAGGAGAGCGCCGAGGAGATCTCCAAGCGGGTCAGCCAGCGAGCGATCTGACAAGGCCGACGACATGTCCGAACAAGGTTCTTCCCCTTCGCCGGCAAGCGTCGGCGGTTCGCCGAAGATGCGCTTCCATGTGGAAACGCATCGCGTGGACTCGCACCGCAGCGTGTCGACGTGCAAGCAGGCCAGCATCGATCTCGACACCGACCTGGCCGGCAACCCCGGCGCATTCAACCCGGCGGAGCTGTTGCTGGCGGCGCTGACGGCGTGCATGGTGAAGGGCATCGAGCGCGTCGTGCCCATCCTCAAGTTCCAGCTGCGGGGCGTGGAAGTGAAGGTGGACGGGGTACGCCAGGACGTGCCGCCGAAGATGGAGTCCATCCGCTACGAGATCACCGTGGATACCGACGAGCCCGATCGCCGCCTCGACCTGCTGCACGACAACGTCAGGAAGTACGGCACGGTGTTCAACACCGTGGCACCGGGCACCGATTTGTCCGGTGTGCTGGTGCGCAAGCGCTGAACTAGACTGCCCCGACCGCCACGCCATGTCCAAGTCCCGCAAGAACACGCCCTCGGCGACCGATTGGCAAGTGCCGGCGGGGAAGGGTGCCGCCGGCTTCCGGCTGAAGGACATCGACCCGGCCGCCAAGCCCTGGTCGACCGGCGACAAGGAGGTGGACCGCGCCACGGTCGACGAGCTCGCGGTGGAGATCGACCGGCTGCAGGACCTGCTCTATGCCGACCGGCGCTACGCCGTGCTGGTGGTCCTGCAGGGCACCGACGCTTCCGGCAAGGACGGCACGCTGCGCTCGGTGTTCGCGCGCACCAGTCCCCTGGGCGTGCACACGGTCGGCTGGAAGGCGCCGTCGGAGGAGGAGCGCTCGCACGACTACCTCTGGCGCATCCACAAGGCCGCGCCCGCGCGCGGCGAGATGACCGTCTTCAACCGCAGCCACTACGAGGACGTCCTGGTGCCCGTGGTCAACGGCTGGATCAAGCCGGACGAAGCGGCGCAGCGCTACCGGCAGATCAACGACTTCGAGCGCATGCTGGTGGAGAACCGCACCGTGGTCCTGAAGTTCATGCTGCACATCGGCAGCGAGGAGCAACGGGAGCGCCTGCAGGAGCGGCTGGACGATCCCACCAAACGCTGGAAATTCAGCCTGGGCGACCTCGACGTGCGCAAGCAGTGGGCCGACTACCAGCAGGCCTACGAAGCCTTGCTGCGGGCGACGAGCACTGCGTGGGCGCCATGGACCATCGTGCCGGCGGATTCCAAGACCCACCGCAACCTGATGATCGCGTCGCTGGTACGGGATGCGCTGAAGGGCTTGAAGCTGCGCTATCCGCCAGGGGATCCCGGGCTCGAGGGCGTACGCGTGACCTGAGGGCCGTTTCGTCGCATCATTGATTTCACATAATACGCATCGTATCAGTGTGATCCACGGTTACCGTGACACCCCAACAGGCGCAAACGCTTGTAAAAAGCGTGGCGCCCCGGCATGGGCCGGCGGCAAGGACTAACGGGAGATTCCTTTGATCGCAAGACTTTCGATGCTCGCCATGGTGGCCGTGGTCGCGGCCGGCTGCGCCACCCAGAACAAGGTTCCGGAAGGCCCCGGCGGCCGCCACCTCGTGTACCGCGACTCCTCGGGCACCGCCATCCGGCAGTTCGTCTATCCGGACGATGCGTTCTGCCGCCGCGTCGAGGCGCTGGCCGGACGCGCGGCCCGCTGCCAGGCCGAACCCGCCACCGGCATGCAGGCCAAGGCGACGCTGCGCTACAACCCGCCCGGCGTCCTGGTGGAAGGCCACTACATGAACATGGACCGCTGCCGCACCGACAACAGCTCGATGTCGGCGGGCGTCCAGCTGGTCAATCCCTGCACGCCCCAGTAAGCGGCAGGCACTTGAAGTTCCACGGGCAAGTGGTTGTCACCATTTGCCTTTGGGCTGCTGCGCGCGGGCCGCGGCGGCGATCAGTTCGGCTGCATCCTTGCGGTTGGACTGCTGCGCGAAGTCGATCGCCGTCATGCCCAGCTCGTTGCGCAGCGTCGGGATCGCGCCGTTCTCCAGCAGCACTTTCACCGCCTCCAGCGAGCCGTACTTGGCCGCCATCATGAGCGGCGTCGACTTGTTCGGCGACTCCGCGTCCACGAAGGCGTGTTCCTCCAGCAGGATCTCGATGATCTCCACGCGGCCCGCCGTCGCTGCGTAATGCAGCGGCGTCCAGCCGGTCTTGGCCACGTGGGCGTCGCGCGCGATCAGCTTGCGCACCAGCTCCTTGTGGCCCTTGAAGGCGGCGATCATCAACGGGCTCTCGTCCTTCGGGCTGCGCCATTCCACGTTGGTCTTCGGCCAGGCGACGAGCGCCTCGGCGACCTTGAGCGAGCCGTCCTGCAGCGCGACGAACAGGCCCGGGCGGCCCGACGGGTCCAGCGCGTTGGGGTCGAAGCCGCGCTGCAGCAGCTCGGTGACCTTGGCCGGGTCGTCGCGCTTCACGGCCACGAAGAAGTCCTCGTACGATCCCGCCTGCGCCGCAGAAATGCAAAGCGCGACAAGGAGATGGAAAACGAACTTCAGGTGCTTTGTCATGATTTAACGCCAGCGAACAGGGCCTCGAAATTGCGGCTGGTGATCGCGCCCACCTCCTCCACCGGCAACCCGCGCAGCTCGGCGATCTGCTTCGCGACGTAGGGCACGTAGGAGGGATTGTTGACCTTGCCGCGGTAGGGAACCGGGGCCAAGTACGGGCTGTCGGTCTCGATCAGCAAGCGGTCCAGCGGGACGAAACGCGCCACCTCGCGCAGGTCCGCCGCGTTCCTGAAGGTCAGGATGCCGGAGAAGGACACGTGGAAGCCCAGGTCCAGCGCGGCGCGGGCGACTTCCATCGTCTCGGTGAAGCAATGGAACACGCCCCCGGCAGACCCCGGGGAGCCGTTCTCGCCCTCTTCCTTCAGGATGGCGATCGTGTCCGCCGAAGCCTGCCGGGTGTGGATCACCAGCGGCTTGCCGCAGGCGCGGGCGGCGCGGATGTGGGTGCGAAAGCGCTCCCGCTGCCACTCCATGTCCGCGATGCTGCGCCCGCCCTTGCGCTCTTCCATCTGGTAGTAGTCCAGGCCCGTCTCGCCGATCGCCACCACCTTGGGCCGGGCGGCCAGTTCCAGCAGCTTGTCCACCGTCGGCTCGGCGATGCCTTCGTTGTCCGGGTGCACGCCGGCGGAGGCCCAGAAGTTGTCGTAGGCCATCGCCAGCGCATGGACGGATTCGAATTCCTCCAGCGTCGTGCAGATGCACAGCGCCCGGTCCACGCCCGCGTCGGCCATGGCCTGGCGGATCTGCGGCAGCTGGGATTGGAGTTCGGGGAAGCTGAGGTGGCAGTGCGAATCGACGAACATGGTGCAAAGGCGAGCGCGCCACGCGGCACGGGCCGGCGGCGCAAGGCTTGGAAAGCCGATTCTAGGGAATCAGATGGTCTGCGTCGGGCGCTCGGAAGCGAGGTGGCCGCCGAGGATTTCCTCGATCTTCACCTTGAGCAGCTTGGACTTGTCGTCCGAGGGGAAACGCACGCCCACGCCCTGGGTGCGGTTGGCCGCCGCGCGGGGCGGCGTGACCCAGGCCACCTTGCCGGCCACCGGGTAGCGCTGCGGGTCTTCCGGCAGCGACAGCAGCACGTAGACGTCGTCGCCCAGCTTGTACTCGCGCGTGGTCGGGATGAACACGCCGCCGTCCGCGAACAGGGGGATGTAGGCGGCATACAGCGCGGCCTTCTCCTTGATGGCCAGCTGGATGACGCTCGGGCGCGGGGTGGTGGGGCTGGGCGTGCTCATGGGTAGGCTTTGGAGTTTAGGGCCGCCCGCGCCTGGGCCACAAGGTCTTCGAGCATCAGGCCGGCGTTGAAAGGGTGTTCGACCGTGCGGGAAGTCTCGGCCAGGCGGCCCCACCACCCGGTCAGGGCGCCCACGGAAGCGGCCGGCGGCAAGTCCGCCTCCTCGAAGAACCGCGGGGCCGCGCCGCTGCGCACCGCCAGCAGGTCGTGGCACAGCTTCTGGAGGGATTCGACCAGCTGCGCCGGGCCCCAGTCCGCGATCGCCGCGATGTCGCCCCGAACCAACGCCTTGGGCCATTGCGACCACGCCCGGGCGTCCAGCCCGCCGCGGTGCAGGCGCAGCGCATCTTCCGGCCGCCCGCCCGCTGCGCGCAGCAGCACGGGCGCCGCGGGGGCTGGCACGCCCTCTTCCCGCAGCCAGGCCTCGGCTTCATCCGCCGTCGGCCAGGCGAGGGTATGCGCCTGGCAGCGGCTGCGGATGGTGGGCAGCAGCTGGTGGGCAGCTTCGCTCGCCAGTACGAAGCGCACGTCGCCGGGCGGCTCCTCCAACGTCTTGAGCAGGGCGTTGGCCGTGACCTGGTTCATGCGCTCGGCCGGGTAAACCAGCACCACCTTGCCACGGCCGCGGCCGCTGGTGCGCTGCGCGAACTCGAGGGTGTCGCGCATCGCCTCCACGCGGATCTCCTTGCTCGGCTTGCGCTTCTTGTCATCGATGTCGGCTTGCGCCTTCTCGCCCAGCGGCCAGCCGAGCTCCAGCATCACCGTCTCGGGCATCAGCACGGCCAAGTCGGTATGCGCGCGGACTTCCACCTGGTGGCAGCTCTCGCAATGGCCGCACGCACCGTCCGGCGTCGGCTGGTCGCACAGCCAGGCCTGCGCCATGCCCAGGGCCAGGCTGTACTGTCCAAGTCCAGAGGGGCCCTGCAGCAGCCAGGCGTGTCCGCGCTGGGCCAGCAGCTGGCGCAACTGCGCCGCGATCCAGGGAGCGGTCACGGCAGGAGTCCCCTCGCCTGCACGCCCGACTGCACCGCGCGCCACACCGCCTCGCGCGTCTGGCCCGCCTCGATCCGGAGGAACCTGCCGGGATCGGCCGCGGCGCGCGCCGCATAGCCGGCCGCCACGCGGGCGAAGAATTCCTGCGGCTGCGCTTCGAACTTGTCCGGCACGCGGGCGCCGGCCAATCGCTGCGCGGCGACGGCGGGATCCAGGTCGAACCAGATCGTCAGCCGCGGCTGGCGCAGTTGCCCGGCCGGCAGCGCCTCGACGGACTGGACCCAGCGTTCCAGCGTCGCCAGCACGGCGAGGTCGAAGCCGCGCCCGAATCCCTGGTACGCGAAGGTGGCGTCGGTGAAGCGGTCGCACAGCACGACGTCCCCCCGGGCGAGCGCAGGCTCGATCACCTGCAGCACGTGCTCGCGCCGCGCCGCGAACATCAGCAAGGCCTCCGTGAGCGGATCCATGGCTTCGTTCAGCGCCAGCCCGCGCAACTTCTCCGCCAGCGGCGTGCCGCCCGGCTCGCGCGTGAGCACCACGGTGCGGCCGGCGGCGCGGAAGTCCTGGGCGAGCGCCTCGATGTGCGTGGACTTGCCCGCGCCGTCGATGCCCTCGAAGCTGATGAACAACCCGGCGCTCATTGCCCGCGCTGGTACTTGTTGACGGCGCGGTTGTGCTCGTCGAGGGACGGGCTGAAATGGCTGCTGCCGTCGCCCTTCGCCACGAAGTACAGGAAGTTGCCCGGCGCCGGCTGCACCGTGGCCAGCAGCGAGGCCTTGCCCGGCATCGCGATCGGCGTGGGCGGCAGGCCGGGCCGCATGTAGGTATTGAACGGGTTGTCCGTCTGCAGGTCCACCTTGCGCAGGTTGCCGTCGAAGCGCTCGCCCAGGCCGTAGATCACCGTGGGGTCGGTCTGCAGGGGCATGCCCACGCGCAGCCGGTTCTGGAAGACCGAGGCGATCAGCGTGCGGTCCGCCGCCTTGCCGGTTTCCTTCTCGACGATGCTGGCCAGGATCAGCGCCTCTTCGGGCGTCTTCAGCACCGACTGCGGGCTGCGCTGCGCCCAGGCCTCGGCCAGCCGCTTGTCCATCGCGCGCAGGGCGCGCTGCAGCACTTTCACGTCGCTGCTGCCCTTGGAGTAGGCATAGGTGTCCGGGAAGAAGCGGCCCTCCGGCGGCACGCCTTCGCGTCCGAGCAGCTTCATGACGTCGGCGTCCGGCAGGTTGCGCGTGTCGGGCTTGAGGTGTTCCGCCTTGGCCATCGCCGCGCGCACCTGGCGCCAGTTCCAGCCTTCCACGAAGGTCACGGCACGCATGGATTCCTCGCCACGGGCGAGCTTGTCCAGCAGGCGCTGCGGCGTGATGCCCCGCTCCAGTTCGTAGCTGCCGGCCTTGATGCGGTGGCCCTGGCCGGAAACCCGGAACCACGTGAACAGCAGCCGCGGGTCGACGTCGACGCCGGCCTTCTTCACCGCCTGCGCCACGCCGCGCGGCAGGGTGCCGGGCTCGATGGAGAGGTCGACGGCCGCCGCGTTGGCCGGCAGGCGCAAGGGCTGCTGGGTCCACCACCAGCCGTAACCCGCCGTCGCGATGGCCCCCAGCAGCGCCAGCCAGAACAAGGTGGAAATGAGTCTGCGCACGTCCCTGCTTCGCCTGTGGAATGACCGGGGCATGATAACTTCAGGCCATGCCCCATCCCCTGCACGGTGTCGCTCCCTTGCCGCATCTCGGTGTCATCCGCGCCCAAGGCGAGGACGCCGCCCGCTTCCTGCACGGCCAGCTGACCCAGGACTTCGCCCTGCTGGGCCCCCGCGAGGCGCGGCTGGCGGCCTTCTGCAACGCCAAGGGCCGCATGCAGGCGAGCTTCATCGCCTTCCGCCGCGGCGCCGACGAGATCCTGCTGGTCTGCAGCCGCGACGTGCTGCCGGCGACGCTCAAGCGCCTGTCCATGTTCGTGCTGCGCTCCAAGGTGAAGCTCAGCGACGCCACGGCCGAACATGCACTGCACGGCCTGGCCGGCGAAGGGTTGGCGCCCCACGCGACGCCCTGGAGCCTGCGCGA
This sequence comes from Comamonadaceae bacterium, assembly GCA_004144865.1. Classification (GTDB taxonomy): domain Bacteria; phylum Pseudomonadota; class Gammaproteobacteria; order Burkholderiales; family Burkholderiaceae_C; genus Ramlibacter. Next base: position 17,317 of record SEAY01000001.1, read on the forward strand.
AGCCGAAGGCGGCCACCTGGTGCAGTTGTACCCGGCGGAGGACCAGCCGCGCGCGCTGTGGGTGGGGCCCGCGGATGCGTCACCGCCGGCAGGCCCCGCGATGGACACGGCGCTGTGGCAATGGAGCGAGGTGCGCAGCGGCGTCGCGACGATCACCACGCCGATCTTTGAAGCCTTCGTTCCGCAGATGCTGAACTACGAGTCGGTGGGCGGCGTGAACTTCAAGAAGGGCTGCTACCCCGGCCAGGAAGTGGTGGCGCGCAGCCAGTTCCGCGGCACGCTCAAGCGCCGCGCCTTCATCGTCCATGCCGAGGGCGAACTCGCGGCGGGGCAGGAAGTGTTCCAGGCGTCCGAGCCCGAACAGCCCGCCGGCGTCGTGGCGCAGGCCGCGCCCTCGCCCTCCGGCGGCTGGGATGCGATCGCTTCGCTGCAGCTTTCCGCCGTCGACGTGGGCGACCTGCATGCGGGTTCCGCGGCCGGCCCGGGCCTGTCGCTGCTGCCCCTGCCCTACCTGCTGCTCGCCGACGTCTGAACGGGCTGCGCGGCCAGGCGGCTGCGCCAGGGCTCCGGCACCTGCCGCAGCAGGGTGTCGCGCTGCTCGGGCGTCGCGCCGTCGAGGCCCTGGTGGAACAGCGCCATGCCGCGCTCGGGCTGCTTCAGCGCCTCCGCGTGGACGAAGCCCAGGACCATCGCCACCGAGCGCACCGGCAACGCGCCGGGCTGCAGGCGCCGGGCCCGTTCGAGGTGGGCCATCGCCGCGTCCACGTCGCCCTGCGCCGCGCGCCCGCGCGCCGCATTGCACAGGATGGCGACGACGTGCGGGCGGGACGCCAGCACGCTCTCCCAGATCCAGGTCGCGTTGGCCCAGTCGCCCCAGCGGCCGAGCTCGTCGGCGACCAGGGGCGTGATCTTGCGGTAGTGCGGATTCAGCGCGATGCCTTCGCGCGTGAGTTGCAGGATTGCGCTCCGGGCCTGCAGGAAGCGCGGCTGAAGCGGATCGCCGGTGGCCGTGAGCGCCATGGCAAGCTGCGCGGCGCCGACCAGCTTTCGCTCGCTCTCCACGGCACGCTGCGTGATGACCGCCGCCAGCAGCAGGCACGCCGCTCCCGCCGCGATGCCGGCATGGGCGAAGCGCGGCGACCAGCGCAAGGGGCGCGCGAGCAGCCTGCCGGTGAAGCCCAGCCGCGCATCGCTGGCCGCCAGCGCCCCCACGCACAGCGCGAAAAGCGCGCCCGTGGCCGCCAGCCGCCAGGGAAACCCGGCGTTGCTCACCAGCAGGAGCGCCAGCAGGCTGCAGAGGATCACGGCGCGCCAGGGGCGCTCCGCGTCGGCTGCGGCTCCCTCATCGCGCCAACTGCGCCAGGCGGCCTGCAGCAGCCAGGCCGAGAGCAGCAGCAGGAACAGCCAGCCTGCCACCCCGTACTCGGCCAGGAGCTGCAACACCTCGTTGTGCGCGTAGTAATCCGTTTCGAGGTACTCCCCCTCCGCCTGGTACAGGGGGATCTCGCGCTCCCAGGCGCCCGCGCCGAGGCCCGCGACCGGATGGGCCTGGATCGCGCGCAGGGTATCGCGCCACATCAGGAAACGCAGGTTCAGCGAACCGTCCTCCATGTCGATCGACTGCGCCCGGTGGAAGCCTCGCAGCAGGGGCGCGTTGCCCAGCCGCTCGGACGCGATCTGCGCGTCCCCGGTGGGAACCAGCCCCAGCCCGACGAAGGTGGCGGCCAGCACCGCCGCCGCCAGCGCCTTCAGGCGGCGCGGCCAGGCGGACCACGCCAGCTGCGCCCGGCAGCGCCATGCGATCAGCGGCAGCACCACCAGCACCTGCACCCACAGCGCCACGATCGCCGAACGCGTTCCCGCCATCTGCAGTGCAACCATGACGAAGCCCACGCTGAACGCGAGCAGTGCGATCGCCGTGCCCTGTCGCGCCCGCGCCAGCAGCAGCACGCCGAACGGCAAGGCGGTGACCGCGAATTCCGCAAAGAAGTTGCGGTTGATGAAGGTCGAGGCGGGGTGGGCGCTTTGCGGGAAGGGACTCTGCCCAGTCCAGAACTGCAGCGCCGCCCACGCGGAGGCGATCACGGCGGCGCCGTGGATGCACCCGGCCAGCATGGGCAGCCGCTCGCGCGAGATGGTGTTCAGGCCGACCCACGCGACCAGCGCGAAGACGAACCAGCGCACCGCCTCCACGCCGGCCAGGTAGGCGTGCGACCACGCCATGCTGGCGAGGGCGTACGCCATCAGCAGCAGGGGCAGGAACACGGCGCCATGCCAGCGCAGCGGCTCGCTGCGGCGGCGTTGCGCCAGCAGGAACAGCAGGCAAGCGGCGATGGCTCCGAAGGCGACGATCGCGGACTTCAGCGTGTCCTGCAGCATCTCCTTGCCGGGCGACCCGAGCGCCGGCGCGAGCACGATGGTGGCGCACAGGATCGCGGCGGCCCGGCCGTCCGCCAGCGGTTCGCCTGGCAACGCGCCAGCAGCCGGGCGCGGGGATGCGTGCATCCGCTTCAGCGGGCCAGCGGCAAGGCGCTGCGCATGGTGACGTGCGGGATGCCGGCTTCCTCGAAGGGCTCGCCCCGCGGCTCGAACCCGAGCTTCGCGTAGAACTCGCGCGCGGTGCGCTGCGCGTGCAGCTCGATGGCGCGGTCGCCGCGGCGCTGCGCCAGCGCCGCCAGCGCGCGCATCACCTGCTCGCCGAAGCCGCAGCCGCGCAGCACCTGGTGCACCGCCATGCGGCCGATCTTCGCGACGCCCTCCTCCGCGGGCAGCAGGCGTCCGGTGGCCACCGGCTGCCCCAGGCGGTTGTAGGCCACCGCGTGCTCCGCCACCGCGTCGGCCTCGTCCCACTCGAGTTCGACGGGGATGCGCTGCTCCTTCACGAACACCTCGGTGCGCAGGCGGCCGGCGTCCGTGCCCAGCTCGGCCCAGGTGCCGGTGCGCACCTGCAGCATCGGTTCACCCGCCTCGAAGCCGGTGAGCAGGTCGCGCAAGGCCTGCGGCACCGGGCGGGAGGTCTGCGTCGCCGGGTCGGCGAACACGTAGACCAGCTCGCAGGTGATCAGCAGGTCCTCGCCGCGGAAGATCGCCCCTTCGAACAGCATGGAGGAATTGCCGATGCGCGCGCACTTCATGGCGACGTCCAGCCGGTCGTCCATGCGGGCCGAGGCGTGGAATTCCACGGTGGCCTTCTTCACGTACAGGTCGCCTTCCAGCTGGTGCATGCCTTCCTCGTACGGCATGGCCAGCGCTCGCCAGTAGTCCGCCACCGCCGTGTCGAAGTACATCAGGTAGTGGGCGTTGAAGACGATCTTCTGCATGTCCACTTCGGCCCAGCGCACGCGCAGGCGGTGGAAGAAACGGAAATCTTCTCTTTTCATGAGTGCAATGCGCGTCGCAGGGCCGCGGCCGCGTCCGCATGCGCCTGCCGGGCCTCGGGCAGCGCGCGGCCCATCTTGATGAACTCGTGGGTGACGCCGCGGTAGACCTCCAGGTCCACCGCCACGCCGGCTGCGCGCAGTTTATCCGCGTAGTGCAGCGCATCGTCGACCAGCGGGTCGCATTCGGCCAGCCCGAACCAGGCCGGCGCCACGCCCTCGAGGTCCGGCGTGTTCAGCGGCGCGAAGCGCCAGTCGTCGCGGTCCGCATTGGCGATGTACTGGCCGAAGAAATACTCGATGTGCGCCTGCTCCAGCACCAGGCCCTCGCCATAGCGCTGGTGCGACGGAGCCTGCTGCCGCGCGGCGCAGCCGGGGTAGAACAGCAGCTGCAGGCCCACTTCGATGCCGGCGTCGCGCGCCTGCGTGGCGCAGACGGTGGCCAGCGTGCCGCCGGCGCTGTCGCCGCCCAAGGCGATGCGCGTCGTGTCCAGCCCCAGCGCCCTGCCCTCGCGCACGAGCCACAGCGTGGCGTCCCAGGCGTCTTCCGCCGCAGTGGGGAAGCGGTGCTCCGGCGCGAGCCGGTATCCGACGGAGACCACCGCGCAGCCGGACAGGTCCGCCAGCACGCGACACAGCGTGCCGTGCGACGCGATGCTGCCGATGGTGAAGCCGCCGCCGTGGAAGTACAGCAGCACGGGCAGCCCGGGCGCCGTGGCCGGCGCGACGAGCCGCGCCGCGATGCGGACGCCGTCGCGCGTGGGGATCTCCAGGTCCTGCACGCGGGCGAGCGCCGGCCGAGGCACCTCCAGCACGCCGGCGCCGGCCTCGTACGCGGCGCGGGCTTCGCGTGGCGGCAGGCTGTACAGCGGCGCATGGCCGGCGCGCGCCATGCGTTCCAGCACCGAGCGCATGGCCGGGGTGAGTTCGGGAAACTGCGGAAGGAATGTCACGCGCGGGGCAGCGCCGCGGGGTGCGGCTGGCTTACATTGAAGCTCCCCATCGTAAGCGAGCGGACCTGCCATGGCCTTCATCAACTACGTCACCCAGATCCAGTTCGAGTTCGGCGCCGTCCGCCTGCTGCGCCAGGAGTGCCAGCGGGTCGGCATCACCAGGCCGCTGGTCGTCACCGACGCCGGCGTGCGCGCGGCGGGCGTGCTGCAGAAGGCGCTGGATGCGCTGGAAGGCCTGCCCCATGCCGTCTTCGACCAGACGCCCTCCAACCCGACCGAAGCGGCGGTGCGGGCCGCGACGCACATCTACAAGACGCAGGGCTGCGACGGCCTGGTGGCCGTGGGCGGCGGCTCGGCGATCGACTGCGCCAAGGGCGTGGCCATCGCGGCCACCCACGAGGGCCCGCTCAAGCACTACGCCACCATCGAAGGCGGCTCGCCGCGCATCACCGACAAGGTGGCCCCGCTTATCGCCGTGCCCACCACCAGCGGCACCGGCAGCGAAGTGGCGCGCGGGGCGATCATCATCGTGGACGACCACCGCAAGCTGGGCTTCCACTCGTGGCACCTGGTGCCGAAGACGGCGATCTGCGATCCCGAGCTCACGATGGGCCTGCCGCCCAGGCTGACGGCCGCGACCGGCATGGACGCCATCGCGCACTGCATGGAGACCTTCATGTCCACCGCGTTCAACCCGCCCGCCGACGGCATCGCGCTGGACGGACTGGAGCGCGGCTGGGCCCACATCGAGCGCGCCACGCGCGACGGCAGCGACCGCGAGGCGCGCCTGAACCTCATGGCCGCGTCGATGCAGGGTGCCATGGCCTTCCAGAAGGGGCTGGGCTGCGTGCACTCCCTGAGCCACAGCCTGGGCGGGGTGGATCCCCGGCTGCACCACGGCACGCTGAACGCGATGTTCCTGCCGGCGGTGGTGCGCTTCAACGCGCAGGCGCCCGCGGTACAGAAAGAGCGGCGCCTGGAACGCATGGCGCACGCGATGGGCCTGAAGTCCGCCGGCGACATCCCCGACGCCATCCGCGACATGAACGCCCGCCTGGGCCTGCCCTCCGGCCTGGCGGCGCTGGGCGTGCAGCGCGAGCAGTTCGACGCCATCATCGAGGGCGCGCTGGCCGACCATTGCCACAAGACGAATCCGCGGGAAGCGACGCGGCAGGATTACGTGCGGATGCTCGAGGAGTCGATGTAAGCCGGTGCACCGTAGGTCGGGGTGAGCGCGAAGCCGAACCCCGACGTGTCTTCGCTCTCCGCCGCTGCCCAGCCGGTGGTTCACCAACCGGTTGATCAGGCACCGCGCACCGTCTGGCGCGACGTGGGCGCGACGCCAGGGATCGTTGGAGTTCGGCTTCGCGCTCACCGCCAACCTACGAGGATGCGTCGCCATCCCGCGCGCTTTGGATGGTTGGAAGTGTTAGAGGGGCTCTACCCGCCCAACATCCGGCTTCTCCACCCACTGCGCGAATTCCTCCGCCAGCTGGCGGCTCGCCGAGGCCGCGGCCGTCCATGCCGCGATCCGGCCCTGCAGGTCCTTCGCATAGCGCGCGAAGTCCGTGCGGTCCGGCAGCTTCGCGTTGGGGAGCGTCGCGACCCACGCGGGGTCCGGCGCCAGCACGACCATGCGATCGAGGAAAGGCGTGGCCCGGTGGCGCCACTTCAGGCCCTTGTCGAGCCAGCCCGGCACCACCGACTTCTGGAAATGCGGATACAGCACCAGCCCCGGCCCGGGTCCGCACGCGTACTGCAGGTGCAGGTGGTAGTCGGTGATGCCGCCGTCCCAGTACGCCCCCTTCGGCGCGCCGGGGATGTCGTGCACGGCCTGCAGCACGAACGGGATCGAGCAGCTCGCCTGCAGGGCCGGATGGAAATTGGCCTCGGTCAAGGCGACCTGGCGCGTGGGGAAGTCCTCGGTGCCGAAAGGAAGCGGACACGGCGCCCCGTGCTCCGGTGCGGAGAAGACGACGCGCTCCAGCCATCCGCCCATCGCCTTGCGATGCAAGGCATTGCTGAGGAACGCGCCCAGGTAGCCGAGCGGCGTCCCGATGCGGTGTTCCCTTCCGAGCACGTGGCGGCCGCGCGCCGTGACGACGTGCAGGCGGAAGCGCGGATGCGACAGCACCTCCTGCACGCGGCCGCCATAGAAGGCCTCCAGCCCCTCGCTGAACCGCTGCGACACGTGGGCGGGCGTCGGCGCCTTGCGTCCGGGCGGCAGGTCGTAGTCCTGCGCGATGTAGTCGCGCTCCAGCCGCTCGAAGGCCTGCACCGGTTCGCGCAGGCAGGCCGTCGCCATGCGCCATGCGCCGATGGAGGCGCCCACGAGATGGATGGTGTGGTCGGTCCGCGGCAGCCACTCGCCGAAGAGGAAGCGGTCCAGCGGACCGAGGATCAGGCCCTTGGGACCACCGGCCGCCGCGGGAACGGCGCCGACGTCGGCCGCCTGCAATCCGTTTCGTTCGATGTGCTGCCGGGCGGCCGGGCCGGCGTAGATGCGCAGGGCTCGCATCGCGCGGATTCTAGGCGGGCCCGGCGCCGATCCCTTCAGGGCAGTGCGACGGCCAGCGCCACGCCTGCCGCGACACCGTACGCAAGCAGCCAGCCTAGCCACGCCATGCTGCGCGGTGCACGCTGGGGGGCCGAGGCGGCCGGATCCCCCTGCTCCAGCCGTGCCAGGCCGGCGGCGGAATCGAACTCCGGCGCCAGGGCGAGCCCACCGATCGAAGGCTGCACCAGCGTCTGCGTCAGCGTGCCCGTCGACGTGGCGGCGTACGGATCGGCACCCGCATCCGGCCCGGGCGGCAGCGCACCGCGCGCGCGATTGATCGCCGTGCGGCACAGGGCGAGGTCGCGCGCCATTTCGGCGGCGTCCTGGTAGCGGGCCAGCGGGTTCTTCTGCATCGCCCGCGCGATCACGTCGTCCACCGAGGCCGGAACGCCGGCGCGGAACTGCGCCACCGGCGGCGGCGCGCCGCGCAGGATGTCGTTCAGCAGCTGGCCGAGGTTGGAGCCGCTGAAAGCCGGCACGCCGGCCACCATCTCGTACAGCATGGAGCCCAGCGAGAAGATGTCGGTGCGGTGATCCACCGGATGGCCGCCCACCTGCTCGGGCGACATGTACTTGGGCGAGCCCATCATCGTGCCGCTCTGCGTGCGCACGTCGGACTTCTGCATGCGCGCGATGCCGAAGTCCATGATCTTCGCGTGCCCGTCGGGCAGCAGCATGATGTTGCCCGGCTTGATGTCGCGGTGCACCACCCCCCGCGCGTGCGCCGCGCCCAGCGCCGCGGCCACCTGCGCCGCGATGTCGACGGCCTCGTGCAGCGGCAGCATCCCATGCGTCATGCGATCGCGCAACTCGGTGCCTTCCAGCAGCTCCATCGCGATGTACAGGTGGTCGCCTTCGCGCCCGAGGTCGTGGATCGTGATGATCCCGGGGTGGTTCAGGCTGCCGGCGGCCTTGGCCTCCTGCAGGAAGCGCGCCTCCAGGTGGCGCCGCTCCCCTGCCTCGTCCGGCAGCAGCAGGGTCTTGATCGCCACTTCCCGCAGCAGCGATTCGTCCTCGGCAAGGTACACCACGCCCATGGCGCCGCGCCCGAGCTCGCGCACCACGCGATAGCGGCCCAGGTGCGTGAAAGGGAGAGGCTGCATCACCGCCGCGCTCACAGCAGCCTCCGGATGCGGTCCTTGAGCTGCTCGATCAGCGGCGGCGGCTCCTCGCGCCGGGGCGGCCGCGAGCGCCGCGGCGGCGCCGGCGGCGCGGCGAACATGTGGCGCAGCTGCAGTTCTTCCGCGGGCTGCAGGTCCACCTCGAGCCGCAGCGGCGGAAAGCGCCCGCTGCGGACCTCGATCGTGTGCACGCCCGGGGGCACCTGCACCTCGCGCAGCGGCGGCGTCGCGCCGTGCAACTTGCCGTCGATGAAGATCTCGCCGGCGGGCTTGATGTCGAGGTGGATGATCGCCGGCCGGCGCGCCGCTTCGTACTGCTCGCGCGCCACGCGCGCGGCCCAGCCCGCGCCCAGCAGCAGGACGAGGCCGCTGCCGGCGACCACGGTGCGGCGCGTCGCGCGGCCGCGCGATGCATCCCCGTCGAACACGAAGATCGGGTGCTTGCGCAGCTGGTCGTCCACCATCTCACCGGCCGGCCGCAGGTCTTCGGCCGTCCGCGGCGACACCGCCGCGATGCGGTCGCGGAACGCCTGCGACGCGACGATGCCTTCGGTGCTCGTGAAGGCGGCCAGCGCGGTCGCGGTTTCTATGCCCTCGCCGGTCACGCGCGTCGTGCCGCCGTCCCGCACCACCTGCACCGGGCCGTGGTGCAAGGCGATGCCCAGGGGCGCGTCGGCGCCGTCCTGGGAGGCGATCTCCGCCGCCTGCAGGGCGACGGACGGGGGGATATCCCCGACGAACGCGAGCCCTTCGGGTGCTTCCAGCACCACACGGCAGTCGTCGGGCCAGCCCGCGAGCGCCTTCCGCGCGATTTCCAGCAGGCGCTGGTGCCGCGCCTCCTGCTGCCTGGCATTGCCGCCGGAAGCCCGCATCCGCAGTGAAAGGATGCTGGCCGGCACCGGGACGTGGCCGGTCGCTGTGGTCATCCGCCGGATCGATTCAGCTGCATGCGGGCTATTTTGCGCTGGGAGCGGAACGCTGCCCAGCCGCTACTTCCGCAATCCCTGCAGCTTGGCGAACGCCCCCTGCATGGCCGAACCGATGGCGGGATTGGCCGGCGCACGCTGGCCCCGGGCCGCGCCTTCGAAGCGGTTTTCCCGCGCGCCGCCGGGTTTGCCGGCCGGCGCGCCGAGCTTCATCGTGAGGCTGATGCGCTTGCGCGCGGTATCCACCTCGAGCACCTTCACCTTCACGATGTCGCCGGTCTTCACCACCTCGCGCGCGTCGGTCACGAACTTGTGGGACAGCTGGCTCACGTGCACCAGGCCGTCCTGGTGCACGCCGAGGTCCACGAAGGCGCCGAAGGCCGCCACGTTGCTGACCGTGCCTTCGAGCTCCATGCCGGGCTTCAGGTCGGCGATGTCGTCCACGCCCTCGTTGAAGCGGGCCACCTTGAAGTCCGGGCGCGGGTCGCGGCCCGGCTTCTCCAGCTCGCCCAGGATGTCCTTCACCGTGATCACGCCGAACTTCTCGTTGGCGAACAGTTCCGGCTTGAGCGTCTTGAGCATCTCCGCGCGGCCCATGAGCTCCTGCACCGGCTTCTTCGCCGCCTCCAGGATCTTCTCCACCACCGGATAGGTCTCGGGGTGCACGCCGGTCATGTCCAGCGGGTTGTCGCCGTCGCGAATGCGCAGGAAGCCCGCGCTCTGCTCGAAGGTCTTGGGGCCCAGCCCGCTGACCTGCAGCAGTTGCTGGCGGCTGCGGAAGGCGCCGTTGGACTCGCGCCAGGTCACGACCGCCTTCGCCACCGAAAGCGACAGGCCGGACACGCGTGACAGCAGCGGTGCGCTCGCGGTGTTGAGGTCCACGCCCACGCGGTTCACGCAGTCCTCGACGACCGCGTCCAGCGTGCGGGCCAGCTCGCTCTGGTTCACGTCGTGCTGGTACTGGCCGACGCCGATCGACTTGGGATCGATCTTCACCAGCTCCGCCAGCGGATCCTGCAGGCGCCGGGCGATGGAGGCCGCGCCGCGCAGGCTGACGTCGACGTCCGGCATCTCCTGCGACGCGTATTCGCTCGCCGAATAGACCGAGGCGCCGGCCTCGCTCACCACGATGCGCTGCAGGTCGGGGTTGTCGATGCGCTTCATCAGGTCGGCGGCCAGCTTGTCGGTCTCGCGGCTGGCGGTGCCGTTGCCAATGGCGATCAGGTTCACGCCGTGCTTGCGGCACAGGAGGCCCAGCGTGTGCAGCGAACCTTCCCAGTCGCGTCGCGGCTCGTGCGGATAGACCGTGGCGGTGTCCACCAGCTTGCCGGTGGCATCGACCACGGCCACCTTCACGCCGGTGCGGATGCCCGGGTCCAGGCCCATCACCACGCGCGGGCCGGCCGGCGCCGCGAGCAGCAGGTCGCGCAGGTTCTCGGCGAACACCTTGATGGCCACCTTCTCGGCCTCTTCGCGCAGGCGTGAGAACAGGTCGCGTTCGGTGGACAGCGACAGCTTCACGCGCCAGGTCCAGGCCACGCACTTGCGCAGCAGGTCGTCGGCGGCGCGCTTGGCGTGGCTCCAGCCGAGGTGCAGCGCGATGCGGCCTTCGGCCACGGAGGGCTGGCCCGGCTCCGGCTCCACCGGCAGCGCCAGCTTCACCTCCAGGATGTCCTGCGCCCGGCCGCGGAACACGGCCAGCGCGCGGTGCGAAGGCACGCGGCCGATCGGCTCGTCGTAGTCGAAGTAGTCGCGGAACTTGGCGACGTCGGGATGGTTCTCGTCCTTGCCTGCGGCCAGCTTGGACTTCAGCAGGCCCTCGGCCCACAGCCACTCGCGCATCGACTGCACGAGCGCCGCGTCCTCGGCCCAGCGCTCCGACAGGATGTCGCGCACGCCGTCCAGCACCGCCGGCACGGTCGTGAAATCCTCCCCGCCCTCGCCCTTTTCCTTCTTCACGAACGCAGCGGCTTCCGCGGCGGGATCGCGCGCCGGATCGGCCCACAGCAGGTCCGCCAGCGGCTCGATGCCGGCTTCGCGGGCGATCTGGCCCTTGGTGCGGCGCCTGGGCTTGTACGGCAGGTAGAGGTCTTCCAGCTCCTGCTTGGTCGGCGCGGCCTCGATGGCGGCGCGCAGGACGGGCGTGAGCTTGCCCTGCTCCTCGATGCTCTTGAGCACCGCCTCGCGGCGCTCCTCCAGCTCGCGCAGGTACGCGAGGCGGGCTTCGAGCTCGCGCAGGTGGATGTCGTCGAGGCCGCCGGTGGCCTCCTTGCGGTAGCGGGCGATGAAGGGAACGCTGGCCCCGCCGTCCAGCAGCTCGACGGCCGCCTGGACCTGGCGCTCCTGGACCTGGAGTTCGGCGGCGATCTGCCGCAGGATCTTTTGCATCGTGGTACTACTGCTTACTGCTCAGGAACGATGGAAGCGGGCGAGTTTGCCACACGGCTCGCACAGCCAGACAGGGCATAGTCCGACAGGTGTTGCGCGCGAACTGCAGAGAATGGTTGACAACATCCAAGGAGTTCCCATGCGCTCTCGCTTCATCCTGCTGGTCGTGGCAATCCTGCTGATCGCAGGCTTCGCCGCGCTGAACTGGGCGGAGATCACCCGCCCGTCGCCGCTGCTGTTCGGCCCGGTCGTCATGGACGCGCCGCTCGGCGCCATCCTGCTCGGCCTGCTGGCCCTGGCCGTCGTCATCTTCGCCCTCGCCGCCGGCACCATGCGCACGCAGGGGCTGCTGGAGTCGCGGCACCACTTCAAGGAGCTGGAGGCGCAGCGCGCGCTGGCGGACAAGGCGGAAGCCTCGCGCTTCACCGACCTGCGCCAGCACCTGGACACCCAACTGCGCGAACTGCGCGACCGCGATGCCATCGCCGCGACCGAGATGGAAAAGGCGCGCATGGAGAACCAGCGCGAGATCCGCACGCAGCTCGAACAGATCAACCGCACGGTGTCCGCGCGCCTGAACGAGCTGGAGCACCGCCTGGAAAGCCGCTTCGAGCGCATGGGCGTGAGCCGCGCTCCGGTGGTGGGTGCGACCGCGGCCGTGCCCGCCGCTGCCATGCGCAACGACCTGGTGCAGCCGGGCGTGGTGCACGAACATGCGGCCGCGGAGCAGGCACGCGAGCACCAGGCGCAGATGCGCGAAGAGGAACGCATCCGGGACGAGCGCATCCGCGAGGAGCGCGAGCGTACGCAAGCGGGTGAGAGGCCGGCCGAGTCGGGCTGGCGCAAGTGGTTCTGATCCGCTAAGTTGCAGTCGGTGCGCCGATGCCGGCGCCGGAGCCCGCCATGCGTACCGTTACCGCGGGGATGGTTCTCCTCTCTGCCGCCGTTGCCGCCCCGGGGCCGGCAACGGCCGCTTCGTGCCGCCTGGAGTCGCCGCGAACGCGCATGCCGGTGGTGGAGCTCTACACCTCCGAAGGCTGCAGCTCCTGCCCGCCGGCCGACCGCTGGTTGTCCGGGCTCAAGGAAGCCGCCGCCGCCGGCAAGGTCGTGGCACAGGCCTTCCATGTCGGCTACTGGGACCACATCGGCTGGGTCGACCGCTTCGCTGCGCCGGCCCATACGGCGCGCCAGCGCGAGATCGCCCGGCGCCGTGGCACGAATACGATCTACACGCCGCAACTGGTGCGCGACGGCGCGGACTCGCGCGACTATGCCGGCGTCCTGGATGCGCGGCCCGAACCGGCCGGGGCCAGCATCCGCCTGGAACGCGAGGGCGACTCGGCGCAGGCCCAGGTGGTTCCGGAATCGCCCGGCGGCCGCTGGGCGGCCTACTGGACGGTCACCGAACACGGCCACGCCAGCAAGGTGAAGGCCGGCGAGAACGCGGGCGAGTTCCTCCAGCACGATTTCGTCGTGCGCCAGTTCGTGCCCATGGGCACGTACCGGGGCGCGCACAAGCTGGCGCTGCGGCCGCTGCCCGCCGCGCCGGGACACCCGCAGCAGTTGAACGTCGTCGTCTTCGATCCCGCCGATGGCAGGACGCTGCAGGCGCTCAGCCTGCAATGCGCCGGGGGCTAATCGAACAGGCCCGGCACGCCGCCGAGGCGCGCGCGTTCGATCTCGAGCATCCGCAACTTGGTGACGGCCCCGCCCTCGGCGGAGAAGCCGCCGGAGCGGCCCCCGGCCGCGAGCACGCGGTGGCAGGGCACCACCGGCGCGAAGGGGTTGTGCCCGAGCGCCTGGCCCACGGCCCGGGCCGCGCCGGGCTCGCCAATGCGCAGCGCCACCTCGCCATAGGTCAGCACCTCGCCGGGCGGGATCGCGCGTGTCACCTCGTACACCTTGCGGTGGAATTGCGGCAGCGCGTCCCACGCGAGCGGCAGGTCGCGCAGGTCGTCCCGCGCGCCTTCCAGCAGGGCCTGGACGCGCCCGACCGCCGCACGCACGAAAGGTGGCGGCTCGGCTTCCGGCGCGGCACCCGTGTAGCGCAGCATGCGCTCGCGCGTGCCGGCCGGCGTGGTCTCCGGCAATTGCACGGCGGCGATCGCATCCGCGGTCCACGCGATGCCGCAGGGACCGATGGCCGTGTCGAACAGGCAAAAGCCCAGCGCCCCGTTGGCCATGGCTTCAGCCTGCCGCGCGCAGCACGTAGCCGATGCGCGGGAAGTGCACGTGCACGGTGCCGGCGCGCGCGTCCTGGCGCCGCAGGCTGTAGTGCGTGCGCGTCGCGGCGATCAGCTCGCCCTCGGTCGCTTCGGGACCGAAGGACTCGGGCGTGATCGTCACGCGCGCGCCCAGGGGGATGCCGTGGTCGTCCTGGAAGGCGCTGTCGATGAGGAGGTTGGAACCCGGCGGCTGCGGCTCGGCGGCGGCGGCCAGGGCAATCGCATCCGCCGAGGTGAGCTTGGTCATCGCGCCGTGGCCGATCGCCTCCACGCGGTTCGCCCACTCCGCCACGGCAGGGGTCGCGTTCAGGATGTCCGCCAGGACCGGCACCTGGGTGCGCGTGTACCAGATGCCGTGGTAGGCCGCGAAGTCCGCGACGCAGGGCTCGACGCCGAACAGGAAGTCGTGCTCCTCGGCCATGTTCGCGATGCGCCGCAGGTAGGAGCGGTAAGCGGAGGTCGCGTCGCCCGGGCGCAGGCGGGCCATGTTGGTCGACATGGCCTTGCGGTCCTCGGCGAAGGCCTTGGCCATGTCGGGCGGCGCCTTCGCGAACACCTGGGCGGCGCCGCGCGGCTGCAGGTTGTAGCCCATCGCCGCCCAGAACAGGCTGGTGTCGGCCCATTGCGCGAAGATGCGGCACACGCCCTTGAGGTGCGGCGGGTACAGCGTGGGATCGGGGCGCACGTGCTCCAGCACGTCGCAGATGAGCGTGGTGTCGCAGTAGACGTCGGCTCCCACCTGCAGGAAGGGCGTGCGCCGATAGCCGCCCGTGAGCGCCACCGCGTCCGGCTTGGGCGCGATCGCCGGCACCAGCACCGATTTCCACGGCAGCTTCTTGTGCCCGAGGATCAGCCGGATCTTCTCCGAGAACGGCGAGCTGGGGTAATGGTGCAGGATGAGGTCGTTCATCCTGCCAGCTTACTGCGGCATGGCCCTTTGCAGGAGGGCGTCGAAGTCCGTGCCGCCCGACAGGGTGCCGAACGCCTGCCCCCAGTCGCCCGCGATGCGGGAGGCGCAGAAGGCATCGGACACCGCGGCCGGAGCGCCCTGCACCAGCAGCGCAGCCTGGACGGCCAGCGCGACGTCCTGGGCCAGCCGCCGCGCCTCGACCTCGGTCGCCATCGCCTCCACCCGCGTGGGCAGGCTGGCCGCGAGCTTGTCGAGGGCAGGATGCGCGCCTTTCGCCGGAGCGAGCTCCTGCGCCAGGGCGGCCGCCGCATCGGCCTTGCGCAGCGCGCGCAGCAGGTCGAGCGCCATGATGTTGCCGGCGCCCTCCCAGATCGAGTTGAGCGGCATCTCGCGGTAGATCCGGGCCATCACGCCCTCGCCGCCCTCCTCCACGTAACCGTTGCCGCCCAGGCACTCCATCGCTTCCTGGGCGAAGTGGCTGCCGCGCTTGCAGATCCAGAACTTGGCGATCGGCGTCAGCAGCCGCGCCATGGCCGCCTCGTGCGCGTCGCCGCGCCGGTCGAACGCGCGCGCCAGGCGCAGCGCCAGGAAGGTCGCGGCTTCGCTCTCGAGCGCCAGGTCGGCCAGCACGTTGCGCATCAGCGGCTGCTCGACGAGGCGCTTGCCGAAGGCCATGCGCTGGCTGGTGTGGTTCAGCGCCAGGGCGAGCGCCTGGCGCATGAGGCCGCTGGTGCCCAGCGCGCAGTCCAGGCGCGTCATCGTGCCCATCTCGAGGATCTGCGGCACGCCGCGCCCTTCCTCGCCGACGAGCCAGGCGGTTGCGCCCTGGAATTCCACTTCCGAGCTGGCGTTGGCCTTGTTGCCCAGCTTGTCCTTCAGGCGCTGGATGTGCAGCGCATTGCGGCTGCCATCGGGCAGCACGCGCGGCAGGAACAGGCAGCTCAGGCCCGAGGCGGTCTGCGCCAGCACCAGGAACGCATCGCACATCGGCGCCGAGAAGAACCACTTGTGGCCGGTGACCGTGTAGCGCTGGCCCCAGCCGTCGCTGCCGGCGGGCTCCGCGCGGGTCGTGTTGGCGCGCACGTCCGAGCCGCCCTGCTTCTCCGTCATGCCCATGCCCATGGTGACCCCGGCCTTGTCGTTCCAGGGCTTCAAGGCCGGGTCGTAGCTGCGGCTGGTGAGCCGGGGCGCCCAGTCGCGGAACACGGCTTCGTTGCTGCGCAGCGCCGGCGTGACGGCATACGTCATCGAAATCGGGCACAGGATGGAAGGCTCCAGCTCGGTGAACAGCATGAAGCCGGCGGCGCGCAGCACGTGCGGGGACGTGCCGGCCGGCTGCGTCCAAGGGGTGCCATGGAGCCCGGCCTCCACCGCGGCGCCCATCAGCGCGTGGTAGCTGGGGTGGAACTCCACCTCGTCGATGCGGCGGCCGAAGCGGTCGTGCGTGCGCAGCTGCGGGGCATGGGTGTTCGCGAGCCGCGCATGCGCCTGCATCTCCGCGCTGCCCGCCAGCGCGCCGAGGCGCGATAGCGGCTTCCGATCGAGCTGCGGCGCCGCCATGCCCAGCGCGTCCTGCAAGGCGCGGTTCGTCTCGAACAGGTTGTAGTCCACCAGCGGCTCGGGCTGGTTGAAGACCTCGTGCGTCGCTTGCTGCATGGCGCCTCCGGTGGAGCGATGTCCGTCCAGTATCGCCCGGCGTGGCCGGGCAAGACCTTGTCTCAGATCAGCTTCACGAGCTGCTTGCCGAAGTTGCGGCCCTTGAGCATGCCCAGGAAGGCCTCGGGCGCGGACTCGATGCCCTGCGCCACCGACTCCCGGGGCCGCAGCTTGCCGGTGCCCACGAGGGTGCCCAGCTCCTGCAGCGCCTGCGGCCAGACGTCCATGTGCTCGCTGACGATGAAGCCCTGCACCAGCAGGCGGTTGGTCAGGATCAGCTGCGGATAGGCCATCGGGATCGGCTTGCCGTCGTAGCCGGCGATCATCCCGCACAGGGCGATGCGGCCGAAGGCGTTCATGCGCAGCATCACGGCGTCCATCACCATGCCGCCCACGTTCTCGAAATAGCCGTGCACGCCGTCCGGGCACGCTTCCTTCAGCGCCTTGGACAGCGAGTGCGCGTCGGCGTGCTGCTTGTAGTCGACACAAGCGTCGAAGCCCAGTTCCTCGGTGACGTAGCGGCACTTGTCCGGCCCACCCGCGATGCCCACCGCGCGGCAACCGCGCGCCTTGGCCAGCGCGCCCAGGGCGCTGCCCACGGCACCGCTGGCCGCACTGACGACGACGGTCTGCCCCGCCTTCGGCTCGATGATCTTCACCAAGCCGTACCACGCGGTCACGCCCGGCATGCCGACGGCGCCGAGGTAGTGCGACAGGGGCACGTGCGTGGTGTCCACCTTGCGCAGCGCGCCGGGCTGGTCGGCGGAGACGACGCTGTATTCCTGCCAGCCGCCCATGCCGACCACCTTGTCGCCGGCCTGGTACTTCGGGGTGCGGCTCTCCACCACCTCGCCCACCGTGCCGCCCTGCATCACCTGCCCCACCGGCTGCGGCGCGGCATAGCTCTTGGCATCGTTCATGCGACCTCGCATGTAGGGGTCCAGGCTCAGGAAATGGTGGCGCACCAGCACCTCGCCATCCTTCAGCGCCGGCGTTTCGGCGCTCACCAGCTTGAAATTGCCGGCGCTGGCCTCGGCCTGCGGGCGGTTGTCCAGAAGGATCTGCTTGTTGGCGGGCATGGTCGCCTCCTCAGTCGGTGGAAATGGTGTTGGCCGGCGCGCTGGGCGCGGGCCGCTTGACGTACTTGAAGGTGCCGGTGGAATGCGCGCAAGCCCGCCCCTGCTCGTCGTAGACCGTGCCTTCGGTGAAGGCCATGGACTTCGTGCGGTGCATCAGCCGGCCCTTGCCCGTGAGCAGGCCCTGGCAGGGCTGCATGAAGGTGGTCTTCATCTCGATGGTGACGACGCCGATCTCCAGGTCCACGCTGCGCGCGGCCGTCGCCATGGTCACGTCCAGCAGCGTCATGATGGCGCCGCCGTGCGTGACGAGGAAGGAATTCATGTGCTCGGGCTGCGGCAGGTACTTCAGCTCCGACGCGCCGCCTTCCATCGTCACCAGCTCGAAGCCCAGGTGGTGGACGAACGGGATCTCGACGCCGAACAGCTTGGGGGTCGCCACGGCTCAGCCTCCCGTCACCACGCTCACGCCGCCGTCGACGGCGAGCCATTGGCCGGTGATGTGCTTGCCGGCGTCGGAGGCGAACAGCAGCGCGGTGCCCTTCAGGTCCTCGTCGTCGCCGAGGCGGCGCAGCGGTGCGTGCGCCGCGAGCTCGTCCTCGCCGATGCGCTCCAGCGTACCCTGGGTCATCTTGCTGGGGAAGAAGCCCGGGCAGATGGCATTGACGTTGATCCCGTACTTGCCCCACTCGCAGGCCAGCGCCTGCGTGAAGGTGATCACCGCGCCCTTGGAGGTGTTGTAGGCCACCGTGTTCATTCCGGACGGGTTGCCGCCCAGGCCGGCGATCGAGGCGATGTTGATGATGCGGCCCTGCTGGCGCGGGATCATGCTGCGCCTGGCGACCTGCTGGCTGAGGATGAAGTAGCCGCGGATGTTGAGGTTCATCACCTTGTCCCAGGCTTCCACCGGGTGGTCCTCGGCCGGCGCGCCCCAGGCGGCCCCTGCGTTGTTCACGAGGATGTGCACGTCGCCCATGCGCTCCATCGTCTGGTCGGCGAGCTTGCGGATGTCTTCTTCCTTCGAAAGGTCGGCGGCGATCCAGCGGGCGTCGATGCCGGCGGCCTGCAGGTCGGCGGCGGCCTCCTCGAGGTCCCCGGCCTTGCGCGAGCTGAGCATGATGCGCGCGCCGGCCTCGCCGAGCGCGTGCGCCAGCTGCAGGCCCAGGCCGCGCGAGCCGCCCGTGACCAGGGCGGTCTTGCCCTCGAGGTTGAAGAGTTGCTGCACGGTGCGCGTCATGGGCGGGTTTCCTTGTCGTTCGTAGTGGGTGCGGGCGGCGAAGCCTGCAGGCGGGAGCGCACGTAGATCAGCACCACGCCCGCCGTCGTGGCGATGCCGCCCAGCGCGGTGAGGCTCCAGCCGGCGATGGCGGCCTCGTCGTGCGAGGCGATCCCCAGGATCAGCAGGAACAGGCCGCCGAAGATCAGCGCCCAGACGAGCGCGTCCAGGCGTTTCAGGGCACGGGCGGAAGGCATCAGAAGGCGTCCTCGGGCATGGTGGCGCAGGTCGGGTCGCGCGTCTCCACGACACGCAGCCAGGCCCCGATCTTAGGCAGCTCGTAGTGGAAGAAGTAGCGGGCCGCGCGCAAGCGGCCTTCGTGGGCGGCGGTGGCGGGCTGCTCGGGCAGCGAAGAGAGGATGTCCAGCCAGGTCCACGCGATCACCAGGTGGCCGAAAGCCTGCATGTAGGGCACGGCGTTGGCGAGCGCCTCGCCGGGATCGCCCGTGGCCCACGCCGCCTTCGTGGCGGCGCCGACCTTTTGCAAGGCCTGGCCGAGCGCATTGGCGTGCCCGGCGAGGTGCGGCAGCTGGATCGCGCGCTCTATCGTCGCGTTGACGCGCCCCGCAAGCAGGGCCAGGCCCTTGCCGCCCTCCATCACCACCTTGCGCCCCAGCAGGTCCGCGGCCTGGATGCCGTGCGTACCCTCGTGGATCATGTTCAGGCGGTTGTCGCGCCAGTACTGCTCCACCGGGAAGTCGCGCGTGTAGCCGTAGCCGCCGTGCACCTGGATCGCGAGCGAGTTCGCCTCGAGGCAGAACTCGCTGGGCCAGCTCTTGGCCACCGGCGTCAGCACTTCCAGCAGCAGGCGCGCCTCTTCCGCTGCCGCGGGCGTTCCGGTTTCCTGTTCGTCCACGAGGCGGGCGCAGTACAGCAGCAGCGCCAGCGCGCCCTCGCAATACGACTTCTGCGCCAGCAGCATGCGCTTGACGTCGGCGTGCTCGATGATGCGCACCTGTGGCTGCGCGGCGTCCTTGCCCACGGGTCCGACGGGACGGCCCTGGGGCCGGTTCTTCGCGTATTCCAGCGAGGCGTAGTAGCCGGCCAGGCCGAGCGACGTGGCAGCCAGGCCGATGCCGATGCGCGCCTCGTTCATCATGTGGAACATGCAGCGCAAGCCTTCGCCGGGCCGGCCCACCAGGTAGCCGATGGCTCCGGAGCCGCCGCGCACCGGGTACCGGCCCTCGCCGAAATTCAGCAGCGTGTTCGTCGTGCCGCGCCAGCCCAGCTTGTGGTTCAGGCCCGCCAGCGCCACGTCGTTGCGCTCGCCCGTCAGCCGGCCTTCGGTGTCCACCAGCTTCTTGGGCACGATGAACAGGGAGATCCCGCGCGTGCCCGGCACCAGCTTGCCGTCCGGGCCGGGGATCTTGGCGAGCACCAGGTGAATGATGTTCTCGGCCAGCTCGTGTTCGCCGGCGGAGATCCACATCTTGTTGCCCCTGAGCCGGTAGCGCGGGCCGAGCGGATCGCCCTCGAAATCCGCCCCGTCGGGCGTGGCCCGTGTGGCGACGTCCGAGAGCGAAGAGCCTGCCTGCGGCTCCGACAGGCACATCGTCCCCGTGAAGCGGCCGCCGAACTCGTTGCGCGCGAACACGGCCTTCTGCATGTCGGTGCCGTGCACCAGCAGCAGGTTGGCGTTGCCCTTGGTGAGCAGGCTGGAGCCTATGCTCACCGAAGCCGTGGCGAAGAAAGTGCCGGCCGCGGCCTCGATCGTGTAGGGCAGCTGCATGCCGCCCTCCTCGTAGTCCTGCGCGGCGCTGACCATGCCGGACTCCACGTAGGCGCGGTGCGCCTCGTGGGTGGCCTGCGGCAGGATCACCTTCTCGCCGTCGAAGCGCGGCTCCTCGGTGTCCACGAGGCGGTTGAAGGGCGCGTACTTCTCGCGCGCGATGCGCTCGCAGGTGTCCAGCACTGCATCGAAGGTTTCGCGCGAGTGGTCGGCAAAGCGCGCGCGCTCGTTCAGCCGAGCGGCCTGCAGCCAGTCGTAGAGGAGGAAGTCGAGGGTGGGGCGAAGGGAGGACATGGGGAGAGCTCGTCGTCCCCGCGGAGGCGGGGACCCAGGGCGTCCAGAGGGGCTGAAAGCCCTGGATTCCCGCCTCCGCGGGAATGACGAATGAGGGTTACAGGACCTCGAACACCCCCGCCGCGCCCATGCCGCCGCCGATGCACATCGTCACCGCCACGCGCTTGGCGCCGCGGCGCTTGCCTTCGATCAGCGCATGGCCGGTCAGGCGCTGGCCCGACACGCCATAGGGGTGGCCCACGGCGATCGCGCCGCCGTTCACGTTCAGGCGGTCATTGGGGATGCCCAGCTTGTCGCGGCTGTACATGACCTGCACGGCGAAGGCTTCGTTCAGCTCCCACAGGTCGATGTCCTGCACCGTCAGGCCCAGGCGCTTGAGCACCTTCGGCACGGCGAAGACGGGGCCGATGCCCATCTCGTCGGGCTCGCAGCCGGCCACCGCGAAGCCGAGGAAGCGGCCCAGCGGCTTGAGGTTGTTGCGGCTGGCGTATTCCTCGCTCACCACCACGCAGGCGCCCGCGCCGTCGGAGAACTGGCTCGCATTGCCGGCGGTGATCACGCCGCCGGGCAGCGCCGGCTTGATGCCGCTGATGCCTTCCTTGGTGGTGCCGGGACGCAGGCCCTCGTCCTGGGAGACGGTGACTTCCTTCGTGATGAGGCCCATCACCGCGTCGGCCACGCCGGCCTTGACCGTGATCGGGGCGATCTCGTCCTTGAACTTGCCTGCTTCCTGCGCGGCGCAGGCCTTCTGCTGGCTGGCGGCGCCGTACTCGTCCATCTGCTCGCGGCCGATGTTGTAGCGCTTGGCGACCTGTTCGGCCGTTTGCAGCATCGACCAGTAGATCTCGGGCTTCTTCTTCTCCAGCGCCGGATCCTTCAGCATGTGCATGTTCATCTCCTGCTGCACGCAGGAGATGCTCTCCACGCCACCGGCGACGTAGACCTCGCCCTCGCCGGCGATGACGCGCTGCGAAGCCAGGGCGATGGTCTGCAGGCCGGAGGAGCAGAAGCGGTTGACGGTCATGCCGGACACCGTGATGGGCAGGTCGGCCATCAGGGCGATCTGGCGCGCGATGTTCATGCCGGTGGCGCCTTCGGGATTGGCGCAGCCCATGATGACGTCCTCGACCGCATCGGGCGCGACGCCCGCGCGCTTGAGCGCTTCGCGCACGGCGTGGCCGCCCAGCGTGGCCCCGTGCGTCATGTTGAACGCGCCCTTCCAGCTCTTGGTGAGGGGCGTGCGGGCGGTGGAGACGATGACGGCGTTGGTCATGGAGGGGCCTTTCTGGACAGGGTTCGGATTCAGGGCGCCGGCGCGTTGAGGTTGCGCAGCAGCTGGTGGTAGAAGCGCACCAGCTCGCCGAGGTTGGCGACGGAGATGCGTTCGTTGGTGCCGTGCAGGCGCGGCAGGTCCTCGGGCCTGGCGCGCACCGGCGAGAAACGGAAGATGTTGTCGGCGATCGGGACGAAGTGCTGCGAATCGGAGCCGGCGATGTAGAGGCCCGGCGCGACGATGGTGTCGGGGAAGAGCGAACGCAGCGTGCGCTCGAGCACCCGGTAGGCGTGCGAGTCGGTCGGCGTGACCGGCGTCGGGTCGACCGAACCCGGCCACTCCTTCAGCTCGAAGCCCTCGCCCACCTTGCTGCGCACGTGCCGCATCACGCTCGCGCGCGTGTCGCCGGGCAGGATGCGGAAGTTGACCGTGGCCTCGGCGACGCCGGGGATCACGTTCTCCTTGTTGCCGGCGTTGACGATGGTCACGGCGGTCGTGGTGCGCATCATGGCGCTGGTGCTCGCGCCCTTCGCCAGCTGCGACTCCACGAGCGGCCCGAACAGCCAGAGATTGGAAAGCGCCACGCGCTGCAGGCCGTGCATCTCCGGCGCCAGGGTGCCGAACAGCTCGCGCGCCACACCCTTCAGTTCGGCGGGAAACTGCTCCTGCTCGAGGCGCCGCAGTGCCGTCGTCAGCTGCCCGACCGCCGTCGTGCCCGCCGGTGGGGGCATCGACGAGTGGCCCGGCGGGGCCGAGACCTTCAGCTGGATCGACGTGTAGCCCTTTTCCGCCACGCCCACCAGCGCGGCCGGCGCGGCCAGCCCGGGGATCACGCCTTCGGTCAGCACCAGGCCTTCGTCGATGACGAAATCGAGGCGGACCTTGCGCTCCTGCAGCAGCTTCACCGCCTGCTTCGCGCCGCGCTGGCCGGCGACTTCCTCGTCGGCCCCGGAGAAGACGTAGACCGTCTGGCGCGGCTGGAAGCCCGAGGCGAGCAGCAGCTCGATCGCCTCGAGCTGCGCGACGAGGTTGCCCTTGTCGTCCCAGGCGCCGCGGCCCCACACGTAGCCGTCCTTCACCTGCCCGGAGAACGGCGGCACTTCCCACTTGCCTTCGGTCCCGGGCGCGATGGGCGCGACGTCGTGGTGCGCCATGAGCATCACGGGCCTGGCCCCGCCGTCGCTGCCCTTCCACGTGTAGAGCAGGCTCAGGCCGCCGACGAATTCGCGCTGCAGCTTCGCATGCACCAGCGGGAAGCGTTGCTCCAGGAACGCGTGGAGCTTGCGGAACTCGCCGGCGTTGAAGGCCGGGTCGTCCTGGCTGGGCACGGTCTGGAAGCGGATCGCCCCGGCCAGCTTGTCGGCGACGGCTGCGGTATCCAGGGCCAGCGGCGGCGCGGGCGCGACCGTGACCTGGCGCGAGCCCTGCCGCATCGTGTTGACGGCCACGGCTGCCGCCAGCAGCAACAGGAGCCCGAGCACGGCGAGCAGGATGCGCTTGGTCACTGGCGTGGCGTCAGTTGAAGTTCTTGCCTTCGGAGGCCAGTTTCAGCAGCAGCGGTGCCGGCTCCCAGAACTTCGCGTCGTCGCGCGGGTTCTTCTGGAAGCGCTTCATGGCCTGCACCACGTTGAACAGGCCCACCTGGTCGGCGTACAGCATCGGGCCGCCGCGGTGCATCGGGAAGCCGTAGCCGGTGATGTAGACCATGTCGATGTCGCTGGCACGGGCGGCGATGCCCTCTTCCAGGATGTGCGCGCCTTCGTTGACCAGCGAGAACACCAGGCGCTGCACGATCTCCTCGTCGGAGATCTTGCGCGGCTCGATGCCGAGCTCCTTGCGGTGCTGCACGATCATGTCCTCGACCAGCTTCGAAGGAATGGCGTCGCGCTTGCCTTCCTGGTAGTCGTACCAGCCGGCGCCGGTCTTCTGGCCGAAGCGGCCCAGTTCGCACAGCTTGTCGGCGGTGCGGCTGTACAGCATGTTGGGACGCTCCTGCGCGCGGCGCTTGCGGATCGCCCAGCCGATGTCGTTGCCGGCCAGGTCGCCCATGCGGAACGGCCCCATCGCGAAACCGAACTTCTCGATGGCGCGGTCCACCTGCTGCGGCGTGGCGCCCTCGTCCAGCAGGAAGCCGGCCTGGCGGCTGTACTGCTCGATCATGCGGTTGCCGATGAAGCCGTCGCAGACGCCGGACACCACCGCCGTCTTGCGGATCTTCTTGGCCATGGACATCACGGTGGCCATCACGTCCTTGGCGGTCTTCTTGCCGCGCACCACCTCCAGCAGCTTCATCACGTTGGCCGGGCTGAAGAAGTGCAGGCCGACGACGTCCTCCGGCCGCTTGGTGAAGGCGGCGATCTTGTCCACGTCCAGCGTGGAGGTGTTGGAGGCCAGGATCGCGCCCTTCTTCATCACCTCGTCGAGTTTCTCGAAGACCTTCTGCTTGACGCCCATCTCCTCGAACACCGCCTCGATCACCAGGTCGGCGTCCTTGATCTCGTCATAGGAGAGCGAGGTCTTCAGCAGCGCCATGCGCTGCTCGTACTTGTCCTGCTTGAGCTTGCCGCGCTTGACCTGCGACTCGTAGTTCTTGCGGATCGTGGCGATGCCGCGGTCCAGCGCCTCCTGCTTCATCTCGAGGATGGTCACCGGCACGCCGGCGTTCAGGAAGTTCATGGAGATGCCGCCGCCCATCGTGCCGGCGCCGATCACCGCCACAGACTTGATCTCGCGCTGCTTCGTGTCTTCCGGCACGTCGCCGATCTTGCTGGCGGCGCGCTCGGCCATGAACAGGTGGCGCAGCGCGCGCGACTCGGGCGTGAACATCAGCGCGGTGAAGATCTCGCGCTCGTAGGTCATGCCTTCGTCGAACTTCTTCTTCGTCGAGGCTTCCACGGCATCCACGCACTTGGCGGGCGCCGGGAAATTCTTCGCCATGCCCTTGACCATGTTGCGCGCGAACTGGAAGTACGCGTCGCCCATCGGGTGCTTGCTGGGCATGTTGCGCACGAGGGGCAGCGGGCGCGTGTCGGCCACCGAGCGGCCGAAGGCCATCGCTTCCTCCAGCAGCGCCTCGGGCGAGGACGCCATCTTGTCGAACAGCTTCTGGCCGGGCAGCTGCGCGAGCAGCTCGCTCTTCACGGGCTCGCCGCTCACGATCATGTTGAGGGCCGGCTCGACGCCCAGCACGCGCGGCAGGCGCTGGGTGCCGCCGGCGCCGGGGATGAGGCCCAGCTTCACTTCGGGCAGCGCGATGTTGGCGCCCGGCGCGGCGATGCGGTAGTGGCAGCCCAGCGCCAGTTCCAGCCCGCCGCCCATGGCGACCGAGTGGATCGCCGCGACGACCGGCTTGGCGGAGTTCTCGCAGGCGAGGATGACCGAAAGCAGGTTGGGTTCGGCCGTCGCCTTGGGCGACCCGAACTCCTTGATGTCCGCGCCGCCGGAGAACGCCTTGCCGGCGCCGGTGAGGACGACCGCCTTCACCGCGGGATCGGAATTCGCCTGGTCGATGCCCTGCGCGATCGCCATGCGCGTGGCGTGGCCGAGACCGTTCACCGGCGGGTTGTTCATCGTGATCACGGCGACGTCGCCATGGACCTTGTACTCAGCGGTCATGCTGCTTCCTTTGATGAGAAAAGAACGGTCGTTCTTTTTTGCGATTGTAGGGGGGCGAATGGGCCGGGCAACGGCGTGATGTCCAGTCGGGGACAAGGAGGCCTGTCATTGCGGGCCTGACCCGCAATCCATGCGGTGCGCGACGGCGGCATGGATCCCGGGTCAAGCCCGGGATGACAGGCCTCCGGGCACGACGAGGTCCTTTATACCTCCAGCCACTCCTTGCGAATGTACGCGTCGGCGCGAAGGCTGTCGGGCGTGCCCTGGAACACGATGCTGCCGTGCCCCATCACCAGCGTGCGGTCGGACACGGACATCGCGATGGTGAGCTTCTGCTCGATCAGCAGCACCGAGATGCCTTTCGCCTTGAGCGTCTTCAGGTACTCGCCCACCAGCTCGACGATCTTCGGTGCGAGGCCCTCGGTGGGCTCGTCGATGATGATGAGTTCCGGGTCGCCCATCAGCGTGCGGCACAGCGTCAGCATCTGCTGCTCGCCGCCGGACAGCACGCCGGCCTCGGTGTGCTGTCGCTCCTTCAGGCGCGGGAACATCGCGTACATGTCGTCGAAGCTCCAGCGGCCCTTCTGGCGGGCGCCCTTCTGCCCGAGCAACAGGTTCTGCTGCACCGTCAGCCGGGGAAAGATGTCGCGGTTTTCCGGCACGTAGCCCAGGCCCAGGTGCGCGATCTCGTAGGGCTTGCGGCCGACGATGGGCTGGCCCTTCCACGTCACGTCGCCGGTGGATTCCACCATCCCCATGATCGCCTTGGCGGTCGTCGAACGGCCCGAGCCGTTGCGTCCCAGCAGGGCGACGATCTCGCCGGGCCCCACGTCGAAGTGCACGCCGTGCAGGACATGGCTCTTGCCGTAATAGGCGTGGAGGTTCTCGATGTGCAGCATGCTCAATGCCCCCCCGCCTGCTGCGCGGCAACGACGGAGCCGAGGTAGGCCTCCTGCACGCGCGGGTTGGCCCGCACGTTCTCCGGCGTGTCGTAGGCGATGATCTCGCCGTAGACGACCACGGCGATCTTGTCGGCCAGGCCGAACACCACGCCCATGTCGTGCTCGACCGTCAGCAGCGTCTTGCCGACGGTCACTTCCTTGATCAGCTCGATGAAGCGGCGCGTCTCTTCGCGGCTCATGCCCGCCGTGGGCTCGTCCAGCAGGATCACGTTGGCGCCGCCGGCGATGGTGATGCCCACCTCCAGCGCGCGCTGCTCCGCATAGGTGAGGTTCATCGCCAGCACGTCGCGCTTCCTGTGCAGGTGGATCCTCTCCATCAGCTCCTCGGCGCGCTCGTTGGCGTCGTCGAGGTCGGCGAGGAAGCGGAAGAACGTGTACTTGTAGCCGAGGCTCCAGAGCACGCCGCAGCGCAGGTTCTCGAACACCGACAGCTTGGGGAAGATGTTGGTGATCTGGAAGCTGCGCGAGAGGCCCAGCCGGTTGATCTCGAACGGCTTGCGGCCGTCGATGCGGTGGCCGTGCAGGCGCACCTCGCCGGCCGTGGGCGCGAAGCGGCCGCTGATCAGGTTGAACAGCGTCGACTTGCCGGCGCCGTTGGGGCCGATCACCGCCACGCGCTCGCCCGGGTGCACCTCCAGCGTGCAGCCGCGGATGATCTCCGTGCGGCCGAAGCTCTTGCGCAGGTCGCGCAGTTCGAGTGCGGGCGCGGTCATAGGGTCTCCCTGCGCTTCATTTCCTTTTCGATGTGCTCCTGGATCTCGCCCCACTGGCGCAGGAAGTGGCGCCGCACCACCTCGAACAGGCCGAGGCCGGTGAGCAGCACGAAGATGGCGCCGAACCAGCTGTCGGCGCCGCGCGCGTTCAGGGTGGCGCCCAGGAACTTCACCTCGTCGCCCAGCACCACGTTCAGCTGCAGGTGGTAGACCATCTCGATCATGGCCGCCGCGCCCAGCAGCACGACCAGCGCGGTCACCGCCAGGGCCAGGTAGCTGACCCACAGCGTGCGCAGCCGGCCGAAGGCGGCCACCCGCAGGTTCATCATGATCAGGCTGGCGATGCCGCCCGGCGCGTACATCACCATGAACATGAAGATCAGGCCCAGGTACAGCAGCCAGGCCTTGGTGAATTCGGAGAACAGCACGAAGGCGAGCACCATCAGCACGGCGCCGATGATGGGCCCGAAGAAGAAGGTCGCCCCGCCCAGGAAGGTGAACAGCAGGTAGCCGCCCGACCGTCCCGGGCCTACCACCTCCGCCGTGGCGATCTCGAAATTCAGCGCGGCCAGGCCGCCGGAGATGCCGGCGAAGAAGCCCGCGATGATGAACACGAAGTAGCGCACCCGCTGCGTGTCGTAGCCGATGAACTCCACCCGCTCCGGGTTGTCGCGCACGGCGTTGAGGATGCGCCCGAGCGGCGTGCGGGTGAAGGCGTACATGGCCGCCACGCACGCGAAGGTGTACAGCGCGATCAGGTAGTACACCTGGATCGGCGGCCCGAAGGTGATGCCGAAGAAGGGCTGGCCCGCCACCCGGTTGGCCGAGATGCCCGCCTCGCCCCCGAAGAATTCGGAGAACATCAGCGACATCGCGAAGATCAGCTCGGCGATGCCCAGCGTGATCATCGCGAACGGCGTGCCGGACTTCTTGGTCGTCACGTACCCGAACAGGATGGCGATCGCCATGCCGCCGAGGCCCCCGGCCAGCGGCAGCAGGCTCACCGGGATGGAGAGCTGGCCCTTCGTGACCATGTTGAGCGCATGGATCGCGAAATACGTGCCCAGGCCCGTGTAGACCGCATGGCCGAAGCTGAGCATGCCGCCCTGCCCCAGGAGCATGTTGTATGAGAGGCAGGCGATGATCGCGATGCCGATCTGCGACAGGATGGTGATGCTCAGGCCGCTGGTCCACACGAGCGGCGCCACCGCCAGCACCAGCGCGAAGGCGGTCCAGATGACGATGCGTGCCACGTTCAGCGGCCGGAAGTCGTAGGTCTCGCCGCGCCGCCGGCGCGTACGCGCGCGCCGGGGCGGCGCCGCTGTGGCGGGAAGGTCCATGGGCACGCCGATGCGGCGGTTCTCGCGTTCGGCCTCGGAGCCGGCGCCGGTGTCGGAAAGGGTCGTCACTTCAACCCTCCCGCGTGCCGAGCAGCCCGCGCGGCCTGAAGATCAGGATCAGCACGAGGAACAGGTACGGCAGGATGGGGGCCACCTGCGAGATCGTGAGCTTCAGCAAGGTGCTGTCCAGGGCCTGCGGGCTAAAGCTGAAGCCCACGGCCTGCAGCAACGAGCCCATCGAGTTGTCCAGCTGGATTGCGAAGGTCTGCACCAGCCCGATGAGCACCGAGGCCAGGAAGGCGCCGGCCAGCGATCCCATGCCGCCGACCACCACCACCACGAAGATGATGGAGCCCACGGTGAAGGCCATGTTCGGCTCGGTGACGAAGGTGCTGCCGCCGATGACGCCGGCGAGTCCCGCCAGCGCCGCGCCGGCGCCGAACACCATCATGAACACGCGCGGCACGTTGTGGCCGAGCGCCTCCACCGTTTCCGGATGCGTCAGCGCCGCCTGGATCACGAGCCCGATGCGCGTCTTCGCCAGCAGCAGGCCCACGGCCGCCAGCATCAGCAGCGCCGTCAACATCATGAAGCCGCGCGTCGCCGGGAACGGCGAGCACACTACGCGCACGGCTGCCTCCGCCGCGGTGCACATTTCCGCCGGCGCCTTGCCCCAGACCAGGCTGAGCCCGTCCACGGAGTGCTGCACCAGCGTGAAGGCGGCACCCTGCAGCGCCTCGGGCGGACGGAATTCCACCGCCGTGCGGCCCCAGACGAGCTGCACGAGCTCCAGCAGCACGTACGACAGCCCGAAGGTGATCAGCAGTTCGGGGACGTGGCCGTACTTGTGCACCTTGCGCAGGCAGGTGCGCTCGAAGGCCGCGCCCAGCAGGCCCACCACGATGGGCGCGAGGAACAGCGCGGGCCAGAAGCCGACGAGGCTCGCCACCGTGTAGCCGACATAGGCGCCCACCATGTAGAAGCTGGCGTGCGCGAAGTTGAGCACCCCCATCATGCTGAAGATCAGCGTCAGCCCGGAGCTGAGCATGAACAGCAGCAGCCCGTAGCTGAGGCCGTTGAGGGTGGAGATGACCAGGAGTTCCATCAGTCCGTCGTGGTTCTGCCGGCGCAGGTGCGCCGAGGCAAGGCAAGGGGCCCGCCACGTTGCCGCGGGGGGCCCCCGGATTCAGGCGAAGCGCGAGCTTAACCGGGGCGCTTCATCTGGCACGTGGTCGGCGTGCTGGAGACGTAGCTGGGGTACTCCTTCACCGGCACCAGCGTCATGCCGGTCTTCTCCGGGCTGTAGGTGTACTTGCCGCCCGCCTTCTGCCACACCGTGAGGTACAGCGGCTGCTGCAGCTGGTGGTCGGCCTTGCGCATCTCCACTTCGCCGTTGAAGCTGGTGAACTTCAGGCCTTCCAGCGCCGCCGCGACCTTCACCGGGTCGGTGGAGCCGGCCTTGGCCATCGCGTTGCTCAAGGCGGCGAACACGTGGTGGAAGGCCAGCGTGTACAGGTCGTCCTTGAACTTGCCGTTGAATTCGTCGGCGTACTTCTGGATCGTGCCCGTCATGTTCGGGTGGCCATAGCCCACCTGGAACACGCGGCCCGCGCCGCCCGTGCCCAGCGCGCTGGGGGTGCCGGTCACGCTGGTGTAGTAGGTGAAGAACTGGCCGTTGTAGCCGGCCTCGTTGGCGGCCTTGATCAGCAGCGACAGGTCGGAACCCCAGTTGCCGGTGATCACGGTGTCGGCGCCGGAGGCCTTGATCTTGGCGATGTAGGGGGCGAAGTCGCGCACCTGCGCCAGCGGGTGGAGGTCTTCACCCACCACCTGCACGTCCGGGCGCTTGCGCGCCAGCGTCTCCTTGGCGTACTTGGCGACCTGGTGCC
Organism: Comamonadaceae bacterium; assembly: GCA_004144865.1. Lineage (GTDB taxonomy): Bacteria > Pseudomonadota > Gammaproteobacteria > Burkholderiales > Burkholderiaceae_C > Ramlibacter. Next base: position 47,597 of record SEAY01000001.1, read on the forward strand.
CGTGCGAGTAGTTCTGGTTGAGCAGGTAGACCTTCTTGACCTCCGGCTTGTCCTTCATGTACGTCGTCATCGCCTCCATCTTCATGGAGGTGTCGGCGTCGAAGCGGAAGTGCCAGTAGTTGCACTTGCTGTTGGTGAAGTCGGGGTCCACCGCGGCGTAGTTCAGGTACACGACCTCCTTGCCGGGGTTGCGCGCGTTGTGCTTGTCGACCGCGTCGATCAGCGCGCCGGCGACCGACGAACCGTTGCCCTGCAGCACGTAGCGCACGCCGCCGTCGATGGCGGCCTTCAGCGCGTTGAGGCTTTCCGCCGGGCTCAGCTTGTTGTCGGTGCCGTGCACTTCGAACTTCACGCCCGCGGGGTTGCTCGCGTTCCACTTCTCGGCCAGGAACTGCACGCTCTTGAGCTGGTTCGTGCCCACCGGCCCCATCAGGCCGGTCAGCGGGTCGATCCACATCATCTTCACGACCTGCCCCTTGGTGGCAGCAGGCGCGGCGGCGGCCGCCGGGGCCTTGGTCGCCTGGGCCTGCGCGAGCGAGCAGGCCAGCATCGCGGACAGGGCGATCGCGGTAACGTTGATTTTCACGGGGAGCTCCTTTGCAACACCCGCGCAGGGTAGCTTTTCGCGGGGCCCGGGCCGCTCAGGGATTGCCCTGAAAGCGGCCCTTTCCTATCGCGCATGCGACAGCGCTCACGCTGTCGGGAGCCGGTAATCCTTCAGTTGCTCGCGCAGGCGCGTCTTCAGCATCTTGCCGGTGGCCCCGAGCGGGATGCTCTCCACGAACACCACGTCGTCCGGGACCTGCCACTTGGCGATCTTGCCCTCGTAGAACTTGAGCAGTTCCTCGCGCGTGAGCTCCGCTCCCGGCTTCTTCACGACGGCCACGATGGGGCGCTCGTCCCACTTCGGGTGGCGCATGCCCACGCAGGCGGCCATCTGCACCGCCGGGTGCGACATGGCGATGTTCTCGATGTCGATCGAGCTGATCCACTCGCCGCCGGACTTGATCACGTCCTTGCTGCGGTCGGTGATCTGCATGTACCCGTCGGGATCGATGGTGGCGACGTCGCCGGTGGGGAACCAGCCGTCCACCAACGGGTCGCCGCCCTCGCCCTTGAAGTACTCGCGCACGATCCACGGCCCCTTCACGTACAGGTCGCCGAAGGCCTTGCCGTCCCACGGCAGTTCGGTGCCCGCGTCGCCCACGATCTTCATGTCGACGCCGAAGATCGCCCGCCCCTGCTTGAGGCGGATCTTCATCTGCTCCTCCGGCGACGTCTGCAGATGCTTGTTCTTCAGCGTGCACAGCGTGCCCAGCGGGCTCATCTCCGTCATGCCCCAGGCGTGCAGCACGTCGACGCCGTACTCCTCGCGGAACGCATGGATCATCGCGGGCGGGCAGGCCGAGCCGCCGATCACGGTGCGGTTGAGGGTCGAGAAGCGCAGGCCGCCCGGCTTCATGTGGCCCAGCAGCATCTGCCACACCGTGGGCACGCCGGCGGCGAAGGTCACGCCCTCGGCCTCGACCAGCTCGTACACCGACTTGCCGTCCAGGGCGCCGCCGGGGAACACCAGCTTGCAGCCGGTGAGCGCGGCGGAATACGGGATGCCCCAGGCGTTGACGTGGAACATGGGCACCACCGGCAGCACCGAGTCGCGCGCCGACAGGTTCATCACGTCCGGCAAGGCCGCCGCGTAGGCATGCAGCACGGTGGAGCGGTGGCTGTAGAGCGCGGCCTTCGGATTGCCCGTGGTGCCGCTCGTGTAGCACATGCTCGAGGCGGAGTTCTCGTCGAACGACGGCCACTGGTAGGTGACGGGCTGGCCGCCGATCCAGGACTCGTAGGCCACCAGGTTCGGCACGCCGCTGTCCTTGGGAAGCTTGTCGGCGTCGCACAGCGCCACGTACTGGCGGATGCCCGGGCACTTCGCGTGGATCGCCTGCACCAGCGGCAGGAAGCTCAGGTCGAAGCACAGGACCTGGTCTTCGGCGTGGTTGGCGATCCAGGCGATCTGTTCGGGATGCAGGCGCGGATTGATCGTGTGCAGCACGCGGCCGGAGCCGCTCACGCCGAAATACAGCTCCAGGTGCCGGTAGCCGTTCCACGCCAGCGTGGCGACGCGGTCGGAGAACAGCAGCTGCATGTCGTCCAGCGCGTTGGCGACCTGGCGCGCGCGCCGGGCCACGTCCTTCCACTGGTACCGGTGGGTGTCGCCTTCGACGCGGCGCGAGACGATCTCGCCGTCGCCGTGGTGCCGCTCGGCATGCACGATCAGCGACGAAATCAACAGGGGCTGGTTCTGCATCAGGCCCAACATCGTTCTATCTCCTCGGTTTGGTGGGATTCCGAGGCCCGATGCTAAACCGGCAGCGCGCCGGCGGGACCTGTCAGGAACCCTGTGGCTGGAAGAAGAGCGTCACCGCGGCGCCCTCCCCCACGACGGAGTCCACGCGGATGGCGCCGTTGATGGCCTGCATCACGCGCTGGCAGAACATCAGGCCCATCCCGCTGCCGCCGGAGCCGGAGCGGGTGGTGACCGGCTCCTTCGTGAGCTTGGCCAGCACCTGCGGCGGGATGCCGGGGCCGTTGTCGCGCACGCGGATGCAGGCGCGCTGCCCCGCGGGCGCGGCCGGGTCGGCATCCACTTCCAGCCAGATCTGCGGCTGCGGGCGGCCGCGCAGGGCGATCAGCGCATTCTTGGTGAGCGTGCACAGCACGAGGTACAGCAGGTCGCGGCGGCCCGGCAGGCGGAAGTCGCGCCGCACGTCCACGTGCACGAAGGAGCGCTCGTTCTCCTCGAAGGGAAATTCGTCCAGCAGCGCCTCCACGAGGCTGCTGGCGGCGATGGACTGCGGCACCGCGTCGGGATACGCGTCGCGCGCCGACTGCACGAAGGTCGAGACCAGCGACTGGCAGTAGAGCGCGCGGCGCTCCGCCCGCTCCAGCGCCGTGAGGAGCTCGCCGGGGTATTCCTCGCTGAAGCGCGCCACGCCCGGGGCGCCGTCCGCCGCCGGCGGGATGTAGCGCGCGGCCACCGAGCCGACATAGCCGCGCACGGTGGCCAGCGGCGTGTTCAGCTCGTGCGCCAGGAAGCCGAGCGCCTCGCGCAACGCAGCCACGCGTCCTTCGTTGACGACCCGCTCCAGCGCCTGCGCGCGGTAGAGCGAAAACGCCTCGCGCAGCGCCTCGCGGGTGGCGTCGCCGTCGAGCGGCTTCTCCAGGATGCGCAGCACCTTGCCCTGGTTGACGGCGGCGATGGCCACGTCCTTCTCCGCATAGGCCGTGGCGAGCAGCCGGACCACGTGGCGGAAATCCCGCTGCACCGCGCGCAGCAGCTTCATGCCGTCGCGCTCGGGCATGCGGTAGTCGGTGACCAGCACGCCGAACTCCGCGCTGCGCTCGGCCAGGATGGCGAGCGCCTCGTCCGCACCGCCCGCGGTGACCACCCGGAACTCGTCGCCGAACTCCAGCGCGAACCACTTGCGCGAAGCGGGCTCGTCGTCGACGAAGAGGACCGAAGGAGCGTCGCCGGGAAGGTCTGGGAGCTGCATGTCTCAGGGGCTGGCGTCGGAGGGCTGCGAGGCACAGTATGCCCGCAGAGCCTCCTCGGTCCTCCGCGCGAGCGCCTGCAAGTGGGGCAGCCACTCGCGCCCCGTGGGCCACTTCCCCTCCTCCAGCAGGGGCACGTAGAGCCGCCGCACGTCCTGGTACAGCGCCTGTGCCCCGGCCTCGCCGCTCATCCCGAGCAGCGAGTGCAGCGCGTCGATGCTGCCCTGGACGTCGCCGCCGTCCACCGCCCGCTGCAAGGTGGCGACCAGCCGGTCCATCTCGGGCAGGTAGTCGTTCAGCAGCTCGTCGAGCATGCCCAGCCGGCGGTAGCTTTCCAGGCGCTGCATGTTCAGCAGGCCTTCGCGCACCGAGGGATCCGGCTCCCGGGGCTTCGGCTGTTCCGGCGTTCCCACGCCGGCCTCGCCGGAAATGAGGCGGGCCAGGGTCTCGTAGAGCACCACGGCATCGACCGGCTTCACCAGGAAGCCGTTCATGCCGGCGGCGGTGGCCGCCGCAACCGCGGGCTCGTCGGAGCGTGCGGTCATGGCCAGGATGGGAACCCCGGACCAGGGCTGGTGCGCGGACCGGATCGCTCGCGCGGTTTCCAGGCCGTCCATGCCCGGCATGTGGAGGTCGATCACCACCGCGTGGATGCCTTCCTGCGCCTCCAGTTGCTCGAGCACCGCCGCGCCGTGTTCCACCTCGATCGCGATCGCCGCCGCGCTGCGCAGGTAGGCCGCGATGGCCTTGCGGTTGAACGCGCTGTCGTCGGCCACCAGGATGCGCCGGCCGGCGAGGCGTCCGGCGAGGATGCTGGCCCGGCCGTTGCGGCGCTGCATGACGTGCTGCAACGCCGCCAGCAGCGGGAGCTGGGCGCAAGGCTTGCTGACGAAGTGATCCATGCCGGCGGAGAAGGCCCGGGTCCGCGCCAGGTGCGCCGGCTCGCTCGTGTAGGCCACGATGTGCACGTCGTGGTTCTGTCCTCCACCCGCGCGGATCTTCTCGGCGACGGCGAAGCCGTCGAGCCCGGGCATGTTCAGGTCCAGCAGCAGGATGTCGTACTTGCGCCGGGAGAGCATGCGCAGCGCGGTCTGGCCGTCCGGCGCTTCGTCGAGCTCCGTGGTCAGCGCGATCGGCCCCAGCTTCTGCCGGGTGGCCGTGCGTTGCACCGCGTCGTCCTCGACGATCAGCACGCGCCGGCCCGCCAGCGCCGTGCGCGCCTCGGCGACGGCGTCGAGCCGGTGCTTCTCCTGCTCCTGCGCGCTGACCGCCGGGAAGTCCATGGTGAACTCGGTGTATTCACCGACCACGGATGCGCAGCCGATGTCGCCACCGAAGGCCCGCATGACGCGCTGGCAATAGGCCAGGCCCAGGCCCGTACCGCCCGTCTTGCCGATGGACCGGAAGGCCTCGAACAGCCCCGGCAACACGTCGGGTGGGATGCCCGGTCCGGTGTCGCGCACCTTCACCCGCTGCCCGCCGATGGTGAGGGTGACGCGCGTCTGCGGATAGGCCGCCGTGTAGTAGAGGGCGTTCTTCAGCAGGTTGAACAGCACGAACAGGTAGGCCGTCTCGTCGCCGCGGAACGTGAAGTCCTCCTTCACCACCACCGTGACGCGATCCCGCGCCTCGTCGGTGTCGTAGCTGTACTCCTCCACCGCCTGCTGGACCACCTCGGCCGCGGAGAGGTAGCGGAACGCGGAAGCGTCCATGGGCTTGGCGCTGACCGCGTCGAGCGTGGTGGAGATCACCTGCAGCCCGCGCCGCACGGCCACCTCGCTGTCCGCCAGGTTGCGGTACAGCGTGTCGATCTGCTGCGGTGTCAGGGTCTGGGCCGCCGCGCGCGCCTTCGCCGGCGACAGCACCGCGTGCATCTTTTCCAGCGCATGCTGGACGCGCCCGAGCGGATTGCGCATCTCGTGGGCGATGGAGCCCGCCAGCGCGGCCGCCAGGCGCGACTTCTCGGCGTCGATCTGCTTGTCCGACAGCTTGAAGGCCGCGCCCCCCACCACGATGATCAGGTACGCCGGGATCTGCAGCAGGAAGTCGCGCGGCCAGCCCCGCGAATCGGGCGTCAGCGAGAAATGCACGAGCGCGGCAGCTCCGATGCCGACCGCGAGGATCACGATCGTGTTGCGCCAATCCGCCACCAGCACCAGGAACGTCAGCGCGATGAAGCAGTTGGAGATGGCCGGGATGCCCCCGTGGCGCTCCAGCGTCATGAACACGTTGAAGAACGGCAGGCAGAAGATGAGCGCCGCATAGGAGAACGGCAGGTAGAAGTTGCGCAGCTTCTGCGGCCACTGGTCGCGCAGCGCCAGCGCCGTGAACAGGAGCACGATCACCAGCCGGAACGCCACGTCGTCGAACGGCTTGGGGTTGGGCTTGGTGAACCGGATGAGGTAGAAGACCACGTACGTGGCCGCGGCCACGATGCCGATGTACTTGAGCAGCGGCCGTCCGTGGGCGTGGTACGCCTCGTAGTAGCCGAAGAGTTTCTTGAGCGCTTGCATGGGGCCTCCCGCTTAGTTCAGGAGGGCCTGCGGGGCGTCCGCGGAGGCTCGGAGCACCTGCTCCACGTCGCCGTGGATGAGGCAGTAGGTTTCGGCGTCGGCGCCGACGCACACGCGGCTGGAAAGCACGGTGAAGCCGTAGCGGCGGTACAGCCTGGCATGGGCCGGGCTGCACGAGGCAAAGACGTTCTGCGCGGAAGTGCGGCTGGCGAGGTGCTGCACGCCGAGGAAGATGCTGCGCCGGACCAGTTCGGGGCCGCCGCGGCACTCGGGATCGAGGACGAGGCGCCCGAATTCCCAGGAGTTTTCGGTAAGGGCTGGAGCGGCGTGCGCCGTCACGAGGGGATCAAGCGGACTGAGGCCCTGCAGGAGCGGCACGAACCTCAGCGTACCCACGGTCAGGTCGCGCCACTGCAGAGCGGCGACGAGGCCCGAGCGGTCTCTTTTTTTTCGAGCGTGGCAAATCCCGGATCCGCCAGGACGGCGGCGGGCAGCTTGATCTGCTGGCGCAGGTGCTGGATCTCGGCGATCTCCAGGGGCGTCGCCAGCCCGCGAAGGTGCAGTTCGTCGGGCACGATGTCCGGCCGCGCCCCGGGGAGGACGCGCAGGTCCACCCCTCCCGGGAATCCCATGGGCATTTCGCGCAGGCCGCGCATGATGTGCATTTGCTCAGACAGATCGCTCACTTCCACTCCTTGTGACAGCCGTTTACCAATGGATCGATTATCCGGCGCGGTCCGAATCACACATCAATAAGCCATTCCCCTACGAGCCCGCGGCGCCGCCCGGCGGCGGACAATGGGTGCATGGATCAAGCCATCGCAGAGGCCGGCCGGGCCCTGGACCTCGCCGCCGCGTGGCAGCACGGTTTCGCCGCACTCGGCCCCGACTTCCACACCGAACTGCGGCCCACGCCGCTGCCAAGTCCCCACCTGGTTTCCGTCAACCGCGTCCTCGCGGCGGAACTGGGACTGGATGCCGGCGTCCTCGCGTCACACGAGGGCGTGGGCGCCTTCACGGGCAATCAGCCGATGGCCGGCGCGCGCCCGTTGGCCAGCGTCTACAGCGGCCACCAGTTCGGCGTGTGGGCCGGCCAGCTCGGCGACGGCCGCGCCATCCTGCTCGGTGGCATCGAAACGCCCGCCGGCGTGCAGGAACTGCAGCTCAAGGGCGCCGGCCGCACGCCCTATTCCCGCATGGGCGACGGACGCGCCGTGCTGCGATCGAGCATCCGCGAGTACCTGTGCTCCGAAGCCATGCACGGCCTGGGCATCCCCACGAGCCGCGCGCTGATCGTCACGGGCTCGCCCCAACCGGTGCGCCGCGAGGAGATCGAGACCGCCGCGGTGGTGACGCGGGTGGCGCCCAGCTTCGTGCGCTTCGGGCACTTCGAGCACTTCGCCGCCCGCGGCCACGATGCGCAGCTGGGCCAGCTTGCCGACTACGTGATCGACACCTTCTACCCGCAGTGCCGCGGTGCCGCCCACCTGGCGGGCAATCCCTACGCGGCCCTGCTGCAGGCGGTGAGCGAGCGCACGGCCGCCATGGTGGCGCAGTGGCAGGCGGTGGGCTTCTGCCACGGCGTGATGAACACCGACAACATGAGCATCCTGGGCCTCACGATCGACTACGGGCCCTTCCAGTTCCTGGATGCCTTCGTGCCGAACCACGTGTGCAACCACAGCGACGAGACCGGCCGCTATGCCTACAACCGCCAGCCCAACGTCGCCTACTGGAACCTGTTCTGCCTGGGGCAGGCCCTGCTGCCCTTGATCGGCGACCAGGAGCTCGCACTGGCGGCCCTGGAGTCGTACAAGACGGCCTTCCCGCGCGAACTCGAAGGCCACATGCGCACCAAGCTGGGCCTGGCCGACGAGCGCCCGGGCGACCGCGAACTGGTGGAGGGGATCCTCACCCTGCTGGCTGCCGGCCGCGTGGACTATCCGATCTTCTGGCGGCGCCTGTCGCACTTCGTGGGCGGGGGCGACGTGGAGACGGTCCGCGACCTGTTCCCGGACCGCGCCGGCTTCGACGCCTGGGCGGCACAATACGAAGCGCGGCTGCCGGCGGACCGCGCGCCGGCATCGGCAGCGATGCTGCGCGCCAATCCCAAGTACGTGCTGCGCAACCATCTTTGCGAACTGGCCATCCGACAGGCGAAACTCGGCGACTTTTCCGGCGTCGAAGAACTGCTGGGCCTGGTGCAGTCGCCCTTCGACGAGCATCCCTCGCACGAGGACAAGGCCGGCTTTCCGCCCGACTGGGCATCCCACATCGAGATCAGCTGCTCCTCATGACGTACCCGATCGAAAAATCCGAGGCCGAGTGGAAGGCCCTGCTGAAGGAGAAAGGCGCCGAGCCCGGCGCCTTCGAAGTCACCCGGCATGCCGCCACCGAGCGGCCCTTCACCGGCAAGTACGAACGCGTCTGGGCGGACGGCAGCTATCACTGCATCTGCTGCGGCGCCGAGCTGTTCGACTCGGCCACCAAGTTCGACGCCGGCTGCGGCTGGCCCAGCTTCTCGCAGGCCGTGCCCGGCGCGATCCGCGAGATCCGCGATACCAGCCACGGCATGATCCGCACCGAGACGGTGTGCGCGCAATGCGGCGCGCACCTCGGCCACGTGTTTCCCGACGGGCCCACGGACACCGGCCTGCGTTATTGCATGAACTCCGCTTCGCTGGACTTCCAGCCCGAAAAGACCTGATGAAACTGCTCCTCGACTTCTTTCCCATCGTCCTGTTCTTCGCGGCGTTCAAGCTGTGGGGCATCTACGTGGCGACGGGCGTGGCCATCGTGGCCACCATCGCCCAGATCGCCTGGCTGAAGTACTCCACGGGGAAGGTGGAACCGATGCAGTGGCTGAGCCTCGGCATCATCGTGGTGTTCGGCGGTGCCACCATCCTGGCGCACGACGAGACCTTCATCAAGTGGAAGCCCACCGTGCTGTACTGGCTGATGGGCGCGGCGCTGGCCGGCGGCCTGCTGTTCTTCCGCAAGAACCTGCTGAAGTCGCTGATGGGCGCCCAGATGGAGCTGCCCGATGCCGCCTGGCGCGCGATGAACTGGAGCTGGGTCGGCTTCTTCGCCATCATGGGCGTGCTGAACCTGTGGGTCGCCTTCAACTTCGACACCGACACCTGGGTGAACTTCAAGCTGTTCGGCGGGCTGGGCCTGATGGCGCTGTTCGTGGTCGGCCAGGCCCTCTACCTGGGGCGCTACATGAAGGACGCCAAGGAAGCCGGCGCCCGGGATTCCTGACCATGGGCACGGGAATCACCGCCGAAGCGCTGCGCGCACGGCTGGCGCAAACCCTGCAGCCCACGCAGCTCGAAGTGCTGGACGAAAGCGCCGCCCACCTCGGGCACGCGGGGCAGGACGGCACCGGCGTCGGCACCCATTTCCGGGTGCGGATCGCCTCGCCGCTGTTCGCCGGCAAGCCGAAAGTCGCATGCCATCGCCTTGTGTATGATGCCCTGCGCGACCATATCGACGCGGGCCTGCACGCGCTCGCCATCGAAACGCTCTGAACCAGATCTCGCTCATCTCGCTCCCAAAGGGAAATCCATGAAGAAAGCCCTCCTGACCGCGCTCGCCGCGGCCACCATCGGCATCGCCCTGCCCGCCGCCGCGCAGAACGTCGCCATCGTCAACGGCAAGGCGGTGCCCAAGGCGCGCGTCGACATGCTGTCGCAGCAGCTGGCCAAGGCGGGCCGCCCCGTCGACCCCACGATGCAGAGCCAACTGAAGGACGAAGTCATCGCGCGCGAGATCTTCATGCAGGAAGCGCAGAAGCGCGGCCTCGACGCCACCGACGACTTCAAGGCCCAGATCGAGCTGGCCCGCCAGACCATCCTGATCCGCGAGCTGTTCGCCGACTACCAGCAGAAGAACCCGGTGACCGACGCCGAGATCAAGGCCGAATACGACAAGTTCGTCTCGGCCAACGGCGGCAAGGAATTCAAGGCGCGCCACATCCTCGTGGAGAACGAGGACCAGGCGAAGAAGATCATCGGCGACCTGAAGAAGGGCCAGAAGTTCGAGGACATCGCCAAGAAGCAGTCCAAGGACGCAGGGTCCGGCGCCAACGGCGGCGACCTCGACTGGGCCACGGCGGCCAGCTACGTCCCCGAGTTCGCCGAAGCGATGGTCAAGCTGAAGAAGGGCGAACTGACGCAGGCGCCGGTGAAGTCCCAGTTCGGCTGGCACGTCATCCGCGTCGACGACATCCGCGAAGCCCAGCTGCCCAAGCTGGAGGAAGTGCGCCCGCAGATCGCGCAGCAGCTGCAGCAGCAGAAGCTGGCGCAATTCCAGGAGAACCTGCGCAAGAGCGCGAAGGTGGAATGAAGGAGCGCGCCGCTGGCGCGCTTCATTCCATCCCCGCGCAGGCCGGGGATCCAGATCCTTCTCGCGCAGGCGGGGATCCAGAGCAGAAAAGCGGCCACCGGCCGCTTTTCTCTTTTCAGGCCGCCTGCCCCTGCAGTTCCTGCTGCCTCTCCTTCAGCTGCTCCCCGAGCGCGACGAGGTCCAGCTGCGGCGCCGAGCGCGCCTTGGTGAAGAGGCCATCGCGCTCCTCCTTCACGTGGTGCTCGATCGCCTGCGCGAGCTTCGTCACCAGCGCGTCCATCTCGGGCCCGGCGGCGGGCAGCTGCTCGATCTGCGCGATCAGCTCCTTCGCCTCCTGGTGCTCCGCCTTCGCCTCTTCCAGCAGGCCGGCGGGCGCGGCCTGGCGCAGCGCGGGATAGAAGATCTCCTCCTCGATCTGCGCGTGCACGGTGAGCTCGTCGCAGATCCTGCGCGCGAGGGCCTGGCGGCCATCCGCGCCTTCCGCGCCCGACATCGCGAGCCGCGCGTATTCGACGAACAGGTGCTTGACCGCGACGTGGTCGGCGTCGAGCAGGTCGCAGGCGTCTTTCCCGGGGTTCTGGGGCATGGTGTTCACCTCTTTCATGTGGAAGGGCTGTCCTCAGACCATCGGCGGGTCCATCTCGCGGCCGAAATGGCGGTGCTGCGCCAGCGCAGCGATGAACGCGTCTATGGCCGCCGTGGCATCCTTGCCCTCGGCGATGATCAGGCCGGTGCCGCCCTGCGCCAGGCTCTTGTCCATGGCGGCGGGAATGCCGGCCTTGGTGAGAAGCGCCGTCGAGGCGCCGAACACCAGCATCGGCTTGCAGTGGCGGAACTGGTCCTTGATGGATTCGGGCGCGTGGCCGTCCTGCGCGAGCGCGGCCACCGCCTCGGCGCCATCGGGCAGCACGATGCCATCGAACAGGAACCCGGGCTCGTTCTCCAGCGAGGCGTCGGCCTGCAGCACGTCGCCCTGCGCGGTGGGGATGGGGCCGATGCGCGGGCCTACCAGGCGGCCGACGACACCCTGCGCCATCAGCGCTTCCTGCAGTTGCAGGATCGGCCCCGCTTCCACGCCGGGAGCGATGTAGAGGGCGACCTTGCGGCCCTTGAGCGGCTGCTGGCCCGGACGCGCCATCAGCGACAGCGTCGGCGACTTCATGACTTCCGGTTTCGCCGGGTTGGGCAGGGCCAGCGGCAGCGGCGCGGGCAGCGGGTCCATGCCGAGGCCGTCGGCGACCATCTTCGCCAGCGTTTCCGATGCGTTGCGCAGGCCGGCCACCATGCGCTCGCGGATCGCGGGCACGGTCACCTTGCTCAGCTCGAAGCGGTAGGCGTTCGCGATGTGCACCTGCTCCACCGGCGTCTGGCTCTCGAAGAACAGGCGCGCCTGCGTGTAGTGGTCGGCGAACTTCTCGGGCTTGGCGCGCACCTTGCCCTGTTCCTCCTTCGCCTGGATGCGGGCGGGCACCGACACGAAGCCCTGCTCGGCGCCGGCCTGGAAGGGGCATCCACCGGCCAGGGAGTTCGGCTCGTAGGAGACACGGCCCCGGTTGATGGTCTGCCGGTGCATGCCGTCACGCTGGTTGTTGTGCACCTGCGCGACGGGCGCGTTGATCGGGATCTCGTGGAAGTTGGGGCCGCCGAGGCGCGAGATCTGCGTGTCGATGTAGGAGTGGATGCGGCCAGCCAGCAGCGGGTCGTTGGAGTAGTCGATGCCCGGGACCACGTGCGCCGCGCAGAAGGCCACCTGCTCCGTTTCGGCGAAGAAGTTGTCGGGGTTGCGGTTCAGCACCATGCGCCCGACGGGCACGACCGGAACGAGTTCCTCGGGCACGATCTTGGTCGCATCCAGGATGTCGAAGCTGAACTGCTCCGCCTGCTCCTCGGTGAAGATCTGCAGGCCCAGCTCGTACTCGGGATAGGCCCCGGCCTCGATGCGCTCCCACAGGTCGCGGCGGTGGTAGTCCGGGTCGGCGCCGGAAATCTTGACCGCCTCGTCCCACACCAGCGAATGGGTGCCGGCGACGGGGTTCCAGTGGAACTTGCAGAATACCGACTCGCCCGCCTCGTTCACCAGGCGGAAGGTGTGCACGCCGAAGCCCTGCATGGTGGCGAAGCTGCGCGGGATGGCGCGGTCGCTCATCACCCACATCAGCATGTGCGTGGACTCGGGCATCAGCGAGACGAAATCCCAGAAAGTGTCGTGCGCGCTGGCCGCCTCGGGCATGTGGTGGTGCGGTTCGGGCTTCACCGCGTGCACCAGGTCCGGGAACTTCATGGCGTCCTGGATGAAGAACACGGGCATGTTGTTGCCCACGAGGTCCCAGTTGCCTTCGTCGGTATAGAACTTCACCGCGAAGCCGCGCACGTCGCGCGCGGTGTCCTTGGAGCCGCGCGAACCCTGAACGGTGGAGAAGCGCACGAACACCGGCGTGCGCTTGCCGGCTTCGCGGAACGGCGCCGCCTTGGTGTACTGCGTGAGCGGCTTGTAGCATTCGAAGAAGCCGTGCGCGGCGGACCCGCGCGCGTGCACGATGCGCTCGGGGATGCGCTCGTGGTCGAAGTGGGTGATCTTCTCCCGCAGGATGAAGTCTTCCAGCAGCGCCGGGCCGCGCACGCCGTACTTCAGCGAGTTCTGGTTGTCGGCGACGGGCACGCCCTGGTTGGTGGTGAGCACCCGGCCGGTGGAGTCGGCGCGCACGCGGTCGAGCGTATCGATGGTCGCGTTCAGGCCGTCCAGCGCCTCGGTGCCCACCTTCTCGGAGCTGTTCGCCTCCGACAGCGTGCTGCCGCCCGGCAATCGGGACGGCGGCTCCACCGTCGCGCCGTGGGGCGGGCGCAGGCCGTTGTCGAAGCCATGCTCGGCGGCCTTGTTGCCGGAGTTGTCCATGGCAGCGGACATCTGCTGCACCTCGGCCATCTTGCGGGCGGCAGCATCGTCCGGCGCGTCGCCGGCGCGGGCGGGACCGCTGTCGGTGTTGCGGGCCGCGGCCTTGGCGGCAGTCTTCTTGTCGGGGGTGGGCTTGCTGTTCTTGGGCATGGGGCGGACCAGGGGAAAAACGGCAGGATTGCCGGCCGCTCACGGTAGGTCCCTGCACCACCCTGCCCTGTAGGCGCATGCCGACACCTTGGCTGGCAGCGCCTATCGAGGCCATAGCCCTTCGCCGAAGAGCTAGGTTGCGGCAGAGCTCTATCGAAACGCGGCCGCGAGCATGACGAGCCCGATGAGCACCGGCTGGTGGACCATGTACCAGCTCAGGCTCCAGCGGCCCATCCATGCGAGGGGCCGCAGCACAGGCGCGATCTCCCCCTGCACCAGGGCGGCGCGCTCGCGTAGCAGCGATCGGCCCGCGGCCATGCCCCACCACATCACGCCCATCCACGGCAACAGCGGCACGTAGTCCTCGGTCACCGGCTTGCGCGAGATCCAGCCCAGCCAGTTGAGCAGCGGCGTGTTGAAGACCTCCAGCGCCGGCCACGCGGCATGCGCTGCCCGCGCTGCGAAGGGCGCTGCGATCGCAAGCGCACCGGCGAGCCACAGCCAGCGTCCCCAGGGCGCCGTGACGCGCGCCACCACCAGCATCACCGCGATGCCATGCAGCACCCCGAAGTAGATGAAGCTGCGCGGGAACATGAACCAGGAGCCCAGCGTCACCAGGAGCGCGCACGCAGCCACCTGCGCCCAGCGCCTCCAGAAGCGCGGCCAGCCCTGCCCCTGGTGGACGGCCACGGCCTGCCCCAGGCCGGCGCAGAACAGGAACAGGCTCACGATCGCGGTGCGTTGCCAGGTCCAGAACGGGTCGCGGTGGAAGTCCTCGCGGATGAAGCGGAAGTGGTCCAGGTCGAAGGCGAAGTGGTAGGCCGTCATCCAGGCGATGGCGGCGCCGCGCAGGGCGTCGATACGGTCGAATCGGCGGGTGGGGCGACTGTCGGGCACGGGCGGAGTGTAGGGCGCCCCCGATTGACGCGGATGGGTGCCACCGTTCCAATGCGCCGGTGCCGGCCAGCGGGTTGGCATGCGAACAACAAGGAGCCTCACGATGACGAAACTCCACACCCTGCTGCTCGTCGCGGCCGCGGTGCTTGCCGGCTGCGCGGGCCGGCCCATGACCCACACCCAGCCCGCGCCCGTGGTGCGTGCCATGCCGCCCGGCCAGCTCGCCGCGGGCAAGACCGAAGTGCTGTGGCTGGGGCAGGCGACGACACGCATCACCACGCCCGGCGGCAAGGTGATCGTGATCGATCCCTGGCTGAAGACCAACCCCAAGACGCCGGCGGCGTTCAAGGAACTGTCCGCGCTCGGCAAGGTGGACATGATCCTGGTCACGCACGCGCACTTCGACCACTTCGCCGACGCGCCCGAGCTCGCGAAGATGCACAACGCGCCCATGTACGGGCCGGCGGGCCTGAACCAGACGGTCGCCGCGCTGGGCATCCTGCCCGGCAACCTGGCGCCCCGCATGGGCAAGGGCGGCACCGTCCTGCCCTGGGGCCCGACCGGTCCCAAGATCACCGCGGTGCGCGCCGAGCACTCCTCCGAACTCGGGTGGAAGGACGCGGCCGGCAAGGACGTCGTGCACCCCGGCGGCGAGCCGGTGGGCTACATCGTGGAGATGGAAAACGGCTTCAAGGTCTGGCACATGGGCGATACCGGCGTGTTCGGCGACATGCGCCTGATCGCCGAGATGTACCGGCCCGACGTGGTGCTGCTGCCGATCGGCAACCACTTCGTGATGAGCCCGCAGGACGCCGCGGTGGCCGTGCGCGACATGATCCGCCCGCGCTATGCGATTCCCATCCACTACGGCACCACGCCGCAGCTGCGCGGCACGCCGGAGGAGTTCATCGGTGCACTGGGCTCCGGCTCCGCCACCACGGTCCTGGTGCCGCAGCCCGGGCAGAAGTACGACTTCTGACCGTCGTCCCCGCGGAGGCGGGGACCCAGGGCGTTGAATAAGCAAAAGCGGCCGGTGGCCGCTTTTCACTGGGAGCCCTGGATTCCCGCCTGCGCGGGAATGACGGGGTCTACTCCGCCTTGATTCCCGCCCGCTTGATCACCGGCCCCCACTTGGCGCGCTCCTGGCGCATGTACGCCGCAAACTGCTCCGGCGTGCCGGGTTCCGGTTCCATGTACTGCGCGCGCAGCTTGGCCAGCACCGCGGGATCGCGCATCGCGCCGACGAAGGCCTGGTTGAGCCGCGCCACCACGGTGGGCGGCGTGCCCGCGGGGGCGATGATGCCGATCCACGCGCTGCCGTCCAGCGCGACGCCGGACTCGCGGAAGGTGGGCACGTCAGGCAGCTGCGGCAGGCGCCTGGCCGTGGACACCGCCAGCACCTTCATCTTGCCGGCCTGCACCTGCGGCATCACCGCCAGCGGCGCCAGGCTCACCATGTGGGTATCGCCCTGCAGCACGCTCATCACGGCGGCCGGCGAGGAGGCGTAGGGCACCTGCACCACGTAGCTGTTGGTCAGGGACTTGATGGCCTCCATGCTCAGCTGCGACAGGGTGCCCACGCCGACGGAGGCGTAGTTGTACTTGCCGGGGTTCTTCCGCAGCAGGTCCATCAGCTCCTTCATGTTGTTCACGCCGAGCGAGGAGCTCACCGCCAGCACGTTGCCCTGGTGCACGCCGAAGGTGATGGGCTGCAGGTCCTTGAAGGGGTCGTACGGCAGGTTGTCGTAAATCAGCGTGTTGTTCACCAGCGGGCCCGTGATGGACACGCCGATGGTGTAGCCGTCCGGCGGCGCCTTGGCGACCAGGTTGGTGGCGATGTTGCCGCCCGCGCCGGCGCGGTTCTCGATCACGATGGACTGGCCGAGCGTCTTCGCGGCGTGCTCGCTCACCACGCGGGCGAATGCGTCGGGCGTGGAGCCGGCGCCGAAAGGCACGAGCAGCCTGATGGTCTTGCTCGGGTAGTCGCCCTGCGCGAGGGCTGCCGTCCAGGGGGCGGCGGCAAGGGCCGCGACGGAGGCGGCGGAGATGGCTTTCAGGAGATGTCGTCTGACGTTCACTGCGGGTCTTCCTTGGGAGAGGGGTCCACGGGCTCGGTCTGCCCGAAGTATGTTTGTTCGCATGCAATATACCCGGCCACCAAGGCCCGGTAGGCGGACTCGACAACGTCCGGCAGGCCTTCGAAGCCGCCGTTGAAGGCGGGGTCGTGGCGCGCCGCCAGCTCGCGCACATGCGCGAACACCTGCGCCTGCCGGGCCGGGGCGCTCACCTGGAAGGCGTCGCGCTTGAAGCGCGCGGCGTCCTTCACGTACATGGCGCGCTCGGCCATCAGCTGTACGATGGCGTCGTCGATGCGGTCGATCTCGCGCCGGACGGCGGCGAGGTCCTGGGCGAGCGGCCGGTAGGCCGGGTCGAGGAAACGGCGCACGGGGGCGCCATGCGCGTCGGGTTCGCGCTGTGCCTGTTTCTGCGTGCTCATGCGGTCAGCCGACCCACTTGCGCGCGTTGTGCCACAGCTGCATCCAGGGGCTGTGCGCCACCGGGTCGCCGGAGGTCCACGACATCTGGATGTTGCGGAACACGCGCTCGGGGTGCGGCATCAGCGCGGTGAAGCGCCCGTCCGGCGTGGTCACGCCGGTCAGGCCGCCGGCGCCGCCGTTGGGATTGAAGGGATAGCGCTCCGTAGGCTGGCCATGGTTGTCCACGAAGCGCAGCGCGCGGACGACCTGCCCCTCGTCGCCGCGGTACGCGAAGTTGGGATAGCCCTCGCCGTGCGCCACCGCGATCGGCAGGCGGGCGCCTGCCATGCCCTGCAGGAACAGGCTGGGCGAGTCCAGCACCTCCACCATCGCCAGGCGGGCCTCGAAACGCTCGCTGCGGTTGGTGGTGAAGCGCGGCCAGGCCTGCGCGCCCGGAATGATGTCGGCCAGCTCGGCGAACATCTGGCAGCCGTTGCACACGCCGAGGCCGAAGCTGTCGCCGCGCGCGAAGAAATCGCGGAACTGCTGCGACAGGACGGGGTTGAACGTGATGCTGCGCGCCCAGCCGATGCCGGCGCCGAGCGTGTCGCCGTAGCTGAAGCCGCCGCAGGCGACCAGGCCGGCGAAGTCGGCCAGGCGATGGCGGCCGGATTGCAGGTCCGTCATGTGCACGTCGACGGCTTCGAAGCCCGCGGCCGTGAACGCGTAGGCCATCTCGACGTGCGAGTTGACGCCTTGCTCGCGGAGGATGGCGACGCGGGGTTTGGTGAGGTTGAGCGCTGGAGCGCCCCCACCCCGGCCCTCCCCCGGGGGGGGAGGGAGGAAGACATGCAAGCCCGGGTCTGCCGGATCGCCCGCTGCCGCATGTTCGCTGTCCGCGCACACCGGGTTGTCGCGCTGCTGGCAGATCTTCCAGCTCACGCTGTCCCACACCTGGTGCAGGTCGGCGAGCCTGGCGCTGAACACGGCCTTCGTGTCGCGCCAGACTTGCACCTCGCCCTTGCCCACGTCGATCGCGGACGATGCGGGACGGGTCTCGCCCACGAAGTGGCTGTGCTTCGAGAGGCCGTGCGCGCGCAGCACCTGCATCACCTCGTTGCGCTCGGCGTTGCGCACCTGCAGCAGCACGCCCAGCTCCTCGCTGAACAGTGCCTTCAGCGTCAGCTCCTCGCGCCGCGTGCTCACCTGGGTCGCCCAGTTCTTGGCGTCGCCGTACTCGGCGCGGCTGTCGCTGATGCCGTCTCCCTCGGTGACCAGCAGGTCCACGTTGAGCGCCACGCCCACGTGGCCGGCAAACGCCATTTCGCAGGCGGCCGCGAGCAGGCCGCCGTCGCTGCGGTCGTGGTAGGCGAGGATGCGGCCCTGCGCGCGCAATTCATTGACCGCGGCGACCAGCCGCACGAGGTCCTGCGCGTCGTCCAGGTCCGGGACCGCGCCGCCGGGCTGGCCCAGCACCTGCGCCAGGATGCTGCCACCCATGCGGTTGCGGCCATGGCCCAGGTCGACCAGCACCAGCGTGGTGTCCTGCTGCGCGTCGAGTTGCGGTGTCAGCGTGCCGCGCACGTCGCCCAGCGATGCGAATGCAGTCACGACCAGGCTCACGGGCGAGGTCACCTTGCGCGTGCCCGCGCCCTCGCTCCACTGCGTGCGCATGGAGAGGCTGTCCTTGCCGACGGGGATCGCCACGCCGAGCTGCGGGCACAGTTCCATGCCCACGGCACGCACGGTCTCGTACAGCGCGGCGTCTTCGCCCGGCTCGCCGCAGGCCGCCATCCAGTTGGCGGACAGCTTCACGCGGGGCAGCTCGATGGGTGCGGCCAGCAGGTTGGTGATGGCCTCGGCCACGGCCATGCGGCCGGACGCGGGCGCATCCACCGAAGCGAGCGGCGTGCGCTCGCCCATGCTCATGGCTTCGCCGGCGAAGCCCCGGTAATCCGCCAGGGTCACCGCGCAATCGGCCACCGGCACCTGCCAGGGGCCCACCATCTGGTCGCGATGCGTGAGGCCGCCCACCGTGCGGTCGCCGATCGTCACCAGGAAGCGCTTGGACGCGACCGTCGGATGGCTCAGCACCTGGATCACGGCATCCTGCAGCTTCACGCCCGAGAGGTCCAGCGGCGGGACCTCACGCGCCACCGACTGCGCGTCGCGATGCATCTTGGGCGGCTTGCCGAGCAGCACGTCCATCGGCATGTCCACGGGGGTGTCGGCGCCCTCGTCCGCCACCACCAGCTGGCGCTGCTCGGTGGCCACGCCGACCACGGCGAAGGGGCAGCGTTCGCGCTCGCAGAAGGAGCGGAACAGCTCCAGCGACTCGGGCGCGATCGCCAGTACGTAGCGCTCCTGGCTCTCGTTGCTCCAGATCTCCCGCGGCGCCAGGCCGGACTCTTCCAGCGGCACCTTGCGCAGGTCGAAGCGCGCGCCGCGGCCGGCGTCGTTCGTGAGTTCGGGGAAAGCGTTGGACAGGCCGCCCGCGCCCACGTCGTGGATCGCCAGCACCGGATTGGCCTCCCGCAGGGACCAGCACCGGTTGATCACCTCCTGCGCGCGGCGCTGGATCTCGGGGTTGCCGCGCTGCACGGAGTCGAAGTCCAGCTCCGCGGCGTTCGTGCCGGTGGCCATCGACGAGGCCGCGCCGCCGCCCATGCCGATGCGCATGCCGGGCCCGCCCAGCTGCACCAGCAGCGTGCCGGCCGGGAACGGGATCTTGTGCGTGAGGCCGGCGTCTATCGTCCCCACGCCGCCGGCGATCATGATCGGCTTGTGGTAGCCGCGGGCGACCCCCGCCACCTCCTGCTCGTATTCGCGGAAGTAGCCGAGCAGGTTGGGCCGGCCGAACTCGTTGTTGAACGCGGCGCCGCCCAAGGGCCCCTCGGTCATGATCTGCAGCGGGCTGGCGATGTGTTCGGGCTTGCCGAAGCGGCCGTCCCACAGCCTCGACACCGTGAAGCCGGTCAAGCCCGCCTTCGGGCGCGCGCCGCGGCCGGTGGCGCCCTCGTCGCGGATCTCGCCGCCCGCGCCGGTGGAGGCGCCCGGGAACGGCGAGATGGCGGTCGGGTGGTTGTGGGTCTCCACCTTCATCAGCACATGCTGCGTCGCCGGGGCACCGCCGTAGACGCCGCCCTCGCCGGGCATGAAGCGCTCCACGTCGTGGCCTTCCATCACCGCGGCGTTGTCCGCATAGGCGACGATGGTGTGCTGCGGGTTCGCCTGGTGCGTGTTGCGGATCATGCCGAACAGGCTCTTTTCCTGCGGCACGCCGTCGATGGCGAAGGTGGCGTTGAAGATCTTGTGGCGGCAGTGCTCGCTGTTCGCCTGCGCGAACATCATCAGCTCGACGTCCGTCGGATTGCGTTCCAGCCCGGTGAACGCCTGCACCAGGTAGTCGATCTCGTCGTCGGCCAGCGCCAGCCCGAAGCGCCGGTTCGCATCCTCCAGCGCGGCGCGCCCGCCGCCCCGCACGTCGACGTGCTCCATGGGCTGCGGGTGCAGTTCGGTGAACAGGCGGGCGGCTTCCGAGCGCTGCACCAGCACGCTCTCGGTCATGCGGTCATGCAGCAGGCCGGCGATCGCCGCCAGCTGCGCCGGCTCCAGCGTCGACTTCCCGAGCCAGCCGGATTGCATCTGCAGCCGGTACTCCACCACGCGCTCGATGCGCCTGACGGCCAGGCCGCAGTTGTGCGCGATGTCGGTGGCCTTCGAAGCCCAGGGGGAAACCGTGCCCAGCCGCGGCGTGACCACCAGCAGCGGCCCTTCGGATGCACCGGCGAAGGGCTCGCCGTAGGTCAGCAGCGCGGCCAGCTGCTCGCGTTCGGCACCGGAGGGCGGGTGGTCGCTGGCGACCAGGTGCACGTACCGCGCCGCGAGCCCGGCGACCTTCGGATGCACCGTCTGCAGGCGCGGCAGCAGTTGCTGGAGGCGGAACGCACTGAGGGCCTGGCCCCCCTCGAACTCGGTGATGTGCAGGGACACTGTCTGAAACCTGTCTGGGAGTGGTCGCCGCGGCCGCTGACTGGGGCCGGGGAGAGCCCGTCATTCTAACTGCGAGGTATTTCACTCGATGGGATAATTCCGGCCATGGGCATCACGACCAAAGACCAACAAGGGATCCAGGGCATGCGCACCGCCGGGCGCCTCGCCGCGGAGGTCCTGGACTACCTCACGCCCTTCATCAAGCCGGGCATCACCACCCGCGAGATCGACCGGCTGGCGGCCGAGTGCATGCAGAAGCAGGGCAGCATCTCGGCCACGCTGGGCTACCAGCCCTCGGGCTACCCGCCCTACCCCGCTTCGCTGTGCACCTCGGTCAACCACGTGGTGTGCCACGGCATCCCGAACGACAAGCCGCTGAAGAAGGGCGACATCGTCAACGTCGACGTCACCGTCATCAAGGATGGCTGGTACGGCGACACCAGCCGCATGTTCATCGTGGGCGAGGCTTCCATCGCCGCGAAGCGCCTCGTGCAGATCACGTACGAGGCCATGTGGCACGGGATCGTGCAGGTGAAGCCGGGCGTGCGCCTGGGCGACATCGGCTGGGCGATCCAGAAGTTCGCCGAGAGCAACGGGTTTTCCGTGGTGCGCGAGTTCTGCGGCCACGGCATCGGCCGCAACTTCCACGAGGAGCCGCAGGTCCTGCACTACGGCAAGCCGGGAACGCTGGAAGAACTGGTGCCCGGCATGACCTTCACCATCGAGCCGATGATCAACGCCGGCCGCCGCGACGTGAAGGAATTCGGCAACGACGGCTGGACCATCGTGACCAAGGACCACTCGCTGTCGGCGCAGTGGGAGCACACCGTGCTGGTCACCGAGAGCGGCTACGAGGTCATGACGCTGTCCGAAGGCAGCCCGCCGCCCCCGGCCTTCGTGAAGGGATGACACGCTCGAACGTCGTCCCCGCGGAGGCGGGGACCCAGGGCTCCCAGGGAGCGGACGCTCTGGATTCCCGCCTGCGCGGGAATGACGTCGTGGATTCCCGCGCAGGCGGGAATGGCGTGGCCGCGGTCCGCAACGCGTACAAGGCCCGCAAGGCCGAACTGCTGGAATCGCTCAGGGCCGACGGCAGTTCCACCCGCACCATCAAGGGCCTGTTGCAGGCCCTCGCCCACGCCGCCGACGACGCGCTGAAGGCGCTGTGGTCCCGCGCGGGGCTGCCGGCCGGAGTCGCGCTGGTGGCCGTCGGCGGCTTCGGCCGCGGCGAACTCTTCCCCCATTCCGACGTCGACGTGCTGCTGCTGATGCCCGACGGCATCTCCTGCGAGCACGACGCCCGCCTCAAGCAGCGGGTGGAGCAATTCATCGGCGGCTGCTGGGACGCCGGCCTGGAGATCGGCTCCAGCGTGCGCACCGTGGAGGAATGCGTGGCGCAGGCGGCGGGCGACGTGACCGTGCAGACCTCGCTGCTCGAGGCGCGGCTGGTCACCGGTTCGCGCAAGCTGTTCACCGCCTTCCAGGAGCGCTTCCGGGCGCAGATCGATCCGCGCGCTTTCTTCGTGGCCAAGACGCTCGAGATGCGGCAGCGGCACACGAAGTTCGAGAACACGCCCTACGCGCTGGAGCCGAATTGCAAGGAATCGCCGGGCGGCCTGCGCGACCTGCAGGTGATCCTGTGGGTGGCCAATGCGGCGGGCTTCGGACGCAGCTGGGACGAACTCGCCCGGCGCGGGCTGGCGACCGCCTTCGAGGCGCGCCAGATCAAGCGCAACGAGGCGCTGCTGTCCACCATCCGCGCGCGCCTGCACGTGGTGGCCAGCCGCCGCGAGGACCGGCTGGTGTTCGACTTGCAGAACGCCGTGGCGGAGTCGTTCGGCTACAAGGCCGTGGCGCGGCCCGACGGCCGCATCCTGCAGCGCTCCAGCGAACGCCTGATGAAGCGCTACTACTGGGCGGCCAAGGCGGTGGCGCAGCTGAACCAGATCCTGCTGCTGAACATCGAGGAGCGCCTGAACCCGGCGGCGGCGGAGGCGCGCCCGATCAACGAACGGTTCTCCGAGAAGGCCGGGATGATCGAGGTGGCGAGCGACGACCTCTACCTGAAGGAGCCGCGCGCGATCCTCGAGACCTTCCTCGTGTACCAGACCACGCCGGGCGTGAAGGGACTGTCGGCCCGCACGCTGCGCGCGCTCTACAACGCGCGCAAGGTGATGGACGCGGACTTCCGCAACGACCCGGCGAACCACGCGACCTTCCGCGAGATGCTGATGCAGCCGCGCGGCATCACGCACGCAATGCGGCTGATGAACGAGACCTCGGTGCTCGGGCGCTACCTGTGGGTGTTCCGCAAGATCGTCGGGCAGATGCAGCACGACCTGTTCCACGTGTACACCGTGGACCAGCACATCCTGATGGTGCTGCGCAACGTGCGCCGCTTCTTCATGCCGGAGCATGCGCACGAGTACCCTTTCTGCTCGCAGCTGGCCGCCGGCTGGAACAAGCCGTACATCCTCTACACCGCGGCGCTGTTCCACGACATCGCGAAGGGCCGGGGCGGCGACCACTCCGACCTCGGTGCGCGCGAGGTGCGGCGCTTCTGCCGCCAGCACCAGATCGATGCCGAGGACTGCAAGCTCATCGAGTTCCTGGTGAAGGAACACCTGGCGATGAGCCGTGTCGCCCAGAAGGAGGACCTCGGCGACCCGGCCGTGATCGGGGCGTTCGCCAGGCGCGTGGGCAACGAGCGCTACCTGACGGCGCTGTACCTGCTGACCGTGGCCGACGTGCGCGGCACCAGCCCCAAGGTGTGGAACGCCTGGAAGGGCAAGCTGCTGGAGGACCTGTACCGCTACGCGCTGCGCGCGCTCGGCGGCGGCGCGCCCGACCCGAAGGCCGAGGTCGAAGCGCGCAAGCGCGAGGCGCTCGTCAAGCTGCAGCTGCATTCCCTGCCCTTCGAGGCGCACAAGAAGCTGTGGGACACGCTCGACGTGGGCTACTTCATGCGGCACGAGGCCGACGACATCGTCTGGCACACGCGGCACCTCTCGCGCCACGTGGGCGGCGGCAAGGTGATCGTGCGCGCGCGCATCTCCCCGGTGGGCGAAGGCCTGCAGGTGATGGTGTACACGCCGGACCAGCCCGACCTCTTCGCGCGCATCTGCGGCTACTTCGACCAGGCCGGCTTCAGCATCCTGGAAGCCAAGATCCACACGGCCACCAACGGGTACGCGCTGGACACCTTCCAGGTCGTCACGTCCATGCTGCCGGACCACTATCGCGAGCTGTGCAGCATGGTGGAGTCGGACCTGTGCGCCACCATCACCGCCGCGGGTCCGCTGCCCGCGCCGAGCCGCGGCCGGGTGTCGCGGCGCGTCAAGAGCTTTCCCATCCCGCCGCGCATCGACCTGCGCCCCGACGAGAAGGCGCAGCGCTGGCTGCTCTCGATCTCCGCGAGCGACCGCGTGGGCCTGCTCTATTCCATCGCGCGGGTGCTGGCCCGCCACAAGCTGAACCTGCAGCTGGCCAAGGTGTCCACGCTCGGCGAGCGCGTGGAGGACACCTTCCTCATCGACGGCCCCGAGCTGCAGCAGAACCGCAAGCAGATCGAGATCGAGACCGAGCTGCTGGGCGCGATCAGCGCGTAGGAGGCTGGGCGGCGCGCTCTTCGCCCGCCACGACCCACTTGCGGTTCACCGCCGCGCCGTCGCGCAGCATCGTCAACGTGCCGTCGAGCTTGTCGCCGGCGATGCGGCAGGCCCAGCGCAGCTGCCCGTATTGCGGGCTGTCGGTCTGCACCTCGAACACGACCGCATCTCCGTCCTGGCGTGCCTGGTAGCGCCCGTCGCCATAGCCGTAGGGCTCGCAGGCGCTGGAGTGGAACTGCCCGTCCCGGAAGCTGATGCGCTCGGCATCGCCGGTGGTCTTGCCGGGCTCCAGCACCACGCCATCGAAGCGTCGCCCGTCGAGCGACAAGGTCTGCAGGGTCGTCATGGTCTCACCTCATGGATCAGGTTGAACGCCGTGGGCCGGGCCGAGCACCGTCGAAACGCCTGCGTTGCTCCGTCGAACCCGCTTGAAGGGTCCGTCGCGGGCTCGTAGACTGGCGTGGACACCCGGTCCAGCGCCCAGATCATTCGCCCGGAGCCGCCACCGACCAATACGCAGCCTTGCGTATGCCGTCATGAACCTCACCCGCAAGGACCTCGCCACCGGCTTCGCGATCGTCGCGCAGCTGGAGGCTGCCGCCGTGGAGCCGCTGCGCTTCGCGCGCGAGACGGTACACGCCGTCTCGTCCTTCGTCGCCTCCGAGCTGACCACGTTGTCCGTGTGCGACCTGGTGACGGGGCACCGCCGCGTCGTCGGCCAGCCTTCGCCCGCCCTGTCCGCGGCCGACATCGAAAGCTTCGACCGGCATTTCTTCGAGCACCCGCTGGTGCGCCGCCATGGGATCGAGGGCGGCACGGCCACCTGGCGCATCTCCGATTCACTGCCGCTCCAGCGCTTTCGCAGCACCGCGCTCTATGCCGACTACTACCGGCAAGTGGGCCTGGACCGCGCGGTCGCCGTGCCGTTGTGGATGGACGGCCGCACGCTGGTCAGCCTGGTCTTGAACCGGCGCGGGTCCGACTTCAGCGAACGGGACTGCGCGCGGCTGGAACTGCTGCGCCCGCACCTGGCGTTCCTCTACGCACTGGCCTGCCGCCGCATGCGGGAACCCGAGGCGCAGGACATGCTGCGGCCGCAGCGCGCGGCTGCCATGCCCGCGGACCTGACGCCACGCGAGCGCGAGGTGGTGCGCTGGCTCGCGCATGGCAAGACCGACGCCGGGATCGCGGCGCTCCTCGGCACCAGTCCGCGCACCGTGCAAAAGCACCTGGAGCATGTATACGTCAAGCTGGGCGTGGAGACGCGCACGGCTGCCGTCATGCGCGCGCTGGCGCTGCGTCCGCCTGACGGCACGCCGCTGCGGCACGTGGCCGAAGCCAGCTTCGCAGCCGGGGCCGCGTCCCGCTAGACGCCCGCGTGGCTTGCAGCACGCTGTCGGTTTAGGCGATTCCCGTACAGGCGTTAGAACTTCGCGGCCCTGCTGTCGAGCTAGCATCGACGCACGGCCCGCGAGGGGCCGCTGTCGTTTGGAGGAAGGAACCGCATGAACACCCGGATCGCCGCGCGCCGCAGCGTGCTGCTGCTCGCACTCGCCGCCGCCATGGCCCCTGCCCTGGCCCAGAAGAACCCCGCGGCCGCTGCCGCGCCCGCGCTGAACTGGCCGACCAAGCCGATCCGCCTGGTCGTCGGCTTCCCCGCCGGCTCGTCGCCCGACCTCGTGGCCCGCACCATCGCGGAGCCGCTCGCCAGGGAACTGGGCCAGCCCGTCATCGTGGAGAACAAGGTCGGCGCCGGCGGCAACATCGCCGCGGACTTCGTGACCAAGGCCACGGACGACCACACGATCGGCACGCTCATCAACGGCAACATGACGATCGCCAAGCTGCTGAACCCCCGGGTTCCGTACGACCCGATCAAGGACCTGCAGCCGATCAGCCTGATCGGCACCGCGCCCGTGCTGCTGGCCGCGCCGGCCACGACGCCGTTCAAGAACGCGCAGGAGTTCTTCCTGGCCGCGCGCAACGGCGGGGACAAGTGGAGCTACGGCTCGCCCGGCGTGGGCACCGTCGGCCACATCGGCATGGAGCTGCTGAAGACGAAGACGAACATGGATCCGGTGCACGTGCCGTATCCAGGCAACCCGCAGGTGATCCAGGCCCTGATCACCAACCAGATCCAGCTGGCGCTGCTGCCCCCGGGGCTCGCGAACGCGCAGATCAAGGCCGGCAAGCTCAAGGCCGTGGGCGTGACCTCGCAGGCGCGCAGCCCGCTGGTGCCCGAGTACCCCAGCCTGCAGGAACAGGGCATCCTGGGCTTCCAGCTGGAAATCTGGACCGCTGCAGCCGCGCCCAAGTCCATGCCCAAGCCCATCGTCGAGCGCCTCTCGAAGGCGATCTCGGAGATCGCGCGTTCGCAGGACGTGCGCGGCAAGCTGTTCCAGCAGGGCTGGCAGACCGCCGGCACCAACGCCGAAGGCCTGGCGAACCGCATCAAGCACGACACCGCCATCCTGGGCGGCGTGATCATGATGCGCGGCATCAAGGCGGAGTGAGTTCGCCTGCAGGGGGTCGCAGCTTGCCCTAAGCTGCAGCCCTCGTGAAACCGAACCTCATCTACATCGTCTCGGACGACCTCGGCTACGCCGACCTGGGCTGCTACGGCGGGCGGCAGGCGGCTTTCGGCCCGGTGTCGCCGCACATCGACGCCCTCGCGGCAGGCGGACTGCGCCTGACCGAGGGCTACGCCAACTCCCCGGTCTGCTCCCCCACGCGCTTCGCGCTCATGACCATGCGCTACCAGTACCGCGTGCGCGCGGGCCTGGAGGAGCCGATCAACAGCAGGAGCAAGGGCAGCCCGGTGCTCGGCCTGCCGCCTGAAGTGCCCACCCTGCCCTCGCTGCTGCGGGAAGCGGGCTATGCGACGGCGCTGGTCGGCAAGTGGCACCTGGGCTATCCCCCGTACTTCGGGCCGTTGCGCTCCGGCTACGACGAGTTCTTCGGCATCATGGCCGGCGGGGTGGACTATTTCACCCATTGCTCCTTCACCGGCGACCACGACCTGTACCTGGGCGACCAGGAGCACCGCGAGGTCGGCTACCTGACCGACGTCCTGTCGCAGCGCGCCGTGGACTACGTCGAGCGCATGGCGGCCAGCGCGAAGGCGGGCCGGCCGTTCTTCCTCAGCCTGCACTACACCGCACCGCACTGGCCGTGGGAAACGCGCGAGGACGCCCACGTGGCCGCGGACGTGGCGCGGAACCTGTTCCACCTCCACGGCGGCAACGTGCACAGCTACCGCCGCATGATCCACCACATGGACGAAGGCATAGGCGCACTGGTGGCGGCGCTGCGGCGCGAGGGCCTGCTGGAGAACACGCTGGTCGTCTTCACCAGCGACAACGGCGGCGAGCGCTTCTCGGACAACTGGCCGCTGGTGGGCGGCAAGATGGACCTCACCGAAGGCGGCATCCGCGTGCCGTGGATCGCGCACTGGCCCGCCGGTATTCGCGCCGGCAGTGTGAGCCGCCAGCACTGCATGACCATGGACTGGTCGGCCACGCTGCTGGAGCTGGGCGGGGCGCAGCCGCACCCGGACTACCCGCTGGACGGCGTGTCGCTCGCCGCCGTCCTGCGCGATCCCGCCCACCGCTTCGAGCGCCCGTTGTACTGGCGCATGAACCACCGCGACCAGCGCGCGCTGCGCATGGGCGACTGGAAGTACCTGAAGGTCGACGAGCACGAGTACCTGTTCGACCTGGCCGCCGACGAGCGCGAGCGCGCCAACCTCGCGCCGCGCGAGCCGGACCGCTTCGCGGCCCTGCGCGACGCATGGCTCGCCTGGAACGAAACGGTGCCCGCCATCCCCGCCGATGCGACGGTCAGCCTGGGCTATTCCGCCAAGGACATGCCGCAGCGCTGAAGCTTCTCAGTCGTCGTCGCCCGCATCCAGTCCGGGGAAGAGCACCTCGGTGAATCCGAACTGCGTGAAGTCCCGCACGCGCATCGGATAGAGCTTCCCGAACAGGTGGTCCACCTCATGCTGCACCACCCGCGCGTGGAAGCCCTCGGCTTCGCGGTCGATTCGCTGTCCTTCCTCGTCGAAGCCGGTGTAGCGGATGCGGCGCCAGCGCGGCACCACGCCACGCAGCCCCGGCACCGACAGGCAACCTTCCCAGCCGTCTTCCTCCTCGGACCCCAGCGGCGTGATCACCGGGTTCAGCAGCACCGTGCGCGGCACGGCTGGCGCATCCGGATAGCGCGGATTGGGCACATCCGTGCCGAAGATCACCAGTTGCAGGTCCACGCCGATCTGCGGCGCGGCGAGGCCGGCGCCGTCGGCGGCCTGCATCGTGTCCTGCATGTCGGCAATCAGCTCGCGCAGCGCGGGCGTGCCGAATTCACGCACCGGCTGGGCGGTGCGCAGCAGCCGGGGATCGCCCATTTTCAGGATTTGTCGTACAGCCATGCGCGCAGGATAGCGCCCGCGGCGGGCCCAGGCCCGGTATCCTCTCGGGTGATGAGTCCAGAAGCTTCCGCCGATTCCCGCGGCCTTTCCGCGCCCGCACGCTGGTTCCTGCAGGGCCTGGCGGGGGTGTGCCTGCTGCTGGGCGTGATCGGCATCTTCCTGCCGGTGATGCCCACCGTCCCGTTCCTGATCGTGGCCGCCTGGTGCGCGTCGCGCTCCTCGCCGCGCCTGCACAGCTGGCTGATGAACCATCCGCACTTCGGCCGCCAGCTCAACGACTGGTACGACTACGGCGTGGTGCCGCGCAAGGCCAAGTGGATCACCAGCGTGATGATGGCGGGCAGCGCGATCTCGATGTCCGTCATCGCGCCCAGCCACTGGCTGCCCGCCGTGGGCGGCATCATCGCCGGCATGGCGATCGTGCTGTGGTGGCTGTGGCGGCGGCCGGAGCACCGTCCGGACGGCGCGAAGGCGCCTTAGGCGCCTGCCAGCAGCGCGCGCAATCCGTCTTCGTCGAGGACGGCCAGGCCCAGTTCACGTGCCTTGTCCAGCTTGCTGCCGGCCTCCGCGCCCGCCACGACGTAGTCCGTCTTCTTGCTGACGGACCCCGCCACCTTGGCACCGGCGGCTTCGAGCATCTCCTTGGCCTCGTCGCGCGACAGCGTGGGCAGCGTGCCGGTGAGGACCACCGTCTTGCCCGAGAGCGGCTTGGGCGCCTGCACCGCGGGCTCGCCTTCTTCCCAATGCACGCCGCAGGCGCGCAGCTGCTCGATCACCTCGCGGTTGTGCGGCTGCTGGAAGAAGGCGTGGACGCTCTCGGCGACGATGGGACCCACGTCGGGCACCTGCAGCAATTGCTCCACGGACGCGTCCATCACGGCGTCGAGCTTTCCGAAGTGGCGCGCCAGGTCGCGCGCCGTCGATTCGCCCACGTGCCGGATCCCCAGGCCGTAGAGGAAGCGCGGCAGGGTCGTGGACTTCGATTTCTCCAGCGCCGCCAGCACGTTCTGCGCCGACTTGTCCCCCATGCGCTCCAGCGCCACGAGGTTGGCGAGGCCCAGGCGATACAGGTCCGGCAGCGTGCGGATCACGCCAGCTTCCACCATCTGGTCCACCAGCTTCTCGCCGAGACCCTCGATGTCGAGCGCGCGCCGCTGCGCGAAATGCAGGATGGCGGACTTGCGCTGGGCGCTGCAGAACAGGCCCCCTGTGCAGCGGTGATCGGCCTCGCCCTCTTCACGCACGGCGGCCGACCCGCATACCGGGC
The DNA here is from genome assembly GCA_004144865.1 of Comamonadaceae bacterium. Taxonomy (GTDB): domain Bacteria; phylum Pseudomonadota; class Gammaproteobacteria; order Burkholderiales; family Burkholderiaceae_C; genus Ramlibacter. The sequence continues at coordinate 77,720 of SEAY01000001.1, forward strand.
AGGTCGCGGGCATGGTGAAGGGATGCGTACCCGGCCGGCGCTTGTCGGGCACGACCGCCACGACCTCGGGGATCACGTCGCCCGCGCGCCGCACGATGACGGTGTCGCCCACGCGCACGTCCTTGCGCCGGGCCTCGTCCTCGTTGTGCAGCGTCGCGTTGGTCACCGTCACGCCACCCACGAACACCGGGTGCAGCCGCGCCACGGGCGTGAGCTTGCCCGTGCGGCCCACGTACACGTCGATGGATTCGACCGTGGTCAGCTGCTCCTGGGCGGGGAACTTGTGCGCCACCGCCCAGCGCGGCTCGCGCGTGACGAAGCCCAGCTGCCTTTGCAGGGCGAGGCTGTTCACCTTGTAGACCACGCCGTCGATGTCGAAGGGCAGGCCGTCACGCTCGCGGCCCACCGCCTGGTGGTAGGCGATCAGGTCGTCGGCGCCGCGCCCCACCGCCACGCGGTCCGAGACCGGGAAACTCCAGGCCTTCAGCGCCATCAGCACCTCGTGGTGCGTGCCGAACTCCGGGCCGCCCTCGATCTCGCCCCAGCCGTAGGCATAGAAGCTCAGGGGCCGCTGGCGGGCGATGGCCGGATCGAGCTGGCGCACGGCGCCCGCCGCGGCATTGCGCGGATTGACGAAGGTCTTCTCGTTCCTGGCGCCCTTGGCGATCTTCTCGCGCTGCAGTTCGTTCAGGCGCTCGAAGTCGTCGCGGCGCATGTAGACCTCGCCGCGCACTTCCAGCACCGGCGGCGCACCCCGCAGCCGCAGTGGAATCTGCCCGATGGTGCGGATGTTCTGCGTGACGTCCTCGCCGATCTCGCCATCGCCGCGCGTGGCGGCCTGCACCAGCACGCCACGCTCGTAGCGCAGGCTGATCGCCAGGCCGTCGAACTTGAGTTCGGCGACGTACTCGACGGGCTCGTCACCCTCTTTCAGGCCCAGCTCGCGCCGCACCCGCCCATCGAAGTTGCGCGCGCCGGTGGCTTCGATGTCGGTCTCGGTGCGGATCGAGAGCATCGGCACCTTGTGCCGCACCTTGGCGAAGCCCTCGAGCACGCGGCCGCCCACGCGCTGGGTCGGCGAGTCCGGCGTCAGCAAGCCGGGGTGTTGCGCCTCGAGCTCCTGCAGTTCGCGGAACAGGCGGTCGTACTCGGCGTCCGGGATCTCCGGATGGTCCAGCACGTAGTACTGGTGGTTGTGGTGGTGCAGCAGTTCGCGCAGCGCATCGGCGCGCTCCTGGATCCGGGCCGGGATGCTCATGGTCAGGAAAAGAGCCGGCGCGCTTGAGGCGATCCGGCCGACAGGTCGCGGGCGTCGAGCGTGTCGTAGAGGTGCTCGAGGTCGGCGCCGATGCGGTCCAGCGCTTCCACGGGAATCACCTGGCCGTTGTCGTCGGTGATCAGGCCGTCCATCGAAGCGGCCAGCGCGACGGCCGCGTCGCGCATGCGCATAAAGGGCTGCTCCGCGCGCGGCACGTGCGTCACGTCCAGGCTCAGGGTGAGGTCGCGGATCGCGGAATGCGCGGGGTCCTCGGACAACGCAGCCTGCGTGGAGAACGACAGCCCGAGGATGGGCGGGCCGCCGGCGGCGCTGGCGGGCAGCACGAGCCGGCCGGGAATGGCACCGGGCAGGAAACCGAAGCGGGCCGCGCTCTGCTGCACGTAGCCGGGGCTCCACGCGGCATTGCGTGCGCGCAGCGTGAAGCCCAGCTGCGCGTCATGGCTTCCCGCGAACTGGTCGAGCTCGCGGGCGCGGCCAACCTCGTCACGCATCTCGGGGAACTCCGCCGAGCCGTTCACGGCGTCGGCGAAGGCCTGCGCCTTCACCACGAACTCGGAGAACTCGATGTCGTTGAGCGCGCCGCTGCGGTTGGCGAGCTGCACGCCGGCCTGGAACGCAACGTAGCGCTGTCCCGCGCGCGGCGTTTCCCACTCGCCCGTCGCCTCGTTGCGGCCCTCGATGGCGAAAGGCTTGCTGCCGGCGCGGCGGGTGGGCGGCAGCGCCGCCAGCGCGGCCTCGCCGGAGACGGGTCCGTCCACGGCGATCTGCGCGATCGCATCGATCAGGGCATCGAGCCCGAGCTTCTTCTCGGGCGGCGGGATGGGCGCGAGCGGGGCGTCGAGCGGGTCGTCGTCGAGCACCGGCTCGGTGCGCTCCATGGGCCGCGTCGCCATCTCCTCGGCCACCGTGGTCGGCGCTTCGGGCTGGCGGGGCAGGCTGCGGCGCGTGGTCCACGCGTTCCATGCGACCAGGGCGGCGAGCACGAGCCCGCCGAGGATCGCGAGGCCAAGGGTGAATCCCGACATCCGGCTCTCAGGCCTCCGCCATCGTCACCGCCGATTCCATGTCGACCGCCACGATGCGCGAGACGCCCTGCTCCTGCATGGTCACGCCGATCAGCTGCTCCGCCATTTCCATGGCGATCTTGTTGTGGCTGATGAAGAGGAACTGCGTTTCCTTGCTCATGGCGCTCACCAGCTTGGCATAGCGTTCGGTGTTGGCGTCGTCCAGCGGCGCGTCCACCTCGTCCAGCAGGCAGAAGGGCGCGGGGTTGAGCTGGAAGATCGCGAACACCAGCGCGATGGCGGTCAGCGCCTTCTCGCCGCCGGACAGCAGGTGGATCGTCTGGTTCTTCTTGCCGGGCGGCTGCGCCATCACCTGCACGCCCGAATCGAGGATTTCCTCGCCGGTCATCACCAGCCTCGCATTGCCGCCGCCGAACAGCTCCGGGAACATGCGGCCGAAGTGCTCGTTGACGGTCTGGAAGGTGCTGCCCAGCAGGTCGCGCGTTTCCGCGTCGATCTTCTTGATGGCGTCCTCCAGCGTCGTCATGGCCTCGGTGAGGTCCTTGGTCTGCGCGTCGAGGAACTGCTTGCGCTCGCGCGCCGTGCTTAGTTCTTCCAGCGCGGCCAGGTTGACGGCGCCCAGCGCCGCGACTTCGCGGTGCAGGCGGTCGATCTCGGAGCTCAGGCCGGTGAGGCGCACGCTGCCTTCCTCGATCGACTTGCCCACCGCTTCCAGGTCGGCCTGCGCTTCGGTGAGCAGCTGCGTGTATTGCTCCAGGCCCAGGCGGGCGGCCTGCTCCTTCAGCTGCAGGTCGGTGATGCGCTGGCGCAGCGGATCGAGCTCGCGCTCGAGCTGCAGGCGGCGTTCGTCGCTCGCGCGCAGCTTGGCCGTGAGGTCGTCGTACTCGCTGCGCTTGGCGCCCAGCGCCTGCTCGCGTTCGGACTTCAGCTGCAGGGCGGATTGCAGCCCCGCCTGCGCGGCGGCGTCGGTCAGGCGGGCCAGCTCCGCGCGGGCGCGCTCTTCTTCCGCCGCGATGGAGGTGGCCTGCTGCGTGGCCGTCTCGATGGCGCGCTGCAGCTCGCCGCGGCGCGCTTCCAGCGCGCGCTGCGCGAACTGCGATTCCTGCGCCTGGCGTTCCAGGCTGCGGTGCTGCTCGCGCGCCTCGGCCACCTTGCGCTCGGCCTCGATCACGCGCTCGTCCAGCTGTGCATGCCGCTCCTGGCTGTCGGCCAGCTGCATGTCCAGTTCCTCGAAACGGCCCTCGGCGGACACGCGCCGCTCCTGCAATTCCTCGAGCAGCGCGTCGACTTCGGCGAGGTCGCCGCTGATCTGCTCGCTGCGCGCGCGGGTCTGCTCGGCCAGCTGCGTCAGGCGCAGCGTCTCGACCTGCAGTTCGTGGGCACGGCTTTGCGTCTCGGCGGCTTCACGGCGCGCGGTGGTCAGGCGCTGCGCGGCATCGGAGTACGCCGCTTCGGCGCGGACCAGCGCCGATCGCGCCTCCTCGTTGATCAGCCCCTGCGCGCGCAGCTGCTTCTCGAGGTTCTCGATCTCCTGCTGGCGCGCCAGCAGTCCGGCCTGCTCGGAATCCTGCGCGTAGAAGCTGACGCTGTGCGCGGTGACCGCATGGCCGGACTTCACGTAGATGGATTCGCCGGGCTGGAGCTTGTCGCGGCTGGCCAGCGCGTCTTCGAGCGTCGCCGCCGTGTAGCAGCCATGCAGCCAGTCGGCCAGCAGCCCCTTCTGGCCGGCGTCGTTGAGGCGCAGCAGGTCCGACAGGCGCGGCAGCGCGGCGGGTGCTTCGGGCGCCCCCGCCGCGGGCGCGTGATAGAAGGCCAGCTTCGCCGGCGGCGCGTCGCTGGCGAAGGCGCGCACCATCTCCAGGCGCGACACCTCCAGCGAGTTCAGCCGTTCGCGCAGCGCCGCTTCCAGCGCGCTTTCCCAGCCCTGCTCGACGTGGATGCGGCTCCACAGGCCCTGCAGGCCGCCCAGGCCGTGCTTGGCCAGCCACGGTTGCAGCTTGCCGTCGGTGCGCACCTTCTCCTGCAGCGCCTTCAGCGCCTCCATGCGCGCCGACAGGTCGGCCTGGCGCGCACCCTGGGTGTTCACGTCCTGCTGCTTCGCACGCCGGTCTTCGTCGAGCTGCGGCACCTGCTCCTGCAGTTCGTGCAATCGCGCGTCGGCGGTCTCCGCCGCTTCCTGGGCGGTGGTGAGCTGCCCCTGCAGGTTGACCAGCCGCTGTTCATCGGGCGCGTCCAGCGCATTGCGGTCGGCCACCAGGCGTTCGCGCCGCTGGTTCAGCTGGCGCGACTGCTCTTCGATGTTGCGCTGGTCGGCGGCCAGCACCTGGATCTGCTGCTGCACCTGCGCGACGGCGCCACGCTGTTCGGACGAGCGCGCCTGCGCCTGGCGCAGGGCCTCCTCCAGGTCGGGCAGCTGCAGGCCCTGCTCTTCCACCTGGGCGGCGAGCAGCGTGGCCTTCTCCTCGGCCTCCATCGTCTGGGCGGCCAGGTTCTCGGTCTCGGCCTCGGCCTCTTCCTTGCGCGTGCCCCACTGCGCGGTCTGTTCCTTCAGCTGCACGAGCCGCTGTTCGACCCGCTGGCGGCCTTCCACCACGAAGCGGATCTCGGCCTCCAGCCGGCCCACTTCGGCGCTGGCTTCATAGAGCTGGCCCTGCGCCTGGTTCACCTGGTCGCCGGCGGCGTAGTGGGCCTGCCGGATGGTTTCCAGCTCGCTCTCGATGCGGCGCAGGTCGGCGACGCGCCCTTCCAGGTCGTTCACCGCCTTGTCGGCGTCGGCCTTGATGCGCCCCTGGTCGCCCTCGGCTTCCGCGCGCTTGAGGAACCATAGCTGGTGCTGCTTGAGGTTGACGTCGGCCTGCAGCTGGTTGTACTTCGCCGCGACCTCGGCCTGCTTCTCCAACTTCTCCAGGTTGGCGTTGAGCTCGCGCAGGATGTCCTCGACACGGGTGAGGTTCTCGCGCGTGTCGTGCAACCGGTGCTCGGTCTCGCGGCGGCGCTCCTTGTACTTGGAGACGCCCGCGGCCTCCTCGAGGAACAGGCGCAGCTCCTCGGGCTTGGATTCGATGATGCGGCTGATCGTGCCCTGGCCGATGATGGCGTAGGCGCGCGGGCCCAGGCCCGTGCCCAGGAACACGTCCTGCACGTCGCGCCGGCGCACCGGCTGGTTGTTGATGTAGTAGCTGGAGGTGCCGTCGCGCGTGAGCACGCGCTTGACCGCGATCTCGGCGAACTGGCTCCACTGGCCGCCGGCGCGGTGGTCGGCGTTGTCGAACACCAGTTCGACGGACGAGCGCGAGGCGGGCTTGCGCGTGTTCGTGCCGTTGAAGATCACGTCCTGCATGGACTCGCCGCGCAGCTCGCTGGCCTTGGACTCGCCCAGCACCCAGCGCACCGCGTCCATGATGTTGGACTTGCCGCAGCCGTTGGGCCCCACCACCCCCACCAGCTGCCCGGGCAGCATGAAGTTGGTGGGCTCGGCAAAGGACTTGAACCCGGAAAGCTTGATCGATGTGAGACGCACGGCCCCTCGCCCTGACTCTTGGTTCGAATAAGGAACGCCGGCCCTCTGAAGCCGGCGTCGTTGCGGAAATGATAACCGGTGGGCTGCCGGGGAGACTCGTAGCGCGGCCGTGGTTTCCCCTGCTCACCCGCGCGAACCGTTCGTGACGTATGTCACGCGGCCCGGGCACGGCCCCCGCAACGGCCGGCTTCTGGCAAAAAGCAGCCATGTCGGGACAGGTCCTCATCGGCGTATCCGGCTGGCGCTACACCCCCTGGCGCGGCCATTTCTATCCCCGGGGGCTGGCGCAGTCGCGCGAGCTGCAGCACGCCTCGCGCGCCTTCCCCTCGCTGGAGCTCAATGGCTCCTTCTACTCGCTGCAGCATCCCGCCAGCTACGCGACGTGGGCGCGCGACACGCCGCCCGGCTTCGTGTTCGCCGTCAAGGGCAGCCGCTACATCACGCACATGCTGAAGCTGCGCAACATCGATGCGGCGCTGGCCAACTTCTTCGCCTCGGGCCTGTTCGCGCTGGGCGACAAGCTCGGGCCCATCCTGTGGCAGTTCCCACCGATGCTGCGCTTCCACCCCGAAGTGTTCGAAGCCTTCTTCGAAAAGCTGCCGGGCACCACGCACGAAGCCGCGAGCATCGCGCGCGGGCACGACGAGCGGCTGGAAGGCCGCGCCCTGCTGGAACCCGGGCGCAACCGGCGGCTACGCCACGCGGTAGAAGTGCGGCACGACAGCTTCGTCACGCCGGATTTCATCCGGCTGCTGCGCAAGTACCGCATCGCCTGGGTGGTGGCCGACACGCCGAAGCCGTGGCCGCTGTACGAGGACGTCACGGCCGATTTCGTCTACATGCGCCTGCACGGCTCCACCGAGCTGTACAACAGCCGCTATACGACGCACGAACTGGAGCGCTGGGCACGGTTCATCTCCGCGTGGCGCGACGGCGGTGAGCCGCAGGACGCCCGCCTGATCTGCCCCACCCGGGCGCGGGCGCGCGGCGGCCGCGACGTGTACTGCTATTTCGACAACACCGACAAGCGCCATGCGCCGGAGAACGCGCGGGAGCTCATGAACCTGCTGGGCGTGCACTGGCCGGCCCGGTAGCCGACCTCCGGGCTGCATGCGGGCACCGCTCATCCGCCTTGGTCCGCATCGGTAACCGAATGTTCTTCGTTGTGTGCACTATTTGCCCACCAGGGCCACACAGGACTCGTCTGTACTACTACATTCTCGTCCTTCATTAAGCATTCTGCTTATCCGGAAGGAAAGTTTCTTGAATCCGACGCCCTTGCCTGCCTCCTTCGACATCCCCTATGTCGTGCTCTCCCTCCTCATCTCCACGGTCGGCGCCTTCGTCGCCCTCACCGCCGCGGCCGGCATCGCCGGACGGAACCGGCCCCTCAATCGCGTGAACCTCTTCGCGGCCGGCGTCGCCCTCGGCGGCATCGGCATCTGGGCGATGCACTTCATCGGCATGCTGGCCATGCAGGTCGACATGGGCGTGGGCTATGCCGTGACCGAAACCCTCGTGTCGCTCGCCTTCGCGGTCGTCGGCAGCACGCTCGCCCTGTCGTGGGTGGCCCGCCACCCGGGCAGCACGCGCCACCTGCTGCAAGGTGGGCTGGTGCTGGGCCTCGCCGTGTGCGTGATGCACTACCTGGGCATGTACGGCATGCGGTTCGGCGGCTACTTCCAGTGGTCCGGCACGCTCGTGGGCGTGTCCGTGCTGATCGCGCTCGTGGCGGCGACGGCGGCGCTCTTCCTGGCCTTCTCCGCGCGCGGCCTCGCAGCACGCGCGCTGGCGGCGGTGGTGATGGGCGTCGCCGTCTGCGCGATGCACTACACCGGCATGGCGGCCGCCACCTTCATCTGCACGTCCGCCACGCCCGGCCTCATCCCTCCCGGCTTCGGTGTCGTCGCCGCGCGCGACCTGCCGGTGCTCGTGTCGGTGCTCGCGCTCGGGATGGCCTTCGTCATCTCGGTGGACCAGGTGTTCCAGCGGCTGGGCGCGGCGCCTTCCGGGCAGCCGGTGCGCCGGCGCGCCTGAGGCGCCCCGCTGGCAGGCGGGATAATCCGGGGATGAATCCCCTGTTGTCCCGCCTGCAGCCCTATCCGTTCGAGCGGCTGCGGCAACTGTTCGACGGCGTCACGCCCAGCCCCGCGCACCGCCCCATCAGCCTGGGCATCGGCGAGCCGAAGCACCCCACCCCGGAGTTCATCAAGCGCGCGCTGGCGGCGGCGATGGACACGCCCGGCAACGACCTGTCCGGCTACCCGCCCACGGCCGGCACGCCGAAGCTGCGCGAATCGTGCGCCGCCTGGCTGCAGCGCCGCTACGGCCTGCAGGTGGATCCCGCCACGCAGTTGCTGCCGGTGAACGGTTCGCGCGAGGCGCTGTTCGCGCTGGCGCAGACGGTGATCGATCCGACGCGTCCAGCCGTCGTGGTGTGCCCCAATCCGTTCTACCAGATCTACGAGGGGGCGGCCCTGCTCTCGGGCGCCGAGCCGTACTACGCGCCGAGCGACCCTGCGCGCAACTTCGCCGTGGACTGGGACAGCGTGCCGGAGAGCGTGTGGGCGAAGACGCAGCTGCTGTACGTCTGCTCGCCGGGCAACCCCACCGGCGCGGTGATGCCGCTGGACGAGTGGAAGAAGCTGTTCGCCCTGCAGGACCGCCACGGCTTCGTGATCGCATCCGACGAGTGCTACAGCGAGATCTACTTCCGAGACGAACCCCCGCTGGGCGGGCTGGAAGCGGCGCAAAAGCTGGGGCGCACGGGCTTCCCCGGCCTGGTGATGCTGACCAGCCTGTCCAAGCGCAGCAACGTGCCGGGCATGCGCAGCGGCTTCGTCGCCGGCGACGCGGCCCTCATCAAGCAGTTCCTGCTCTATCGCACCTACCACGGCAGCGCGATGAGCCCGATCGTCCAGGCCGCGAGCATCGCCGCCTGGGACGACGAGCAGCACGTGGTGGAGAACCGCGAGCTGTACCGGCGCAAGTTCGCCGAGGTCACCCCGCTGCTCGAAAAGGTGCTGGACGTGCGCCTGCCGGACGCCGGGTTCTACCTCTGGGCCGGGGTGCGCGGAAGCGACACCGCATTCGCCCGTGACCTGCTGGCTCAATACAATGTGACGGTGCTGCCCGGGAGCTACCTGGCGCGCGAGGCCGGCGGCGCGAACCCCGGTGCCGGCCGCGTGCGGATGGCGCTGGTGGCCGACACCGCCGAGTGCCTCGAAGCCGCGCAGCGCATCGTGCAGTTCGTCCAAAGCCATTCGAAGTAGAAGATTCCCATGACCCAGCAACTCCAGCAGATCATCGATACCGCGTGGGACAACCGCGCCAGCCTGTCCCCCGCCTCCGCCCCCCAGGAAGTGCGCGACGCGGTGGAGCACGTGATCGCGGAACTGAACGCCGGCAAGCTGCGCGTGGCCACGCGGCAGGGCGTGGGCCAGTGGACCGTGCACCAGTGGATCAAGAAGGCGGTGCTGCTGTCCTTCCGCCTCAACGACAACGTGATGATGAAGGCCGGCGACCTGGCCTTCTTCGACAAGGTGCCGACCAAGTTCTCGCACCTGACGCCCGAGGAGATGGCGGCGACCGGCGTGCGCGTCGTGCCGCCGGCCGTGGCGCGCCGCGGCAGCTTTGTCGCCAAGGGCGCGATCCTCATGCCCAGCTACGTGAACATCGGCGCGTACGTCGACGAAGGCACCATGGTCGACACCTGGGCCACCGTCGGCTCCTGCGCGCAGGTGGGCAAGAACGTGCACCTCTCCGGCGGCGTGGGCCTCGGGGGCGTGCTGGAGCCGCTGCAGGCCAACCCGACGATCATCGAGGACAACTGCTTCATCGGCGCGCGCTCCGAGATCGTCGAGGGCGTGATCGTGGAGGAGAACTCCGTGGTGTCCATGGGGGTGTACATCGGCCAGAGCACGCCGATCTACGACCGCGCCACCGGCGAGACCCACTACGGCCGCGTGCCGGCCGGCTCGGTGGTCATCTCCGGCAGCCTGCCCAAGGACAACGGCCGCTACAACCTGTACGCGGCGATCATCGTGAAGAAGGTGGACGCGAAGACGCGATCCACCACGAGCCTGAACGACCTGCTGCGGGACTAGCACCGTCATTCCCGCGCAGGCGGGAATCCAGGGCGCCCTGGGTCCCCGCCTGCGCGGGGACGACGCAAGAAGGAGGAGTAGAGGATGGCAATGGGAACGATGGAGCGCATCCTGCGCCTGATGGCCGAGAAGAAGGCCTCGGACGTGTACCTGTCGGCGCACGCGCCGGCGATGATCAAGATCAACGGCCAGACCGTGCCGATCAACAACCAGCTGCTGCCGCCCGATGCGACCCGCAGCCTGCTGGCCGAGGTACTGCCCGCCCACCGCATGGAGGAACTCGATGCCTCCGGCGAGCTGAACATGGCCTACCAGGTGGAGGGCTCGGGCAACTTCCGCTTCTCCGCCATGCGCCAGCGCGGCACGATCGCGGCCGTCATCCGCTACATCGCCACCGAGATCCCTCCGCTCGCCTCGCTGCAGGTGCCGATGATCCTCGGCGACCTGATCATGGAAAAGCGCGGCCTCCTGCTGATGGTGGGCTCCACCGGCGCCGGCAAGAGCACCACGCTCGCGGCCATGATGGACCACCGCAACGAGAGCACCAGCGGCCACATCCTCACCATCGAGGACCCGGTGGAGTTCATCTTCCGCAACAAGCGCAGCGTCGTGAACCAGCGCGAGGTGGGCAGCGACACGCAGTCGCTGCAGACCGCATTGAAGAACGCGCTGCGGCAGGCCCCGGACGTGATCCTGATCGGCGAGATCCGCGACCGCGAGACGATGTCGGCGGCCATCGCCTACGCGCAGTCGGGCCACCTGTGCCTGGCGACCATGCACGCCAACAACAGCTACCAGGCCCTCAACCGGATCCTGTCGTTCTATCCGGTGGAAGTGCGGCCCACCATGCTGGGCGACCTGGCGGCGGCGCTGAAGGCCATCGTGTCGCAGCGCCTGCTTCGCACGGCAGCCGGCGGCCGTGCCCCGGCGGTGGAAGTGATGCTCAACACCAAGCTCGTCTCCGAACTCATCGAGAAGGGCGACTTCTCCGGCGTGAAGGAAGCGATGGAGAAATCCATGGCCGAGGGTTCGCAGACCTTCGAGCAGGACATCGCGCGCCTCATCATGGACGGCATGGTGGACAAGAAGGAAGGCCTGGCCTACGCCGACTCGCCCACCAACCTGCAGTGGCGCCTGCAGAACAGCGCGCAGGCCGCCGCCCAGGCGGTCGGCAACGAAGGGGACAGCGAAGCCGACCTCGACGACGAACCCTCCTTCACCGAAATCACGCTCGACGTGAAACACTAAGGGCATGTCCCGCACGCTCCACCTCGCCGAACAGCTCATCGCGCAGCGCTCCGTCACGCCCGAAGACGGGCAGTGCCAGGCGATCCTGGCGCAGCGGCTGCAGGCGCTCGGCTTCACCTGCGAAACCATCGCGAGCGGCCCGGCGAACTTCCGCGTGACCAACCTGTGGGCCAAGCGTCCCGGGAGCGGCGGCCGGACGCTGGCGTTCGCCGGGCACACCGACGTGGTGCCCACCGGCCCGCTGGAGCAGTGGAGCAGCGATCCCTTCGTGCCCACGCACCGCGACGGCAAGCTCTATGGCCGCGGCGCCGCGGACATGAAGACTTCCATCGCGGCCTTCGTGGTGGCCGTGGAGGAGTTCCTCGCGGCCCACCCGCAGCCGGCCCTCGGCATCGCCTTCCTGCTCACCAGCGACGAGGAAGGCCCGAGCGTCGACGGCACGGTGGTGGTGTGCGAGAAGCTGCGCGAGCGCGGCGAGAAGCTCGACTTCTGCATCGTCGGCGAACCCACCTCCGTGGAACGCCTGGGTGACATGATCAAGAACGGCCGCCGCGGCAGCCTGACGGGCAAGCTCACGGTCAAGGGCATCCAGGCGCACATCGCCTATCCGCAGCTCGGGAAGAACCCGATCCACCTGGCTTTGCCCGCGCTCGACGAGCTGGCGAAGACCGAGTGGGACCGAGGCAACGACTACTTCCCGCCCACCAGCTTCCAGGTGAGCAACATCCACGGCGGCACCGGCGCGGGCAACATCATCCCGGGCTCCGTCGTGATCGACTTCAACTTCCGCTTCGCCAGCGTGAGCACGGCGGAAGACCTGCAGCGACGGGTGCACGGCGTCCTCGACCGGCACGGACTCGACTACGAGCTCGCCTGGACCGTCGGCGGCCAGCCGTTCCTGACCACGCCCGGCGAACTGGTGGGGGCCGTGCAGGCGGCGATCCGCGAGCAGGCCGGCATCGAAACCGAACTCTCCACGACGGGCGGCACCAGCGACGGCCGCTTCATCTCGCGCATCTGCCCGCAGGTGATCGAGTTCGGTCCCATCAACGCCAGCATCCACAAGATCGACGAGCACGTGCGCGTGGCCGACCTCGATCCGCTGAAGGACATCTACCGCCGCACGCTGGAGCACCTGGACCGGCTGCCGTGAAGCTGCTCGCGCTGGTGGAGGAAGCGGCCTCGCGGCTGGAGGCGGGCGGCGTCGGCTTCGGGCACGGCACCACGAATGCCTTCGACGAGGCGGCCTGGCTGGTGCTGTGGAGCCTGGGCCTGCCCCTGGACGCGCTGGACGAACACGAGGCGCGCGAGGTCGATGCGCAGGAAGAGCGCGAGGTGCGCGCCCTGGTGGAGGAGCGCATCGCCAGCCGCAAGCCGGCGGCCTACCTGACGCGCGAGGCCTGGCTGCAGGGCGTGGCGTTCTACGTGGACGAACGCGCCATCGTGCCGCGCAGCTTCATCGCCGAACTCCTGGCCGAGGGCACCCTCGATCCGTGGCTCTCCGAGCGCACGCGCAAGGTGCTGGACCTGTGCACGGGCAACGGCAGCCTGGCCGTGCTGGCGGCGATGGCCTATCCGGACGTCGAGGTGGATGCCGCGGACATCTCCGCCGACGCGCTGGAGGTGGCCCGCATCAACGTGGACCGGCATGGATTGCAGGACCGCGTGCGGCTCGTGCAGTCCGACGGCCTGGCCGCCCTGCCCGGCCCGTACGACCTGATCCTGTGCAACCCGCCGTACGTGAACGCGCAGAGCATGGCGCAGCTGCCGGCGGAGTACCGGGCCGAGCCGGAGCTGGCGCTGGCGGGCGGCGCCGACGGCATGGACTTCGTCCGCGCGCTGCTGCGCGATGCGCCCTCGCGCATGAGCGACGAGGCGGTGCTGGTGCTGGAGATCGGCAATGAACGCGAGCACTTCGAGCGCGCGTTCCCGCGGCTGGAGGCGGTGTGGCTGGAGACGAGCGCCGGTGAGGACCAGGTGCTGCTGCTGACGAGAGATGTCATTGCGGGCTTGACCCGCAATCCATGACCGCCGTCCCGGACCTGCGAAAATCCCCCCGTGATCCAGCTTCGCAACGTCACCCTGCGCCGCGGCGCCAAGGTGCTCCTCGACGGCGTGTCCGTCACCCTCAATCCCGGTGAGAAGGTCGGCCTGGTTGGGCGCAACGGCGCCGGCAAGTCCACCCTCTTCGCCCTGCTCAATGGCAGCCTGCACGAGGATGCCGGCGACTTCTCCATCCCGCCGCAATGGCGTCTCGCGCAGGTCGCGCAGAACATGCCCGAGACCGACGAGCCCGCCACGGCCTTCGTGCTGGATGGCGACACGCGGCTCGTCACGCTGCGCGAGCAGCTCGCGCAGGCCGAGGCCTCGGGGGACGGCATCGCCATCGCCCACGTGCACTCGGACCTGGCGGACGCCGGCGCGCACGACGCGGCGCCGCGCGCGCAGTCCCTGATCCTCGGCCTGGGCTTCCGCGCGGAGGAGCTGGACCGGCCCGTTTCCAGCTTCTCCGGCGGCTGGCGCATGCGGCTGCAGCTCGCCCGCGCGCTGATGTGCCCCTCGGACCTGCTGCTGCTGGACGAGCCCACCAACCACCTGGACCTCGATGCCCTGGTGTGGCTGGAAAACTGGCTGCAGCGCTACGCCGGCACGCTCGTAGTCATCAGCCACGACCGCGAGTTCCTCGACGCCGTGACCAACGTCACGCTGCACATCGACAACCAGCAGCTCACGCGCTACGGCGGCAACTACAGCGCCTTCGAGCTGCTGCGGGCGCAACAGCTGGAGCAGCAGCAGTCCGCGTACAGCCGCCAGCAGGACAAGATCGCCCACCTGCAGAAGTTCATCGACCGCTTCAAGGCCAAGGCCACCAAGGCGAAGCAGGCGCAAAGCCGCGTGAAGGCCCTGGAGCGCATGGAGAAGATCGCGCCCGTGCTGGCCAGCGCGGAGTTCACCTTCGAGTTCAAGGAGCCGCAGAATCTGCCCAACCCGATGCTGGCCATCCAGGACGCGGCGTTCGGGTACGGTGAAAAGGTGATCCTGCGCGGCGTCAATCGCTCGGTGCTTGCCGGCCAGCGCATCGGCATCCTCGGCGCCAACGGCCAGGGCAAGTCGACGCTGGTGAAGACCATCGCGCGCACCATGCCGCCGCTCGAAGGCCAGATCACGGAAGGCAAGGGCCTGGCCATCGGCTACTTCGCGCAGCAGGAGCTGGACGTGCTGCGTCCGCAGGACACGCCGCTGGAGCACATGGTGCGGCTCGCGCGCGAACTGGCCGCCGCCACCGGCCAGTCTGACCGCGAACAGGACCTGCGCAATTACCTGGGCCAGTTCCTCTTCACCGGCGACATGGTGAAGCAGTCCGTGGGTTCCATGAGCGGGGGCGAGAAGGCGCGACTGGTGCTGGCGATGATCGTGTGGCAGCGCCCCAACCTGCTGCTGCTGGACGAACCGACCAACCACCTGGACCTCGCCACGCGCGAAGCGCTGTCGATGGCGCTCAACGAGTTCGAAGGCACCGTGATGCTGGTGAGCCACGACCGCGCCCTGCTGCGTGCCGTGTGCGACGAGTTCTGGCTGGTGGGCCGCGGGAAGGTGGCGCCCTTCGATGGTGACCTCGACGACTACCAGCGCTACCTGCTGGACGAAGCGCGCCGGCTGCGCCAGCAAGCCGCCGCGGCCGCCGCACCCGCGGCCCCTGTCGCGGCCCCGGATGCACCCTGCGTCCAGCCGCAGGAGCAGCGCAAGCAGCAGGCGCTGGAACGGCAGCAGCTCGCCACGCGGCTGAAGCCGCTGAAGAAGGAGCGCGAGCAGGCCGAGTGCAGCATCGCGGCCCTGGAAGCGGAGAAGTCGCAGCTCGAGGGACGGCTCGCGACCGCGCTGCCGCCCGCGGAGATCGCCGACACCGGCCGCCGCCTGAAGGCCATCAGCGACGAACTCTCGGGGCTGGAAGAACGGTGGCTGGAGCTCTCCGGCGAGATCGAGGCGGCCGAAGCCGCAAGCTCCTGAACCGCCGGGCCGCGGTCAGCGCAGACTCAGGGACTCGCGCACGTTGACTTCGAGCGGCAGCAGGGTCATGCGAAATCGCTTTCGATCGGCTGGATCGATCTCCGCCGCGCGGTTCCTGGTTTCGAGAAGGTCACTGTCCAGGTCGAACGCGAATTCCTCACCGGACACCGCGTCGATCCAGTACTTCCAGGTCCGGCCGTCCTGGTTGCGTTCGATCAATCCGAACTCCGCGTTCTGCTTGAAATAGACTTGGCGCTCCACCGGCGTCGCCCTCGACTGCAGGGGCATGCCCGACCAGGTGGCCGGGATCGGCATACCCAACTGCGACAGCACGGTGGGGGCTATGTCGACCTGCGAAGCCAGGCGGCGCTCGTCGATCCGCAGCGGCGCGGCCTTGCCTGACGTCATCAGGATGAGGGGGATGTCGAGGACCTCACCGAACACGCCCTTGGCGTGCGAGAAAAGGCCCCGTTCACCGACGAACTCCCCATGGTCGGCCGTCGCGACGACAAGCGCGTCATCCATCAGGCCCTTGCTTCGAAGCACGTCCAGCAACTCACGAATGGTCTGGTCCGCCTGCAGCACGCCGCCGTCGTAGAAGTTGACGTATCTTTGTCGTTCCTGCTCGGACGGCTCGAACTTTCCGTGGACCATCGCGAAGTAGTTCTGTTCCTCGCCGAACCTGCTCGGCGCCATCCGGCGCCCCAGCAGGTGGCTGGACATGAGATGGATCTGAATGAAGTTGCCCTGCGTGGAATGGGTCTTGAGCCGCTTCAGCGCGGCGACGACGTTCGCATCGTCATTGGCGTACCCCCGGCGGCTCATGGTCCCGTCGAAGTAGCTGTCAACGGCGCCGTACATCTCCCGCAACCCGTAGAAGTTGGTGTGGTCGCCGCCCAGCACCATGTGCGCCTCGTAACCATGCATGCGCAGGACCTCGGGCAGCGTCAGCGGCTGGTCCACGAACTGGTGGATGTACCGCGAGCTCGCGATGGCCAGCAAGCCGCAGGCCGATTCGCTGCAGACGCTGTGGATCCGCGGCACCCGCACCGCTGAGCCGGTCTCCACCATCTGACTCAGGAAGGGCGTCGTCGGGCGCCCATACCCGTACACGTGCATGTTGCGCGCCCGGAGTCCATCCGAAACGATCAGGATCACATTGGCGCCAAGCCGGCGTTGCACATTGCCGTAGGCCGCCCGGGCTGCACGCTCCTTGTCGATGAGCTGGCGCCCCTGGGGCCGCAGGTTGCTTTGGAACTTGCGCGCGAACGAATCCGGCCAGAAGCTCAGCGCCAATGGCTCGCCTTCGGGGGTGGGGGGGAACTCGTTGTAACGCCAGCCGAAGAGGGCAAGCAGGAGACAGGCCGCCACGGCGCCGGTTGCGATGACGAGAGGGTTCAGGCGCCCGCTCGCCCGCGGCAGCCAGTCACCGCGCCTGTAGAGTGCCTGGATGACCGCCAGCAGGACAAGGAACACGCCGAGCACCAGCGCGCCGGCCGCGTACACCGTGGTGGGACCGAGCACTTCCATCATGTACGGGGCCTGGGCCACATACGTCGAGATCAGGCCCCATGACACCAGGTATCCCCAGGCGCTGAAACCGACGACCGCAGTCACGTAGTAGAGCCAAAGGCCCGAGAGCACCGTGGCGGTGACCAGCGCCCCGCCGAAAGCCGCGGCCTTGCGCCCCCCCAAGGCGTGGAGCGCGCCGCGGAGCAGCACCGTGGTCGTAGCGAGAGCGACGACGACTTTCAGGTGCGGCAGCACCGCGGCGGAGGTGGCACCCAGCCTGTTCGTATAGATCCACAGGAAGACGGCGGCAGGAAGCAGCCAGGCCGCCGCCTCGAGCAGGAAGGCGGCTGCAAGCCGGCGGCGCGGATCAGGCGTGCTTGACATTCCGGAGGTGGACCAGTTTCGACAGGCCCAAGGCGTTCGCGTTCTGCACGGACACCACCTGCCAGTCATGACGTTCGATGTGCTCGGCGTAGTGGAAGGTGGAACGGAAGCCGATCCTGTCGGCGAGCCGGCTGGAGACCCATTCGAAGAACATCCAGAAGCCACTGCCGCTGAAATGGTTGACGATGAGGATGTGCCCGTCCGGCTTGCAGACGCGCCGGATCTCGGCCACCAGCCGGTCGGGGTCCGGCGTCACCGAAAGGACGTACGGAACGGCGACGCAATCGAAGCTGTTGTCCGGGAACGCGAGCGCCTCGGCATCCATGCGCAGGAGTTCCAGGCGGCCGGCGCGGGGGGAAAGCGCCCGCCCGGCCGCCTTGTCCAGCATTTCCTGCGACAGGTCGACGCCCGTGATGTTCGTCTCAGCGGGGTAACGATGCAGGGTCAGGCCTGTCCCCACCCCCACCTCCAGCAGGTCCACCGGGCGAAGCCGCTCCACCAGCCGGCACATCTTGCGGCGGCCGTCTTCCAGCACGCGGCCAAACAGGCGGTCATAAATGGGGGCGTAGAACCTGTACGTTGTTATGACATTGTTCTGGCTGACGGCACTCAATCTTCTTCTCCGTTCCGGTCTCGTGAAGGCGCGCTGTTCGGCCCGCCTCCCCTCCCCGCGGCATTGTCCTGCCATCCCCTGCCATGCGCCCGTTCCTCGACGAGGGCTCGTTGCACGCTGGCCACAATCTGGTGCCCATGGCGCGGCTCGCGCATCATCCGGCCATGGCCACTTCCCTCCAGCTCGCCGCCGGCGATCCCGCCCTGCTTGCCGCCGTGCAGCGCGCCCGCAAGCTCCTGAACCGCCGCGCGCTGGCCGGTGCCGCCGCCGGCGCCGTGCCCATCCCGGGCCTGGACTGGCTGGTGGACGCCGCGCTGCTGTCGCGGCTCATCCCGGCGATCAGCGCCGAATTCGGCCTCTCGCCGGAGCAGCTCGAACGCCTGCCGCAGCGCAAGCGCGAACAGGTGGAGAAGGCGGTCGGCGTGGTGGGCTCCATGGTGATTGGCAAGTTCATCACGCGTGACCTCGTGATCCGCACGGCCGCGGCGGTGGGCCGGCGCCTTACCGTGAAGCAGGCGGCGAAATACGTGCCGTTGGCGGGCCAGGCGCTCTCCGCGGCGATCGGCTACACCGCGATCCGCTACCTCGGCGAGCAGCACATCCGCGACTGCGTCGAGGTCTGCAAGCAGGCGCACCTCAAGCTGCCGATGACCACCCCCGCCCTGCCCGCGCCATCAGCGTCCGGCTGACAGCGACTCGCTCGCCGAGCCTATCGGCCGGGCGCCCCCTCCGGGGTCCAATGCAGCAGCAGGAACCACGAGGAAATCCACCGATGGAAGTCTCCGACATGCTCGGCTATCTGGCGGGCACGCTCACCACGGCCGCGCTCGTGCCGCAGGTGTGGCGTACCTTCCGCACGAAGGACGTCAGCGGCATCTCGCTGCGCATGTACAGCATCTTCACGACCGGGATTGCGGTCTGGCTCGCCTACGGCATCTTCCTGAAGGAAACGCCCATGATGATGGCGAACGGCGTCAGCCTCGTGCTCGCGTGCGCCGTGCTGGTCATGAAGCTGAGGTACCGAAAGCGCGACACACGCGCGTCGAGGGAGCCGCTCGCCCGCGCTTGATGCCCGCACTACGCCGGGTGTTGTGGGCGCAATCGTACAGAGCCCGGGGCCGTCCCCTTCCAGACAGGGCGCCCCCAGGGGCACACCCTGCCGGGCATGGATCCCCGCTGGCAACCCAACCTCGGCCCGCTGCAGCCCGCAGCGGCCTCTCCCGAAGCGTGCGACCTGCACGCAGCCGGCTGGTGGGCCCAGCCGGAGGAATGCTGGGTCCGCACCGGCCACGGCGCCGCGATGCTGGTGTCGCTGGAGACCTGGCGCGCGCTGCGGGACCGGGCCGGGTTCGTGCGGCCGCGCCTGGCGATGCAGCGCTCCTAGCGGCAATCCGCGTGGCGCCGCGCCCGCGGCTGTGTCAGCATACGGCTGTCGAGCACTACGGGATCGCGATGTCCGGACCGAACCACAACCAGCGGGAAACCCCGGCGAACCAGGCCACGCCGGAACTGGACGCCCGCGGCCTCGGCTCGCCGCTGCCGGTGCTGCGGGCCCACCGCGCAATGCGGGAGCTGCTGCCCGGCGAGCAACTGCGGGTGCTGACCTCGCATCCGCAGACCGTGACCGAATTCCAGCTGCTCGCCAAGCACGTGCCCGGCTGCGAACTGCTCTCGCAGGAAGAACGCGAGGGATCGTTCGTGCACCTGCTGTTGCGGCGGCGCTGAGCCCCGCCGCGCTGCACGCTCAGCTGGCGGCGCCTCGCGCGATCAGCCGATCCAGCGTCTGCGCGAGTTCGCGCGTGTTCACCGGGGCCAGGAGATAGGCGTCCGCGCCCGCGCGCTCTGCCGCCGCCTGTGCATGGCCCGTGACGTACACGGCCGACACATGGACGATGGGCAGGCGCGCCGTGGCCGGGCGCTCGCGCAGCGTGCGGCAGACGTCCAGGCCCAGGATGTCCGGCAGGTGCACGTCCAGCACGATGGCCGCCACGTCCGCCGCGCGGTCCAGGGCCTCCCGGCCCGACGCCGCCTCGAGGGTGGGGAACCCTTCGGAGCGCAATCCGCGCGCCACCGCATAGCGCCCGGCTTCGGAATCGTCGACGACGAGGATGGTGGACTGGCTGCAATCGGGCATCGGGGCGGGATGATAGCGGCCGGCCCAAGGAAAAGGGGCCCGCTGCACCTGGCAGCGGGCCCCCTGAATGGGTGGTAGGACGTACAAGATTCGAACTTGTGACCAACGGATTAAAAGTCCGCTGCTCTACCAACTGAGCTAACGTCCCAACCGGTTCCTGCCGCTACTTTCGAAGCAGCAAAGCCCGCGATTATAGCGTGATCTTTGCGGGCTTCCGCGCGGCAATCCTGTCGAGAACCCAACCGGCCGCGCACTGCCCGAAAGTCGCGGTCACGCTCACCACCGACCCGTAGCCGTGGCAGTTGAGCGAGCCATCGCCCTCGATGGCACAGGACGGATCGGGCGGCGCCACCGCTTCGCGACTGAAGACGCAGGGCACGCCGATGCGCTTGCCCTCCCGGGGCGCGCCATGGAACTTGCGCAGGCGATAGCGCAGCTGTGCCAGCAGGGGGTCATGCGTGGTGTGCACGAGGTCGTCCACGTCCACCTTGTGCGCGAGCCGCTTGCCGCCAGCCGCCCCGCAGGCGATGAACAGCGTCTTGCTGGCGCGCGCCCAGGCAGCCATGGCGGCCTTGGCCTTCACGGCGTCGCACGCATCGATCACCGCGTCCACGCCCGGCGGCAGCAGCTGCGGCCAGTTCTCCGGCTCGACGAAATCCTCCACCGCGTGCACGGTGCAGCCGGGATGGATCTGCGCGATGCGGTCGCGCATGGCCAGCACCTTGGCCTGGCCGACGGTGCAGTCCAGCGCGTGCACCTGGCGGTTGATGTTGGATTCGGCGACGTGGTCCAGGTCCACGAGGGTCAGCGTGCCGACGCCGCTGCGCGCCAGGGCCTCGGCCGCCCAGGAGCCGACGCCGCCTATCCCCACCACCGCGACGTGCGCGCGGCGGATCGCCGCGGCGCCGTCCATGCCGTAGAGGCGCTCCAGTCCGCCGAAGCGGCGCTGCAGGTCGGCCGCCTCGTCCAGGTGCGTCATGCGCGCCCGGCCGGGATCAACGCAGGCGGGCGAGGCGCTCGCGCGCGGCGCTGGCGGCTTCCGACTGCGGGTAGGCCTTCACCAGGTCGTCGAGCGTGCGGCGCGCGCTGGCGTTGTCCTTCAGCTCGATCTGGCAGTTGGCGATCGAGAGCACCGCTTCCGGCGCGCGCGGATGGTCCGGCGCCTGCTGCAGCAGCGCGCGGAAATTCGCGATGGCGCCGCGGTAGTCGCGATTGGCGTACTGCGCGTTGCCGAGCCAGAAGAGCGCGGTCGGCCGGTAGCCGCTGGTCGGGTACTGGCGCACGAACGCGGCGAAGGCCGCCTGCGCCGCGACGAAGTCGCCCTTGCGGAACGCGGCCAGCGCGCCCTCGAAGGCGGCCTGCTCCGCCGGCTCGGCGGCGAACTCGCGGCCGTCCATGGTCACCGTCACGGGCTCGAACTTGCGCAGGCGCTCTTCGACCCCCGTGGCGATGTCACGCTGGCGCTGCTGCACTTCGCTCACGTCGCGGGCGAGCTGTTCGTCCGTTCCGCGCAGGCGCGCCACTTCGGCACGCAGCGTCTCGATCTGTCCCTGCAGTTCCAGCAGGCTGCGGCGCAGGGTCGCGTTCTCCTCGTTGGCGCGCCGCAGGTCTTCGAGCATCACGCGCTGCTGCTCGATGCGCTGGCGCAGCTCCAGGATGGCGCGGCGGGCCTCGTCGTCCTCGAACAGCGCCGCCTGCGCCGGGGCGGCGAAGAGCATCGCGGCGGCGAGCGCCGCGCCCAGCGCGGAACGTTGCATCGCTTTCATCGGTAGGAAATCTCGGCGCGGCGGTTCTGGGCCCACGCGTTTTCGTCGGGGCCCTGCGTCGCGGGCTTCTCCTCGCCGAAGCTCACCGCCTCGATGCGGGCATCGGGCACGCCCAGCAGGCCCAGCGCGCGGCGCACGGCCTCGGAGCGGCGCTGGCCCAGCGCCAGGTTGTACTCGCGGCCGCCGCGCTCGTCGGTGTGCGTGCATGGGCGTCGATCACCGACTGGAACTCCGGCTTCACGACGTAGCTGTCGTAGTCGAAGTACACGATGCGCGACACGTTGGCGGGGCCGGGGCCGGTGCTGGCCGAGGGGTCGGCCTGCACGGGCTGCACGCCGCGGCTGGTGGCGGCGCCGGCGCCGGGGCCGGTGCCGGGGGTCACGCCGGCGCCGGTGCGGTCAGTGACCGGGACGTCGTCGAGCTTCACCCCGCTGGCGCAGCCCGCCAGGACGGCGGCCGCAGCCAGGGCCAGGATCACACGCTTCTTCATTCCAAAAACCTCCTGAAGATGGGTTCGGTGGGTAGTGCGGGTCAGCGCTGGAACGGGCCCCAGTCGGGCTCGCGGATGTCGCCGCCCCTGCCGGGCAGGCGCGCCTTGATCTTTCCGTCCAGCGTGGTCGTCATCAGAGCTTCGCCGCCGCCTTGTCGCGTGGCGTAGATGATCAGCCGGCCATTCGGTGCAAAGCTCGGGCTCTCGTCGGCCGTCGTGTCCGTGGGGGACGTGACGTTGCCGCTGGCGAGTTCCATCACCTGGAGCTTGAAGGCACCGCTGATGCGCGAAATGTAGGCCAGCCACCGTCCGTCAGGACTGAGGGCCGGCGAAATGTTGTAAGTCCCTGTAAAGGTGACGCGCTGCGCATCGCCGCCGCCTGCGGGCATGCGGTAGATCTGCGGCGCGCCGCCACGATCGCTCACGAAATAGATGCTGCGGCCGTCCGCCGAATACAGCGGCTCGGTGTCGATGCCGGCGGATTGCGTGAGCCGGCGCGCCTCGCCGCCGGTGGCCGCGATCGTGTAAAGCTGCGAGCCGCCGTCCCGCGTGAGCGTCACGGCCAGCGTGCGGCCGTCGGGCGACCACGCGGGCGCGCTGTTCGATCCGCGGAAGTTGGCGATCAGGCGGCGGGTGCCGCTGGCGATCTCGTGCACGTACACCACCGGCTTGCGCGACTCGAAGGACACGTAAGCGAGCTGGCGCCCGTTGGCCGACCAGGCCGGCGAGATGATCGGCTCGTTGCTCGCGAGCGCGGATTGCGCGTTCTCGCCGTCGGCATCGGCCACCCAGAGGTTGTAGCGCGGGCCGCTCTTGGTGACGTAGGCGATGCGCGTCGAGAACACGCCTTTCTCGCCCGTCAACTTCTCGTAGATCATGTCCGCGATGCGGTGTGCGGCCAGGCGCAGGTCACCCGGCGCCGTCACGAAGCCGTCGGCCGCGAGGCTCTGGCCGCGAACCACGTCCCAGAGGCGGAAGCGAACGTCGAAACGGCCATCGGCCAGGCGCGAGACGCTGCCCACGGCGAGCGAATCGGCCGTCTTCTGCCGCCAGGGCGCGAGGTCGGGGCGGCTGGTCTCGTCCAGGCCGGCGCCCGCGCTGCCGTCGACGGCGCGGAACATGCCGCTGCGCTCCAGGTCGGCCTGGATGATGGATGCCATCTTCTGCGGGACTTCGGCCTCGCCGCGGAACGGCGCGATGGCGATGGGCAGCTGCGTGAGGCCGACGCCCGTGACTTCCACGCGGAACTGCGCGAAGGCGGGGCCGATGGCTGCGGCGCCGAGGAAAGCCGCCAGCTCGCGCCGGCGCCAGAGTACACGTTCAGACATGCTGCGGGGTCTCTCCTGTTGTTCGTATTGGCCGAGGGGGGATGTTAAAGCCCCTGCTTCCTCGGAGCTCGGCTCAGCAGCCATAGTTTCAGGTACTTGTAATAAGTTCCTTCGGCGATGGAGACGGCCAGCACCAGCCCCATGCGCCCATCGCGCCAGCCGCTGCGCAGTACATAGGTACGGAAAAAGGCCCACCATCCGCGCAGCAGCGCCCCGCCCAGCGAGCTGCGCTGGCCCTGGCGGAACATGGATTCGGCGGAGGCGCTGGAATAGCGATTGAGCTTCTCCAGCATGCTCTCCAGGTCCGGGTAGGTGGCATGCAGCAGGTCGCCGCGCAGCTGCCCGGGGCTGCCCTGGGTGACCAGGCGCTCGTGCACCAGGTCGTCGGAGAAGCGGGCGGTGCCGCGGCGAAACAGCCGCACCACGCGGTCGGGGTACCAGCCGGAATGCGCCATGTACTGGCCGCAGAAACTCGAGCGGCGCGGCACCGAGAACGCGTCGTGCGCCGCGGCGCCGCCGCGCACCAGCGCGAGGATCTCCTCGCGCAGCTGCGGCGTCACGCGTTCGTCGGCATCGAGGGACAACACCCAGGGCTGCGTGGCCAGGTCCAGCGCGCGGTTCTTCTGCGCTCCGAAGCCGGGCCAGTCGGGGGTGACGAGCACGCGCGCCCCGGCCGCGCGGGCCAGGGTGACGGTGGCGTCGGTGCTGCCGCAGTCCACCACGACGAGTTCGCTGGCGAAATCCACGGAGGCCAGCCACTCGCGGATGTTCGCTTCCTCGTTGCGGGTGATGAGGATGACGCTCAGCGGCGCCAGGGTCGGCGGGGCCCCCGCGGAATCGCTGGATAATCCACGCATGAACTCGGATTATGCCCGCGGCCCCTCCCGTGACTGACACCACCTCCGGCGCGACGGCCGCCCCCGCGGCGGCCGCGCCGGCCGCCCCCGCCGGCAACATCGTCGACCGCATCAAGCGGATCCTCCCCTACATCCAGCACGTGCGCAGGCTCTGGCTGGTGGTGCTAGCCGCCACCATCGTCGGCGCCGCCACCGAGCCGGCCATTCCCGCGCTGATGAAGCCGCTGCTCGATCGCGGCTTCGAGAAGGGCGGGATCGACCCGTGGATGGTGCCGGTCGCGCTGCTGCTGCTGTTCGGCATCCGCGGGGCGGCAGGCTTCATCGCCGACGTGGCGCTCGCCAAGATCGCCAACGAAGGCATGTTCTCGCTGCGGCAGGCGCTGTTCGGCCGCCTGCTCGATGCGCGCATGGACCTGTTCACGCGCGAGTCGGCCAGTTCGCTGTCCAACAGCATCGTCCACGAGGTGCAGAACGGCTTCAACATGCTGGTCAACGCGCTGACCGGCCTCGTCAAGGACAGCCTGGCGGTCGTCGCCCTGCTCTGCTACCTGCTGTGGATCAACTGGCAGCTCACGCTGATCGTGCTGGTGATGGCGCCCGCCGTGGCCTGGTTGATGCGCACGGCCTCGCGGCGCCTGTACCGCCTGGCGCGCAGCAGCCAGGAAGCCACCATCGAGCTGGCCTATGCCGTCGAGGAAAACGTGCTCGCCAACCGCATCGTGCGCCTGCACGCGGCGCAGCCCGAGCAGGCCGGACGCTTCCGCCAGCTGAGCCTGTCGCTGCGGCGGCTGGCGATGAAGTCCGCCATCGCGTCCGCCCTCCTCACCCCGACGACCCACATGATGGCCGCCGCGGCGCTGTCGGTGGTGATCAGCATCGCGCTCTGGCAAAGCGGCGGCGACATGACGGTGGGCTCCTTCGCCGCGTTCGTCGCGGCCATGCTGATGCTGATCGCGCCCGTGAAGCGGCTGTCCGAACTCGCCAACCCCATCGCGCGGGCGCTGGCCTCGCTGGAGCGTTCCTACGACCTCGTCGAAAAGACGCAGCCCGAGACCGGCGGCAGCCACGCGCCGGAGCGCGCCGAGGGCCGCATCGAGCTGCGCAACGTGGCCGTGACGTACCCGGGCGCGAGCCGCCCGGCGCTGCACGACTTCTCGCTGGACGTGGCGCCCGGTGAAGTGATCGCGCTGGTCGGGCCGTCCGGATCGGGCAAGACCACCCTGGCCAACCTGCTGCCCCGCTTCGTGGACTCCTCCGGCGGCCAGGTGCTGCTGGACGGCCATCCGCTCGCCGAGTGGGACCTGCAGGCGCTGCGCCGCCAGTTCGCGATGGTGAGCCAGGACGTGGTGATGTTCAACGACACGCTGGCCGCCAACGTGGCGCTGGGGCACGAGATGGACCGCGACCGCGTCGCGCGCGCCCTCGAAGCCGCCTACCTGGCGCCGCTGGTGGAGCAGCTTCCGCAGGGCCTGGACACGATGATCGGCCACAACGCCGCCAAGCTGTCCGGGGGCCAGCGCCAGCGCCTGGCGATCGCGCGGGCCCTCTACAAGGACGCGCCCATCCTGATCCTGGACGAGGCAACCTCGGCGCTGGACACCGAGTCGGAGCGCTTGGTGCAGGAGGCGCTGAACACGCTGATGGCGGGGCGCACCACGCTGATCATCGCGCACCGCCTGTCGACCATCGAACACGCCGACCGCGTGGCGGTCCTGGACCAGGGGCGCCTGGTCGAAAGTGGCACGCATGCGGAGCTGCTCGAACGCGGCGGCATCTACACGCGGCTGCACGCCCTGCAATTCGGCTCCGCATGAACCCTGGCTTCGTGATGCAGGATGGCGGCGCGCAGCCGCGCTGGTGGCGGCTGGCGCTCACCGGCGCGCTGGCCGGCTACGCCTTCTTCGCCGCTTTCTCCACCGCGGGTACGGCGATCTCGCTGTTCGTGCTGTTCGTGCTGGCGCTGCTGCAGCCCAAGGTGTTCCTCGATGCGCGGCCCTGGCGCGAGCCGGTGCTGCTGATCGGGTGGGCGCTGTTTGCCTGGATCGTGGCGCACACGCTGCTCACGACCGGCCTCGACCGGCAGGCCGGCGGCACCATCAACCGCTACCACGAGCTGCTGTTCGCGCCCATGGCGATGGTGCTGCTGCGCGATCCGGCGCAGCGCCGCCTCTTCCTGCGCTGGCTGTGCGCGGGTGCGGTGCTGGTGGCCCTGGCGTACTGGGCCGCGCGCCTGCCGGTCCTGCAAGGCGACCTGCGCCTGCAGGGCGAGTTCAACCAGCGCCGCATCTCCGCGGGCTTCGCGCTGTGCGTTACCGCCTTCCTGGCGCTGATGCATGCGCGCCGGGCCCCGCAGCCCTGGGCGTGGCGGGCGCTGGCGGGCTTCCTTGCGCTGACCGTGCTGTTCGCCATGGAAGGCCGGACGGGACACCTGATCGTGCTCGGGCTGGCCATGTATGCCGGCTGGGTGCACACCTCGGGGGCCTGGCGCTGGATCGCCCTGCTGGCGGTCGCGGGGATGTTGGTCGCGGCGGGCCTCAGTTCCGAGCGCGTGCAGAACCGGGTGGCCGAGACGTTCATGCCCGCGCGCATCATGGCGCCCGGCGAGCCGCCCCAGTCGACGCTGATCCGGCGCGAACTGATGGCCCTGTCACTCGACGTGGCGCGCCGGCACGGACTGGCCGGCGCAGGTTACGCCAACTACGCGAACGTGCAGGAAGAAGCGGCGCGGCAGCGCTATGGCAAGGACCCGCAGCGCAGCCACTACCTGGCGTTCCCGTGGGTGCGCTCTCCGAACCCGCACAACGAATACGCCATGCAGCTCGCCGGCGGCGGCATCGTCGCGCTCGGGCTGTTCGTCGCCTGGCTGGTCGCGGCCCTGCGCAGCGGGTTCCGGTCGCCCTCGCCCGCCGGACCGATGCTCGTCGGCATCACGGCGGCTTTCGCCGTCGGCTGCCTCTTCAACTCCATGCTGATGGACTTCGTGGAAGGCCACTTCTTCCTGGGCGTGCTCGCGTTCGCGCTGGCGGAGCGTCGCTGGCCCGCCGCGCCGCCTACGGACGCCCCGGTGGGGCGGGTGCTGGTCGTGACCACGCGGCAGATCGGCGACGTGCTGCTCACCACGCCGCTGCTGCGCGCAGCGCGCCAACGCTGGCCGCAGGCACGCATCGAAGTGCTGGGCCTGCAGGGCAGCCTTGGCATGCTGAAGGGCAATCCCGACGCCAACGCGCTGGTCGAGATCCCCGCGCGCCTGCGCGCCGGCGAAGCGCTCGCGCTCGCACGGCGGCTCTGGCGCCGCTACGACATCGCCCTCATCACCGACGCGGGCGACCGCGCGCACGTGCTGGGCTGGATCGCCGGCCGCGCCCGCAGCGGCATCGTTCCGGAGGACGGCGGAAGCAACTGGTGGAAGCGCCGGTTGCTGCAGCACGTGGTGGTCGCCGCCGGCGACCGCGGCAGCGTGCATTCGGTGGTGGAGAAGCACGCGCTGCTCGCACCCTGGCTGCATGGCGACGCGCCTGGCGTGCCGCCGGTGGCGCTGCCGCCGGCCGCGCCGCTGCCCGCCGCCATCGCCCAGGCGCTGCGCCCCGGATACGTCGTGGTGCACGTGCCGTCGATGTGGGAGTACAAGCAATGGCCCGTGGCGCACTATGAAGCCGTGGTGTGCTCGCTGCTCGCGCAGGGCCGCCAGGTGGTGCTCACCGGCAGCGCCAACGCGCGCGACCAGCAATGCATTGCGCCCCTGCGCCGGCTCGGCGCCGAGCCGCAGCTGATGGACGTCTCCGGCCGGCTCGACTTCAACCAGCTCGCCACCCTGCTCGAGGACGCGGCGCTCTACATCGGCCCGGACACCTCCGTGTCGCACCTGGCCGCCGCGGCCGGCGCGCCGGTGATCGCCGTCTTCGGGCCCACCAATCCCCTGCGCTGGGCGCCGTGGCCGGGACGGGCCGAACAGCCGGTGCACTTCGTGCGGCGCGCACGGGTGCAGCAGGCGGGCAACGTCACCCTCCTGCAGGGCCCCCAGGACTGCGTGCCCTGCGGCCGCGCCGGGTG
Source organism: Comamonadaceae bacterium (assembly GCA_004144865.1). Lineage (GTDB taxonomy): Bacteria > Pseudomonadota > Gammaproteobacteria > Burkholderiales > Burkholderiaceae_C > Ramlibacter. The sequence continues at coordinate 106,040 of SEAY01000001.1, forward strand.
CGAGGACCATCGAGGCAGCCGCAGCGATTGCCTGGCGTCGATCACGCCGCAGCAAGTGCTGGCCGAGGCGGCGCGGCTGCTGGGCGCCGGAGCGGTGCCAGTGCGAGAGGATGCGGAGATGCGGAATGCGTGAGATCCACCAGTTCGGCGCGGCGGAATGGCTGCGCCTGGTTCCCGTGGCGCAGGCGCTGCGCCAGGTGCGCAACGACCTGCTGCTTGCGCGCTACCTGAAGGCGAGCGCCCCGGAGCTGCAGGCGTTCCTCGACGCCCACCGGGACCTGCGCGGGCAGCGGGTGGCCATCGTCATCGCCTTCGAGCAGCCCTGGGCGCTGGACTGGCAGCTGCGCATGGCCGCACGCAACCTTCCCGGCACGCAGCTGCTGGTGTTCGACAACTCGCGCGACGAGGAAAAACGCCGCCAGATCCGCCAGGTGTGCGACCACCACTGTGTGCCCTACCTGGGCCTGCCGCGTTACCGCACGCGCCACGTGAACCGCTCGCACGGCATGGCGATGTCCTGGGTCTACCACAACGTCGTGGCCGCCCTGGAGCCGGAGATCTTCGGCTACCTGGACCACGACCTCATTCCGGTGGCGCCCGTCGACGTGGACGCGCGGCTCGCCGGGCAGGCCGTGTTCGGCCTGCCGAATACGGGCAACCTGGGCCACTGGTCGCTGTGGGCCGGCTACTGCTTCTACCGCTACGCCTTCACGCGCGGCAAGCCGCTGAACTTCCTGTACGACTTCTCGCGCGGGCTCGATACGGGCGGGCGCAACTGGAATGCGCTGTACCGCGGGCTCGAGCGCGGCGGCTTGCGCTTCGCGCCGCAGGCGTTCATCCCGCTGCGCCCCGCCGGCCAGCCGGAGCCGCGCAAGGTGGAGATCGTCGATGGCGCCTGGGTGCACGTGGGCGGCGTCAGCTACAACGACAACTTCGAGAAGAAGGTGGCGTTCTTCGAATCGCTGAAGCAGGAGTTCAGCGCAGGGAAGCGGTGGGAGGACCTCCGCGCCTGAAGCGCTGGGGTTCGCTTCGCTCACCACCAGCCTACGGGACGCCGCGTCTCCTGTAGCGCTCCCGCAGGCTGGGGTGACGCAGGAACCCCAGCTTTCCCGTGTCAAAGCAGCACGATGTCGTACTGCTCCTGCCCCATCGCGCTCTCGCTCTGCAGCGAAATCGGCTTGCCGATGAAATCCGACAGCCCCGCCAGGTGCTGGCTCTCCTCGTCGAGGAACAGCTCGATCACCTTCGGCGCCGCGATGACCCGGTACTCGCGGGGGTTGAACTGCCTCGCCTCGCGCAGGATCTCGCGCAGGATGTCGTAGGCCACGGTGCGTGGCGTGCGCACGGTGCCCTTGCCCTGGCAGATGGGGCACGGCTCGCACAGCAGGTGCGCCAGCGATTCGCGCGTGCGCTTGCGCGTCATCTCCACCAGGCCCAGCTGCGAGAAGCCGCCCGCCATGGTCTTCACGCGGTCGCGCGCGAGCTGCTTGCGGAACTCCGCCAGCACCGCCTCGCGGTGGTCCTCGCGCTGCATGTCGATGAAGTCCACGATGATGATGCCGCCCAGGTTGCGCAGGCGCAGCTGCCGCGCGATCGCCTGCGCCGCCTCGAGGTTGGTCTTGAAGATCGTGTCGTCGAAGTTGCGCGAGCCGACGTAGCCGCCGGTGTTCACGTCGATGGTGGTCAGCGCCTCCGTCTGGTCCACGATCAGGTAGCCGCCGGACTTCAGGTCCACGCGCCGCCCCAGCGCGCGGGCGATCTCCTCGTCCACCGCATACAGGTCGAAGATGGGGCGCTCACCTTTGTAGAGCTGCAGCTTCGCGGCCGCCTTGGGCATGAACTCGCGGCCGAAGTCCGCCAGCAGCGCGAACTGCTCGCGCGAGTCGAGGCGGATGGTCTGCGTCTCGTCCGTCACCAGGTCGCGCAGCACGCGCTGCAGCAGGTTCAGGTCCTGGTGCAGCAACGAGGTCGGCGGCAGGCGGGTGGCCGCCTCGCGGATGCGCGCCCACGTCTTGCGCAGGTAAGCGATGTCTTCGGCGAGTTCCTCGTCGCTCGCGTCCTCTCCGTTCGTGCGAAGGATGAATCCGCCCCCCGCGTCGCCGACCAGCTTGGTGAGGCGCCGGCGCAGCGCATCGCGCTGTTCCGCCGGAATCTTCTGCGACACGCCCAGGTGGTCGTCCTGCGGCAGGAACACCAGCAGGCGCCCCGCGATGCTCACCTGGGTGGACAGGCGCGCGCCCTTGGTTCCGATGGGGTCCTTGATGACCTGCACCATCAGGGCCTGCCCTTCGAACACCTGCTTCTCGATGGGCACCTGCGGCTGCCCGTTGCGCGCCATCGCGGGCGGCTCGCCATCGGGCTGGCGCTGCCATACGTCGGCCACGTGCAGGAAGGCGGCGCGCTCCAGCCCCATGTCCACGAAGGCCGACTGCATGCCGGGCAGCACCCGCGCCACCTTGCCGAGGTAGATGTTGCCGACGAGCCCGCGCTCGAGCGTCCGCTCCACGTGCAGTTCCTGCACGGCGCCGTTCTCGACGATCGCCACCCGCGTCTCCTGCGGGGACCAGTTCACGAGGATGTCCTGCTGCATGTTGTTCTCGGGGGCGTCTCCTCCGCCACAGGATAACGCAGGACCGGTAGACTCGGCGGCCGCTTTCCTGCCCGCGCACCATGTCTTCCCCTCCCGACGGCACGCCCTACTTCCTGCAAGGAGGCGGCGCCATGGGCGAGCGCATCCGCGGGTTCGACTGGGCGAACCACCCGCTCGGGCCGCCGGCGCAGTGGCCCCAGGCGCTGGGCATGGCCATGGCGCTGTGCCTGAACTCCAGCTTCCCAACGGCGATCTACTGGGGACCCGAGCTCTACATCCTCTACAACGACGCCTGGTCGGAGATCCCCGCGGAGAAGCACCCGTGGATCCTGGGCAAGCCCGCGCGCGAGGGCTGGTCCGACATCTGGGACGTGGTCGGTCCGCAGTTCCACCAGGTGTTCGAGACCGGCCAGGGCATCGCCCTCTTCGAGCAGATGCTGCCGATGGTGCGCGGCGGCCAGCCCCGCGAGACCTGGTGGAACTACAGCTTCACCGCCATCCGCAACGCCGACCAGAAGGTCGGCGGCGTGTTCAACCAGGGCAACGAGATCACGGCCCTGGTGCACGCCCGCGAGCAGCGCCAGGCAGAGCTGCAGCGCTGGCGCGAAGTGTTCCGCCAGGCACCCGCGCCCATCGCCGTGCTGCGGGGGCCGGACCACGTGTTCGAGTTCGCCAACGACGCCTACCTGCGGCTGGTCGGCGCCAGCCGCGACGTGGTGGGCAAGGCGCTGACGCAGGCGCTGCCGGAGATCGAAGGCCAGGGCTTCTCCGAGCTTCTGGACGGCGTTTACCGCAGCGGCGAGCCCTATGTGGGCGCCGGCGCCACGGTCCGGCTGCAGCGCAGCACCGACGGGCCGGTGGAGGAGCGCGTGGTGGACTTCATCTACCAGCCGATGCACGAGCCCGGCGGCGCCATCGACGGCGTCTTCGTGCTCGTGACCGACGTGACCGACCGCGCGCGCGCGGAGTCGGCGCTGCGCCTGACCAACTGGCAGCTCGGGGAGGAACGCGCGCGCCTGAACTCCACGGTGGAAGCCGAACAGCGTGCTCGCACGGCGCTGCGCCGCCTGACGGAGACCCTGGAGGCGCAGGTGGCGGCGCGCACGGCGGAACTGACGCGGGCCCTGGGCGTGCAGAGTGCCATCGCCGACCGCCTGCGGGCCAGCGTGGAGACGAGCCTCATCTACCAGGGCTTCCTGGACGTGGACGGCACCGTGCGCGATGCCAACGGCACCGCGCTGCAGGCGATCCGTGCCCGCATCGACGAGGTGCAGGGCAAGCCCTTCTGGGAGACGCCGTGGTTCAGCGCGACACCCGGCGCGCCGGAGCAGGTGCGCGACGGTGTACGCGCGGCCGCGGCGGGCACCGTGGTGCGCCAGCGCCTGGCCCTGGACCTTCCGGTGGGGCGCCGCTGCTTCGACTTCTCGATGCGCCCGGTGCGCAATGCCGCCGGCCAGGTGATCGGCATCGTGCCGGAGGCGGTGGAAGTGCGCGCGGGCGAAGATTAGGAGGTTGCTCGCAGGCCGGCGGCCTGCAGCAGCCGCGCGGTCTCGAAGAGCGGCAGGCCCATGATGCCGGTGTAGGAGCCGGCAATGCGTTCGATGTGCGCCGCCGCGCGTCCCTGCACCGCGTAGGCGCCGGCCTTGCCCATCGGCTCGCCGGTGGCCACGTACGCGCGCAGCTGCGCCGGGGTGAAGGGCGCGAAGCGAACGCTGGAATCGGAGAGCGCTTCGTGGCGCTTGCGCCCGGCCTGCAGGGCCACGGCCGTGAGGACGCGGTGCGTGCGGCCGGACAGCTCGCGCAGCATGCGCGCGGCGTCCTTCGCATCGGCCGGCTTGCCGTAGATGGTGCGTCCGAGCGCCACCGTGGTGTCCGAGCACAGCACCGGCGCCGGCGGCAGGCCCCGGCGCTTGAGCCGTTCCACCGCCGCATCGAGCTTCAGGCCCGTGACACGGCGCACGTAGGCGGCGGGCGCCTCGCTGCCGCGCACTTCCTCCAGCGCCTCGCTGTCCTCGCCCGCGTCGGGCAGCAGCAGTTCGTAGCGGACCCCGAGCTGCTCCAGCAACTGGCGGCGGCGCGGGCTCTGCGAGGCGAGGTAGACGAAATCACTCACGGTGGTAAGGGTGGCCGATGTGGATGGACCAGGCGCGATAGATCTGCTCGGCGAGCAGCACGCGCACCATGGCGTGGGGCAGCGTCAGGTCGGACAGGCGGATGCGCTCGTGCGCGCCCTGCCGGAAGGCGGGATCGAGTCCGTCGGGCCCGCCGATCACCAGCGCAACGACATCGTTCTCCAGCTGCCAGGCCTTGAGCCGCCCGGCGAGCGCCACGGTGGTGAGCGCGGTGCCGCGCTCGTCGAGCGCCACCACGCGCGCGCCCCTGGGGATCGCCGCTTCGATGCGTTCGCGTTCGGCCGCCAGCAGCGCGGGCAGCGTCTTGGACGCGCGCGGCTCGGTCTTCACGGCCTTGAGTTCCAGCCGCATCTCGGGCGGGAAGCGCTTGGCGTAGTGGTCCCAGGCCACCTGCGCCCAGTCGGGCACGCGCTGGCCCACGGCCACCACCAGCAGCCGCATGGTCAGGCCTTGCGGGCCGGCGCCTTCTTCGCGGGAGCGGCCTTCGCCGGGATCTTGCGCGTGGCGGTCTTGGCGGCGGCGCCCTGCCCCGGCGTCTTGCCGGCCACGGTCTTTTTCGCGGCGGGCTTGCCGGCCGGCTTCTTCGCCGCCGCCTTCTTGGCGGCAGCCTTCTTCGCCGCCGTGGCCTCGCGCTGGATCGTCTTCACGGCGGTGCTGCGTCGCAGCGACGTCGGCTGCTCCGGCTTCTTCGCGGCGGGCGCAGCCTTCTTCGCGGGCGCGGCCGGCTGGGGCGCGCCCAGGCGCAGGCGGATCGGCTTGTCGCCCCAGATCTCCTCGAGGTGGTAGTACTGGCGGATGGCCGGCTGCATGATGTGCGCGACGGCCGCCCCGCAGTCCACGATGATCCACTCGCCGTTGTCCTCGCCCTCGATGCGCGGCTTGGGGAAGCCGGCCTCGCGCACCGCGTCCACCACGCTGGACGCGAGCGCCCGGGTCTGGCGGTTGGAGGTGCCCGACGCCACGATGACCCGCTCGAACAGGGGCGACAGGTGCTCCGTGTTGAACACCTGGATGTCGTGTCCTTTCACGTCTTCGAGGCCATCGACGATGGCCCTCTGGAGCTTCTGCGTGTCTTTCTTGGCGGCGGTTTCAGTCGTCATCAGGGAGTTTGGTAAAGATGATGGGATTCAATATAGCGGGCAACGGCTGGCCCAACCAGTTCGGTGATGTCCTGCCCCGTTGTCAGCCGCCGGCGGACGTCCGTCGCACTCTCGGGCATCTGCGGCAGGGTGAGCAACTCCACCCGCACGTTAGGCAGGGCGCTCAGCGCGGCCACGCCGGCGCCCGTGCCGCGGCCGGCGACGGCCAGCACCGCCAGGCCGGCGATCTCCTGCCAAGCGTGCCAGCGCGTGAAGCCGGCGGCCTGGTCCTCGCCCATCAGGAGGTGCAGCTGCGCCCCCGGATGCTCGGCCTGCAGCTCGCGCAAGGTGTCGACGCTGTAGGTGGGGCCGCTGCGCTTGAGCTCGCGATCGTCGACCTGCACGGCCGGCAACGCGTCGAAGGCCAGGCGGCTCATCGCCAGGCGGTGCTCCGCCGCGGTGAGCGTGCGTTCCTTGTGCCAGGCATCGCCGGTGGGCAGCAAGTAGAGCCGGTCCAGGCCGAGCTGCTGGACGGCGGCGCGGACCAGGGCAACGTGGGCACGGTGCGGGGGATCGAAAGCGCCCCCGAACATGCCGACGCGGCGCGGCCGCTGGCTCAGAGCCATTCGCGGCGCACCAGGAAGCGGGACAGCAGTTCGGCCTCGGGCGAGCCGGCTGGCGGCTCGTGCTGGTAGGCCCAGCTCGCCTGCGGCGGCATGGACATCAGGATGGACTCGGTGCGGCCGCCCGACTGCAAGCCGAAATGGGTGCCGCGGTCCCAGACCAGGTTGAACTCGACGTAGCGGCCCCGGCGCAACAATTGCCACGCACGTTCGCGCTCGCCATGCGCCGTGTCCTTGCGGCGCTGCAGGATGGGCAGGTAAGCCGGCAGGAACCGGTCGCCCACGGACTGCAGCAGCGCGAAGCTGCGCGCGAAGCCGTCCTCGAAGTAGTCGTCGAAGAAGATGCCGCCTATGCCGCGCGGCTCGTTGCGGTGCTTCAGGAAGAAATAGTCGTCGCACCAGGCCTTGAAGCGCGGGTACTTGTCCGCGCCGAAAGGCTGCAGGCTGTCGCGGCAGGTGGCGTGGAAGTGCACCGCGTCCTCCTCGAAGCCGTAGTACGGCGTGAGATCCATGCCGCCGCCGAACCAGTACACCGGCGGCGCGTCCTTGGGCAGCGCGGCCAGCATGCGCACGTTCATGTGCACCGTGGGCGTGTAGGGATTGCGCGGATGGAACACCAGCGACACGCCCATGGCCTCGAACGACGCGCCGACCAGCTCGGGCCGATGCTGCGTGGCCGAGGGCGGCAGCTTGGGTCCGCGCACGTGCGAGAACCCGCAGCCGGCGCGCTCGAACACGCCGCCCTGCTCCAGGATCATCGTGACGCCCTCGCCCTGCAGCGGCTCACCGGGCTCCTTCTTCCAGGCATCGGCGCGGAAAGGCCGGCCATCGACCTCGCTGATGCCTTGCGTGATGCGCTGCTGCAGGCCGGTGAGCCAGTCGCGGACGGCGGGGATGCCCGTTTCCATCCCTAACCCCTCACGGCGCGGTAGCCGATGTCACTGCGGTACTGCGCACCGTCGAAGGAGATGCCGCGCAACACCTCGTAGGCGCGCTGCTGCGCCGCCTTCACCGTACCGGCCAGGGCGGTGACGCACAGAACCCGCCCGCCGGCCGTGACGGTCTCGCCGTCGCGCGTGGCGGTGCCGGCATGGAACACCACGGCATCTTCGGCGTCGCGCGGCAGGCCGTGGATCACATCGCCCTTGCGCGGGTCCATGGGGTAGCCGGCAGCGGCGACCACCACGCCCAGCGCCGGGCGACGGTCCCATTGCAGCTCCACCTGGTCGAGCGCGCCGGAGGTGGCGGCCAGCATCACGTCGAACAGGTCCGACTTCAGCCGCATCATGATGGGCTGCGTCTCCGGATCGCCCATGCGGCAGTTGAATTCCAGCGTCTTGGGCTGGCCCGCGGCGTCGATCATGAGCCCGGCGTAGAGGAAGCCGGTGTAGGGAATGCCGTCCTTCTCCATGCCCTTGATGGTGGGCAGGATGATCTCGCGCATGGCCCGCGCGTGCACGTCGGGCGTGACCACCGGCGCCGGGGAATACGCGCCCATGCCGCCCGTGTTGGGCCCGTGGTCGCCGTCCTGCAGCCGCTTGTGGTCCTGGCTGGTGGCCAGCGCCGTGACGTTGCGCCCGTCGCACAGCACGATGAAGCTGGCTTCCTCGCCCTGCAGGAACTCCTCGATCACCACGCGGGCGCCGCCGGCGTTATGCGACACGCCGAGCTTGTCGTCCAGGAGCATGAAGTCGATCGCTTCGTGCGCCTCGGACAGCGTCGTGGCCACGACGACGCCCTTGCCCGCGGCCAGGCCGTCGGCCTTCACCACGATGGGCGCGCCCTTGCGGTCCACGTACGCATGGGCCTGCGCCGCGTCGGTGAACGTTTCGTACTCCGCCGTCGGGATGCCGTGCCGGAGCATGAAGGCCTTGGAGAAGGCCTTGGAGCTTTCCAGCTGCGCCGCCGCCTGCGACGGGCCGAAGACGCGCAGGCCGTGCGCGCGGAAGTCGTCCACCACGCCGGCGGCCAGCGGCCCCTCGGGGCCGACGACCGTCAGCGCGATCTTTTCCTTCAGCGCCCAGTCGCGCAGCTGGCGCAGGTCGGTGATCGGCACGTTCTCCAGGCGCGGATCGAGGGCGGTCCCGCCGTTGCCGGGAGCCACGTAGACGGCCTGGACCTTGGGTGACTGCGCCAGCTTCCACGCCAGCGCGTGCTCGCGGCCGCCGCCGCCTATGACGAGGACCTTCACTCGGAGATTTCCGCGTTGTGATAGACGTTCTGCACGTCGTCCAGGTCTTCGAGCATGTCGATGATCTTCTGCATGCGGGCGGCGTCGTCGCCGGCCAGCTCGATGGTGTTTTCCGGCCGCATCGTCACTTCGGCGATCTCCGCCTTCAGGCCGGCGGCTTCCAGCGCGTTCTTCACCGCCTCGAACTCGCCCGGCGCGGTGAGCACCTCGATGGCCCCGTCGTCGCCGGTGATCACGTCCTCGGCGCCCGCTTCGAGCGCGACTTCCATCACCTTGTCCTCGCTGGTGCCGGGCGCCAGGATCAGCTGCCCGCAATGCTTGAACTGGAAGGCCACGGAGCCCTCGGTGCCCATGTTGCCGCCGTACTTGCTGAAGACGTGGCGCACCTCGGCCACCGTGCGGACCTTGTTGTCCGTCATGGTGTCCACGATGATGGCCGCGCCGCCTATCCCGTAACCCTCGTAACGGATTTCCTCGTAGCTGACGCCTTCGAGGTTGCCGGTGGCCTTGTCGATGTTGCGCTTGATGGTGTCGGCCGGCATGTTGGCCGCCTTTGCCTTGTCCACCGCCAGCCGCAGGCGGGGGTTGGCCGACAGGTCGCCGCCGCCCTGGCGCGCCGCGACCATGATTTCACGGATCACGCGCGTCCAGACCTTGCCCCGCTTCTCGTCCTGGCGCCCCTTGCGGTGCTGGATGTTCGCCCATTTGCTGTGACCGGCCACGGATGCTTCCTTGCTTGCTCTTCTGCGTTAATCTTCGGATTAACCCGTATTCTACTTTTCGCACCCATGGCCGACCCCCTCCTGATCGCGAAGCACGACAAAACCGAGGCGCACGTCCTCCCCGGGCTGGCCAACCGGCACGGGCTGATCACCGGCGCCACGGGCACCGGCAAGACGGTGACCCTGCAGAAGATGGCCGAGGAGTTCAGCAAGATCGGCGTGCCGGTGTTCATGGCCGACGTGAAGGGCGACCTCACCGGGATCAGCCAGGCCGGCACGATCCCCGAGAAGATGGCGGCCGTCCTGAAGGAGCGCGGCCTCGAGGCGCCGCAGTCCGCCGCCTGCCCGGTCACCCTGTGGGACGTGTTCGGTGAACAAGGCCATCCGGTGCGCGCCACGGTCTCCGACATGGGGCCCCTGCTGCTCGCGCGCATGCTGGACCTGAACGAAACGCAGGCCGGCGTGCTGAACCTGGTGTTCAAGATCGCCGACGACAACGGCATGCTCGTGCTGGACCTGAAGGACCTGCGGTCGATGCTGCAGCACCTGGGCGACAACGCCGCGGAATTCCGCACCCAGTACGGCAACATCAGCCCGGCGAGCGTGGGGGCGATCCAGCGCGGGCTGATGCAGATCGAATCGCAGGGGGGCGACAAGTTCTTCGGCGAGCCGATGCTCGACATCAACGACTTCATGCAGACCGTGGGCGGCAAGGGCGTGGTCAACGTGCTCGCCGCCGACAAGCTGCTGAATTCGCCGCGCCTGTACGCGACCTTCCTGCTGTGGATGCTGTCGGAGCTGTTCGAGCAGCTGCCCGAGATCGGCGATCCCGAGAAGCCGAAGCTGGTCTTCTTCTTCGACGAGGCGCACCTGCTGTTCAACGAGGCGCCCAAGGTCCTCGTCGAGCGCATCGAACTCGTGGTGCGGCTGGTCCGCTCCAAGGGCGTCGGCGTGTACTTCGTGACCCAGAACCCGCTGGACATCCCCGATTCGGTGCTCGCCCAGCTGGGCAACCGCGTGCAGCACGCCCTGCGGGCCTTCACGCCCCGTGACCAGAAGGCCGTGAAGGCGACCGCGCAGACCATGCGGCAGAAGCCCGGCCTGGACATCGAGGCAGCGATCACCGAGCTGGCGGTGGGCGAGGCGCTGGTGAGCTTCCTCGACCCCAAGGGCCGCCCCAGCATCACCGAGCGCCTGTACGTGGTGCCGCCCGGCAGCCAGATCGGCCCGATCACGCCGCAGCAGCGCCAGGCGCTCCTGGCCGGCTCCCTGGTGGCCGGCGCCTACGAGAAGACGCAGGACCGCGAGTCCGCCCACGAAATGCTGAAGGCGCGCACCATCGAGGCGCAGGCGACGGCGGCCGCGGGCAAGTCCGGCTCCGCCGATGCCGACCGCGGCGTGATGGGCGGCCTGGGCGACGTCCTCTTCGGCTCCACCGGCCCGCGCGGCGGCCGCCGCGAAGGCCTGGCCGAGGCGATGGCGAAATCGGCAATCCGCACCATGGGCAGCACCGTGGGGCGCGAGATCATCCGCGGGGTGCTGGGGAGCATCATGGGGGGGAAGCGGCGGTAGGCAAGGCCTGGCGGTGTAGCTCGTAGGCTGGGGTGACGCAGGAACCCCAGCTTCGCGGCCCAAACTACGCCAACCGGCTGACGGCGTACCCACGCGGCACGACGTTGCACGCCCATGCGCCGCTACATCCGCTCCGACGTCGCCGGGGCGACCTACTTCTTCACGCTGACACTCCAGGACCGCAGCGCCCGTTACCTGGTCGACCACATTGCGGCGTTGCGGGCGAGTGTTGCAGACGCGAAGAAGCGCCATCCGTTCTGCATGGATGCCGTCGTGGTGCTTCCTGAGCATCTGCACACCCTGTGGACCTTGCCGGCGGACGATGCCGATTTCGGCATGCGCTGGATGTTGATCAAGCAGGGGTTCACCCGGCGCCTGCGTGAGGAGGGTCTGCTGGAGCGCAGGGCCTCCTCCACGCGCGGAACGAAGGGCGAGCGCAGCCTTTGGCAACGACGCTTCTGGGAACACCGGATTCGAGACGACGACGATTTCGCGCGGCATGTCGACTACATCCATTTCAATCCGGTGAAGCATGGATGGGTGATGCGGGCGGGAGACTGGCCCTATTCCAGCTTGCATCGCTACGTTCGGGAGGGAAAGCTGCCCCCGAACTGGGGCATCAGCGCGGCCATCCAGGGAGCTTTTGGCGAGTAGGCGCCGAGCTGGGGTGCCCTCGTCACCCCAGCCTACGAGGGCAAAAGGCCCGGCATCCATCGCATCCCCAAGCTCGTCAGCCTCCAGACAACTCCCCCTTCCCTCCGGCACTGTCTTTGCTAGAGTGGGCTTTTCGGGCTCCAGGATCACCATGCCGACCGAGACCTCCGCGCCGCGCCACATCCGGCTGACTTCCCATGCAGGCGGCTTCGGCGCCCTGCCCCTCCTGTGGGGCGCGCCGACGCCTGCGGAGCGCGGGCCCGTCGTGGGCACCACCACCAAGCGCGCGCACCGCAACGTGATCGGCACCCACAGCGGCTCGTACAGCGTGTACCGCGCCCTCGCTGTCGCCGCCGGTGCACTGAACCGCGATCACAAGGCGGACCTCACCAACACGGCGCCCACCGACCAGATCGGCCCCTACCCGCAGTGGACCGACCCCGGCAAGATCGTCAGCCTCGATCCCTGGGGCGCCACCGTGGCCGAGGTGTTCGCCACCGAGATCGCCGCGGGCTACGACATCCGCCCGACCGTCGCCGTGACCAAGGCGCACGTGATCCTCCCGGAAGTGATCGAGGCGATCCAGAAGGGCCGCCTGAAGGCCGACGGCCAGGTCCTGCTGGAAGGCGGTGCGGCCTGCGTGACCAAGGCGGCCATCGAACCCGTCTGGTGGCTGCCCGGCGTGGCCAAGCGCTTCGGCTGCTCCGAGGCCGACCTGCGCCGGGTGCTGTTCGAGGAAACCGGCGGCATGTACCCCGAGCTGGTGACGCGCAGCGACCTCGAAGTCTTCCTGCCCCCCATCGGCGGCCAGACCGTCTACATCTTCGGCAACCCGCGCGACCTGGCCAACCCCGAGGTCGAACTGACCGCGCGCGTGCACGACGAGTGCAACGGCTCGGACGTGTTCGGCTCCGACATCTGCACCTGCCGCCCCTACCTCACGCACGCGATCGAGGAATGCATCCTGGGCGCCCAGCGGGGTGGCGTGGGCCTGGTGTCGTATTCGCGCAAGGAAGGCCGCGCGCTCGGCGAGGTCACCAAGTTCCTGGTCTACAACGCGCGCAAGCGCCAGGTGGGCGGCGACACCGCCGACAAGTACTTCGCCCGCACCGAGTGCGTGGCCGGCGTGCAGGACATGCGCTTCCAGGAGCTCATGCCCGACGTCCTGCACTGGCTGGGCGTGCGCAAGATCCACCGCCTCGTCTCCATGAGCAACATGAAGTACGACGCCATCACGGGCTCGGGCATCGAAGTCGGCGAGCGCGTCGACATCCCCGAGTCGCTGATTCCCGCCGATGCGCGCGTGGAGATGGACGCCAAGAAGGCGGCCGGCTACTTCACGCCCGGCACCGTGCCGGACGCCGACGCCCTGAAGAAGACGAAGGGGCGCACGCTGTGACCGAAGGCCACACGGTCGGCAGCAACCCGGCAGCCGAAGAGGCGGCGCGGGTCCTGCGCACCACCACCGCCGTGCGCGAACGCAGCCGCCAGCTGCTGGATCGCGCCCGCGCCGGCGATTCGCGCTGGTTCGTGGTGGAGGACGGCTTCATGGACACGGCCGCCCGCGCGGTAGCCGACGTGACCCGGCGGCGCTTCCCGAAGCTGCACATCCCCTTCCACAGCCGCTGGCGCCATTTCGAAGCGGGCGGCGTGGACCGGCGCGCGGAACTCGACCGGCTGCTGGGCGACGTGCCGCACACCGTACGCGCGCACGCGATGATCGACCTCGCCTTCGTGAGCGTGCTGCTCGACGCGGGTGCCGGCCCCGACTGGAACTACGTGGAGCCGGCCTCCGGCCAGACCTTCACCCGCTCCGAAGGACTGGCCGTGGCGAGCTTCCACTCGTTCACGAGCGGGCTGTTCTCCAGCGACCGCAACCGTCCCCTGCAGGCCGACGCCGAAGGCCTGCGCGCGCTGGTGACCGACCATCTCGCGAGCGCCTTCCAGGTGCGCGGCAACAACCCGCTGGTGGGCCTGGACGGCCGCGCCGTCCTGCTGCGCCGGCTGGGCGAAGTCATCGCCGAGCAGCCGGAGGTGTTCGGCGACGAGGTGCAGCGCCCGGGCGGGCTGTTCGACATGATCATCTCGCCGCTGGGCCCCGACGTACCGCGCACCGCGGACGTCGCGGCGCACGACATCCTGTCGCAGGTGCTCATGAGCTGCAACGGCATCTGGCCCTCGGGCAGCTCGCTGGAGGGCGTGCCCCTGGGCGACTGCTGGCGCCACGAAGCCGTGCGCGGCGAAGGCCTGTCGGACGGCTGGATCCCCTTCCACAAGCTGTCGCAGTGGCTCACGTATTCGCTGCTCGAGCCCTTCGTCTGGAACGGCGTGCAGCTGCGCGGGATCGAGCAGCTCACCGGCCTGCCCGAATACCGCAACGGCGGGCTGCTGATCGACAGCGGCGTGCTGCGCCTGCGCGACGAGGCCGCGGCGCGCGAAAGCTGGCGCCCGGCTGACGAGCTGATCGTCGAATGGCGCGCCCTCACGGTGGCACTGCTGGACGAACTCGCCATCGAGGTGCGCAAGCTCCTGCACCTCGACGAACAGCGCCTGCCGCTGGCCTGCGTGCTGGAAGGCGGCACCTGGACGGCCGGCCGCGAGCTCGCGCAACGCCACCGCCACGGCCTGCCGCCGCTCAAGGTGATCAGTGACGGAACGGTCTTCTGAGAAACTCACGCCATGCCTAGCAACAACAACGTCCACGTCGTCGACCACCCGCTGGTGCAGCACAAGCTGTCCCTGATGCGGAACAAGGAGTCGAGCACCAACACCTTCCGCCGCCTGCTCAACGAGCTGTCCATGCTCATGGCCTACGAGGTCACGCGCGACGTGCCCATGCAGGAAATCGACATGGAGACGCCGCTCGAGAAGACCAAGGTGAAGGTCATCGACGGCAAGAAGCTGGTGTTCGTGTCCATTCTGCGCGCGGGCACGGGCATCCTCGACGGCATGCTGAGCGTCGTGCCGGGCGCGCGCGTGGGCCACATTGGCCTGTACCGCGATCCCAAGACGCTGATGGCCGTGGAGTACTACTTCAAGATGCCGCAGCACATGGAAGAGCGTGACGTGATCGTCGTCGACCCGATGCTGGCCACCGGCAACTCCGCGATCGCCGCGGTGGAGCGGCTCAAGGAACTGGGCCCCAAGTCGATCAAGTTCGTGTGCCTGCTCACCTGCCCCGAGGGCGTGGCGGCGCTGCAGAAGGCCCATCCCGACGTGCCGATCTACACCGCGGCCATCGACCGCGAGCTCGACGAGCACGGCTACATCCTGCCGGGCCTGGGCGACGCGGGCGACCGCATGTTCGGCACGAAGTGACGCGCCGCAGGGGCGTCATCCCCGCGCAGGCGGGGATCCAGTGACTCCCCCGCGCTGGCACGACGCTTGCACTAGATTTCGGTCCACAACGTACTGCGAGGAGATCCCCATGCGCCCTGACCGCCGCCACCTGCTGGCGCTTGCCGCCGCCCTGACCGCCGCCACGCCCGGCTTCGCCTTCGCCCAGGCGAAGCTGAAGGTCGCCGGCATCTACACCGTGCCCTTCGAGCAGCAGTGGGTGAGCCGCATCCACAAGGCGCTCAAGGCCGCGGAGGCGCGCGGCGAGATCGAGTACAAGGCCAGCGAGAACGTCGCCAACGCCGACTACGAGCGCGTGATGCGCGAGTACGCCACGGCCGGCAACCAGCTGATCGTGGGCGAGGCGTTCGGCGTCGAATCCGCCGCGCGCAAGGCGGCGAAGGACTTCCCCAAGGTCGCCTTCCTCATGGGATCGTCGGGCAAGCCGCAGGCGCCCAACTTCAGCGTCTTCGACAACTACATCCAGGAGCCTTCGTACCTGTCCGGCATGCTGGCCGGCGGCATGACCAAGAGCAACAGGATCGGCATGGTCGGCGGCTTCCCCATCCCCGAGGTGAACCGGCTGATGCACGCCTTCATGGCGGGCGCGAAGGAAACCAACCCGAAGGTGGAATTCACCGTCACCTTCATCAACAGCTGGTTCGACCCGCCCAAGGCCAAGGAAGCGGCCTTCGCCATGATCGACAAGGGCGCCGACGTGCTGTACGCGGAGCGCTTCGGCGTGTCCGACGCGGCCAAGGAGCGCGGCAAGCTCGCCGTGGGCAACGTGATCAACACGCAGGACAAGTATCCGGACACCGTGTTCGCCTCGGCCCTGTGGCACATGGAGCCCACCATCGACCGCGCGATCAAGGCGGTGAAGGACGGCAAGTTCAAGGCCGAGGACTTCGGCCAGTACTCGATGATGAAGTTCAAGGGCTCCGAGCTGGCGCCGCTGGGCACCTTCGAGAAGAAGGTCCCGGCCGCCCTCATGGCGAAGGTCAAGGCGCGCGAGCAGGACATCCTGGCCGGCAAGTTCACCGTGAAGGTGGACGACAGCCAGCCGAAGTCCACGGCGAAGTGACGCCCGCGGCCCCCGTGCTGCGGATGGACGGGATCACCAAGCGCTTCGGATCCCTCGTCGCCAACGACGGCATCTCGTTGCAGCTGGGCGCCGGCGAAGTGCTCGCGCTGCTGGGCGAGAACGGCGCGGGCAAGTCCACGCTGGTCTCCATCCTGTTCGGGCATTACGCGGCGGACGCCGGCCGCATCGAGGTGGACGGGCGCGAGCTGCCGCCGGCCCAGCCGCGCGCCGCCCTCGCGGCGGGCATCGGCATGGTGCACCAGCACTTCACGCTGGCGGACAACCTGAGCGTGCTGGACAACGTGATGCTGGGCAGCGAGCCGCTGTGGCAACCGTTCAGCCGGCGGGCCGCGGCGCGTCAGCGCCTGCTGGAAGTGGCGCAGCGTTTCGGATTGCCCGTGGATCCGCAGGCGCTGGTCGGCAGTCTCTCGGTGGGCGAGCGCCAGCGGGTGGAGATCCTCAAGGCCCTGTACCGCGGCGCGCGCATCCTCATCCTCGACGAGCCGACGGCCGTGCTGACGCCGCAGGAAAGCGAATCCCTCTTCCGCACGCTCGCCGACATGGTGGCGCAGGGGCTGTCGGTCATCTTCATCAGCCACAAGCTGGGCGAAGTCCTGCGGGTGGCCAGGCGCGTGGTGGTGTTGCGCGCCGGGCGCGTGGTCGCCGAGGCGCAGGCAGGTCGCACGACCGCGGCGGAACTGGCCCGCTGGATGGTGGGCCAGGACGTCGCCTTGCCGCAAGCGCGGCGCAGCACCGTGGCGGAAAGACCCGTCGTGTGCACGCTCGCGGACGTGCACGCGGGCGCGGGCCGCGACAGCCTGCGCGGCGTGTCGCTGCAGCTGCGCGGCGGCGAGATCACCGCCATCGCCGGCGTGTCGGGCAACGGCCAGCTCGCGCTGGCGGAGCTGCTTTGCGGCACGCGCCGTGCAGATGCCGGCCGGCTGGAGATGCCGCGGGAAGGCATCGCGCGCATTCCCGAAGACCGGCACGGCACGGGCGTCATCGGCGACCTGCCGGTGTGGGAGAACGCGGTCTCGGAGCACCTGCGCTCGCGTGGGTTGCGCCGCGGCCCCTTCGTGCGCCGGCAGGCGGCGCGCGCGCACGCCCGCGCGATCGAGGAAGCTTTCGACGTGCGCGGGGCGGGGCTGGATGCGCCCGCGCGTTCGCTCTCGGGCGGCAACATGCAGAAGCTGATCCTGGGCCGCGCCCTGCGCGCGCCCGGCGGCGCGACACCCCGCCTGATCGTCGCGCACCAGCCGACGTGGGGGCTCGACGTGGGCGCGGTGGCCTACGTGCAGCAGCAACTGATCGCGGCGCGCGATGCCGGCGCGGCGGTGCTGCTCATTTCCGACGATCTCGACGAGGTGCTGGCGCTGGGCGACCGCATCGCGGTGATGCATGCCGGCGCACTCACCGCCGCGAAGCCCGCGGGGGAGTGGACCCGCGAGGCGATCGGCCTGGCCATGGCCGGAGCGCAGCACGCATGAGGCTGGAACGCCGTCCCGCCGCCTCGCCGCTGGCGCTGGTGCTCGCGCCGGTGGGGGCCGTGGCCTTCACCCTGCTGGTGAGCACGCTGCTGGTGCTGTGGGCCGGCGCACCGGTCGCACCGACATGGGCGGCCGTGCTGCGCGGCGGCTTCGGATCGACCTTCGCGTGGAGCGAGACGCTCACGCGCGCGACGCCGCTGATCCTCACGGGCCTGGCGGCCGCGGTGGCCTTCCGCGCGCGCCTGTACAACATCGGCGCGGAGGGCCAGCTCTATGCCGGCGCGCTGGCGGCCGTGGCCGTGGGCGGACTGCAGGCCGGAGAGGCCTCTGGCCTGCCCGCGTCCGTTCTGGCGGCCTGCATGTTCGCTGCGGCGGCGCTCGCGGGCGCGCTTCTGCTGCTGGGGCCCGCGCTGCTGAAGGCGAAGCTCGGCGTCGACGAGGTGGTGACCACGCTGCTGCTCAATTTCATCGTGCTGCTGGGGGTGTCGGCCCTGCTCGATGGACCGATGAAGGATCCGACTGCGATGGGGTGGCCGCAGAGCGTGGCGCTGGCCAGCGAACTGGAACTCGCGCGCCTGGTGGAAGGCACCCGCGTGCACACCGGACTGCTCTACGCCATGGGGTTGGCCGTGATTCTCTGGGCGCTGTTGCGCTTCACGCTCTTCGGTTTCGACGTGCGCGCCCTCGGCGCGAATTCCCGGGCGGCGGCGTTCGCCGGCGTGCCGCCAGTGCGCACGCTCGCCTGGGTGGCGCTGCTGTCCGGGGCCCTCGCTGGCCTGGCTGGCGCCATCGAGGTGGCGGGACGGGCGGGCTACGTCACGCTGGACATGTCGCCGGGCTACGGCTACAGCGGCATCGTGATCGCCATGCTCGCGGGCCTGCACCCGCTGGCGGTCGTCACGGCCGCCGTCTTCGTCGCCGGCATCCAGGTGGGCGCGGACAGCATGAGCCGCGTCGTGGGCGTGCCCACCTACATCGCCGACGTCATCGTCTCGGCTTCGCTGGTCTCCGTACTGGTGGCGACGCTGCTGGCGCAGCATCGGGTGCGCTGGAGATGAGCGAAATCCTCGAGCTCCTCGCCAGCCAACCGCTGTGGATCGCCGTGCTGCGCATCGCCACGCCGCTCATTTTCGGCACCCTCGGCGTGCTGCTGTGCGAGCGCGCGGGCGTGCTCAACCTCGGCATCGAAGGGATCATGGTGGCTGGCGCCTTCAGCGGCTGGCTCGCCGTGTACCTGGGCCTGCCGCTGTGGGCCGGCGT
>SEAY01000054.1 GCA_004144865.1 Comamonadaceae bacterium
CTGGTGCCGATGGCCTGGTCGTCGGCGCCGCCGCGCACGGCGGTCATGGCCTTGCGATCGAGTTCGATGCTGGCCGGCAGGTCCTGGATCATGAGAGTGTGCATTTCAGTCTTTCAGTGGGGTTGAGGAGTCGGTGAGTTGAGAAAAACCGGTTTTCGGTTCACACAAAATCGAGCAGCCACTGCGCGGAAGCGCATAGTTGCGAAGGAGGTTCGCCGCCATGTTCGACAGTGCTCCGCAGGAATCGCCTGTCCATCGGCCCCGCCTGACCGGCCTGCGCGGCGTCTTCCGCGCGCTGCGCAACTTCGGGCTCGTGGACCTCGGCCTTCACACGCCCAGGCAGTTCGAGAGTTTCACGGCCAGCGACGGCCAGGTCGTTCCCGTGTGCGTGCTGGGCGATGGCCCGCCGCTGGTCCTGGTGCACGGGATCGGCTGCTCGCACCGTGACTGGCTGCCGGTGGCGCGCCGGCTCGCGCGGCGCCATTGCGTGCTCGCCTGGGACGCCCGCGGCCATGGCGGTTGCCGGCCGGCGCTGGGCAGCATCACCCTCGAGCGACTGGCGACGGACCTGGCCGAGCTCATCGAGTATTTCGGTCTCGATCGATCGGTGCTGGCCGGGCACTCCATGGGGGCGCTCACGCTCATGCAGTACCTCCACTCCTACGGCACGCGCCGCGTGGCGGCAGTGGCGCTCGTCGACCAGTCGCCGCGCATCGTGACGGACGACAGTTGGCGCCTCGGGCTGTTCGGCGGCTGCAGCGCGGAAATGCTGGCCGGGCTGATCGCAGGCGCGCGCCGGGACCTGGCCGAGACGCTGCTGAACGAGGTCGGCGCGCGCGGAGGGCCTTGGCTGACGCGCCAGCTCGGCGCCGACGCAGCGATCGGAAGGATGCTGCGGCGGCGCTTGGGACGCGTCGACGTCCGCCCCCTGCTCGACCTGGCGGAGTCGATGGGGCGCGCGGACTTCCGGGCTTCGCTGTCGCGCCTGGACGTCCCCTTGCTCGTGGTGCTCGGGGGCAACAGCCCGCACTACGCCGGACTGCCGCTCGATGCCTGGTACCGCGACACGATCAAGCACGCCCAGGTTTCGGTCTACGTCCGTGCCGGGCATTCGCCGCATCTCAGCGAGCCGGTGCGCTTCACGCGCGAGCTCCAGCGCTTCATCGACGATCACGCGTGAGCACTTGCCGCGTGCCGCGGGCCGGGGTGTCCTAGCCGCAGCGCCCCTTGGCATCCGCCTTGAAGCAGAAGTCCGTGGTCAGGCTCGACGACTCCCAGGGCACCTGCACGCGCCCGGTGTCCTGGGCAACCGCGATCCGCACCCGCTTGAAGAGCTGCTCGATCGGCAGGCCCGGCGTCGGCAGGTGGGCCAGCAGGTGGCGCGCGTACACGCTGTGCTGGCCGCCCGCGCCATCGAGGGCCACGCCGTTGGGAGCGGTCGAGAAGGCGACGAGGGTGCCCACGGGCGCATCGATGGTGGCCAGTCCACCCGGTGTCAGGCCGCGGAACTTCATGCGCCTTCCGTCGGGCCCGACGATGACGCCGGCGGCGAACGGGTTCACCCGGCAGGCGTCCAGCACCACGATGTTGGCGCCCGTGCGCAGCGCGCTGAGGCGGTCTATGAACTCGCCGATGTCCGCGCTTTGGCGCGGGATGTCCGCTTCCGATTTCGGGTCGGCATCGGTCGGCACGAGGTAGTTGCGGCCCTTGAGCTGGACGCCGTGGCCTGCATAGAACAAGAGGCGAACCGAAGCCTTGGGAGCGCGTATCGAGAATTCACGCAGCGACTCGATCAGTTCGCGCAGTGGCGTGTTCTGGCGCAGGGTCACGTGGTAGCCAAGGCCGCGCAGCGTCGCCGCGACCGCGCTGGCGTCGCCCGTGGGATTCTTCAGGGGCGCGGCGCGATACGCACCGTTGCCGATCACGAGCGCGATGCGCGACTCGCCGCCTGCGGCGTCGCCGGGCGCGCCCATGGCGGTTCCGAAAGGCAGCGCCGTGGCGCCCAAAGCGCAGCCCAGCAGCCGGCGGCGTGTCAACAGCGTGGCCATGTCGCTACTCCCGCGGCGGCACGCCGGGCGCCAGCGTGGCAGCCTGGACGATCGGTGCGCCCTGCACCCGGCTGAGGGCGGCGGCCTCGCTGCCGGCCGGCACGCGCAGGTAGTAATCACCGAGCTGGCCCGGCCCACCGGCGAGCTCGCCCTGGACCGCCACCACGAGCATGCGGATGTCGGATTCCTTGGCGTCGGGCGCGAAGCTGATCTTCAGCATCGGGCCCTCCTCGACCTGGACCGCGCGCAGCGCGCGGATCTCATTCGCATCGTCATTGGCCTCGCCCAGCAGGTTCAGGATCACGCCGCCTTGCACCGCCACCACCGCCAGCGCGGCCATGGCGTAACTCGGTCGCAGGCCGAAGTTGCCGAAGAAGGCGTTGACGCGCTCGCTGAAGGTCGGACGGTCGCCCTGGATCAGCCGCATGGCCTTGGCCAGGCCGATCGTCGCGGGCACGGCTGGCACGTTTTCCTGGACGCGCCGCTGCAGGGAGCGATACCAGTCCAGCTCGCCGCGGGCGTCGGGGTTCTGTTCCAGGTAGGCTTCGACGAAGGCACGGTCTTCGGCCGGCAGCGAGCCGTTGACGTACCAGGGGAGCAGTTCTTCAAATCGTTGTTTCATGGCGTGCTTGCTCCCGTGACGATGGCCGGCCCGCTTGCGATGCGGCGGCGTTGAACGATCTCGACATACTGAACCAGATCACCCGGCATGGGCTGGTCTGACGCCCGGCTCGACTCCGCTCTGGCGGTAGCCTTCGGGCCGGTTCGCGATTGGGTTGCGCGCCGGTCGCGAAAGGTTCAAATATTTTTGCCGCTTGCCGGCGCTGCCGCAAGCTTCAGGATGCGAGCGCGCCCTTGGCGTCCGGGGCGCCGCCTTCCCTGTGCAGCAGGGCCTGCAGGCAGTTCCTGATCTTCTGGCGCGCGTGGAACAGGCGGGTCTTGACGGTGCCTTCGGGGCAGTTCTGCACATCGGCGACTTCCGCCACGCTCATGCCCTCGTAGAACACCAGGTGCAGGCATTCGCGGTGCTCATCCGAAAGCTTGCTCATGCAGTGTTGCACGCCTTCGCGCCGCTGCTTGCCCGCCAGCTCGGCATAGGCGTCGGGCGTGTCCGATGCCGTCGTCTCCGCGATGTCGTCGAGGTCGTCGTGCATCTCGTCGGGGCGGCGCGCGCGGTAGACCATCAGCGCCTTCCTGCGGGCAATCCCTATGACCCACGTGGAGAACTGCGAATCGCCGCGAAAGCGCTGCGGATGGCGCCAGACCTCGTAGAACGTGTCCACCACGACTTCCTCGGCGCGCGAGTGGTCGTGCAGCATGTTCAGCACGTACGCGTAGACCTTGCGGCTGAACGCCTTGTACAGCTCGCGAAATGCCCGCTGGTCCTCACGGCCTATGCGTTCGAGCAGCTGGGTGACCTCGTCTTTGTCCATGCGGGCAGGCGTGCGATGGCAGTGTCGCAATATACCGGCCCAGGTCGGGTGACTGATGCAGATTTCTCATTGGAGAAGAACCTGCGCGGCACCTATATTGAAGGGTTGCTGGCGGACGCGCCCCAGCCC
Organism: Comamonadaceae bacterium; assembly: GCA_004144865.1. Taxonomy (GTDB): domain Bacteria; phylum Pseudomonadota; class Gammaproteobacteria; order Burkholderiales; family Burkholderiaceae_C; genus Ramlibacter. Next base: position 3,611 of record SEAY01000054.1, read on the forward strand.
TTGTTCCGCCATGGCGAAGTGCCGAGAATCGGACGCAACGCCGCAACCTCCTTGTCGCATGAGCCGCCGCCGACTGCTCGCCTGCCTCGCGCTCGTGCCGTTGCTGTGGAACGGCCCGCGGGACGCCCAGGCGCAGGCGAGGGTGGACACCTCCCGGCAGCGCCGGGTCGCACTCGTGGTCGGCAATGCACGGTATCCCGAGTTCCCCCTTGACAATCCCGAGCACGACGCGCGCCTGATCGCGCGGACACTGCGCGGCCTCGACTTCGAGGTCAGGGAGCACCTCAATCTCAATGCCCGCGACTTCAAGCGCGTGCTGCGGGAGTTCGCCCAGCGCATGGCAGACGACCAGGTCGCCTCCGTCTTCTACTACGCGGGGCACGGCGTCCAGATTGGCGGACGCAACTACCTGCTGCCCGTCGACATCGCGCTGCGCGACGAGGCCGAAGTGCGCGACGAGGCGATCGACATGCAGGAAGCGCTGCTCGCGCACGTCGACCGCGTGCGTCCCCGGGCCCGCATCTTCATCATCGACGCCTGCCGCAACGACCCCTTCGCCGCGCGCGGCACGCGCAAGGCCAACGGCCTGGCCGAAATGGCGGCGCCGGGGGCCCTCATCGCATTCTCCGCCGCGCCCGGCAGGGTCGCCGAGGATGGACCCGCGGGCGGCAACAGCGTGTACACCCATCACCTCGCCGCCGAACTGCGCACCGCGGGCATCGAAGTCGAGGAAATGATGAAGGCCGTGCGGATCAAGGTGCTGCGGGACACCATGCAGCGCCAGATCCCATGGGTCAACACGTCGATGGTCGTGAACTTCATGTTCAACCCCGGGGCCGCACCGGCGCTGGCCGCGTCCAAGCGCAACCTGCAGTTGCTGGTCCAGGCGCAACGCAGCCTGAATACCGACGCGCGCAACGCATCGGCCTCGCTGGCGCTGCGGGTTTATGTGCTGCGCGATGCGGGCCGTTTCGAGAAGGCGAGCTTCGACAGCCTCTACGACGACGACGAGGCGACCCTCGGCTCGAACGTGCTGGTGCGCGAGAGCCTGCACCTGCGGCCGGGCGAGGCGCGCGAGCTGGTGCTCGAGATCGGCGGCGACGCCCGCGCCCTCGCGGTCTTCGGCGCCTTCCGCGAGATCGAGCATTCGCGATGGCGCGCCGTCCTGCCCTTGCCCGTGGGAACCCTGGCGACGCGGGCGCGCGTCGACGCCCAGGCCCGTCAACTGCAGCTGGAGTGGGCGAAGTGATGCGATCGGCCACGGCCCCGGATTCGCCAGCCCCCGGCGGCGCGGACGGCATCGACGAGCCGGCCGCGGCACGCGCGCTGCGCGTCCAGGCACTGCCCCTCGTGGCCTTGATGGCCCGCCTGCGGGACGCGACGCCCGACGACCCCGCCGCCCTGCGCCGCTCGGTGGCCGCGGCAGTGACCCGCTTCGAAGCCGGGGCGCGGCTCGCCGGCGTCGACGAGGCGAGCATCGCGGCGGCGAGCTACGTGCTCTGTGCCTGGGGCGACGAGCAGTTCGACGCGGCGCCCTGGGGCACGGGTGGCGCCGGACTGCTGCAGCGCTTCCACGGGGAGGCGAGCGCCGGCGACAAGCTGTCGCGCCTGCTCACCCGGCTCGCCGAGAAGCCGCGCGAGCACCGCGCCCTGCTGGAGCTCTTTCACACCTGCCTGAGTCTCGGACTGCGCGCGCGCAGGGTCGCCGGCGACCGCGAGCACGAGGTCCTCCGCTCGCGCGTCCATCTCGCGCTGCAGCAGGTGGCGCCGGTTCCGCCCTTGGCGGCCTCATGGCAGTGCGCGCCGGCGGCCGCCAGACCGCCGAAGCTGCCCCGGGCCGCGCTGCCTGCCGTCCTTCTCCTCGGCGTGCTGGCCCTGGGCGTCTACAGTGCCAGCCAGCTCCAGCTCGCGAGGCGCGTGGACGGCGTGCTGGCGTCGCTGCAGCAGCTGGTTCCGCCACGTACCGTGCCGGCGGTACCGGTTGCGGGCACGGCGCCTGCGCCCGCGCGGCTCGCATCGCGGCTGCGCGAAGACGTCGAGGCCGGCCGGCTGTCGGTTCGCGACGAGCCGCTGCGCAGCGTGGTCGTGGTCGGTGCCGACGCGCTGGCCGAGGCCGACGCGCCCCTGAAGCGTGTCGGCGCAGCGCTGGCCAGGGTGCCCGGCAAGGTCATCGTCGTGGGGTACACCGATGGCGGCGATCCGCCGACCGCGCGCACGCCTTCGGCCTGGCACCAGGCGATGGAGTGGGCGCGCGGCGTCGCGGACATCCTGCGGGCGCAACTCGGCGAAACGCGGCTGGCCGTCGAGGCCCGCGTGGACCCCAACGCCGGCCAGCCGGCGCGGCGGGTCGAGATCCTCCTGTTCCCGGAATGAAAGCCGCGATTCCGCTCCTGCAAAGCGCCGCGAACCTCGGTGCGGCAGGGGCCCTGCTGTGGTTCGCCACGCCGCTGCTGGCCTTCGGCACCTGGCATCCCTTCGATGACGCGCGGGCGCGTGTCGCCTTGCTCGCGTTCGTCGTGCTCCTGCTGCTGGGCCTGCGCGGCGCGCGCGCGCTGCTGGCCTTGCGCCGCAACCGGCGGCTGCTGGAAGCCCTCGAACCAGCCGATGCCGGCCCGGAACTCAGCCGGCGCTTCGCCCAGGCGCTGGCGATGCTGCGCCAGGGGATCGACACGCAGGGCGCCGGCGGCTGGTGGCGGGGTCGCCGCCAGGTGCAGCAGCTGCCCTGGTACCTGATCATCGGCGCGCCGGGGGCGGGCAAGACCACGGCGCTGTTGCATTCGGGCCTGCGCTTTCCCCTGGCGCCCCAGCTCGGACGTGACCCGCTCGCGGGCGCCGGGGGCACGCGCCAATGCGACTGGTGGTTCGGCCAGGATGCCGTGCTCATCGACACCGCGGGGCGCTATACGACCCAGGACAGCGACGCCCGTGAAGATGCGCGGGAGTGGCAGGAGTTCCTCGGGTTGCTGCGCAAGCACCGGCCGGTGCAACCGATCAACGGGGTCCTCATCAGCGTCAGCGTGCCCGACCTGCTGCAAGGCGGGAAGGAGCTATCACGGCAGGCGGCGGCGGTTGCGGCGCGCCTGGACGAACTGCGCCGCGAACTCGACCTGAGCTTTCCCATCTACCTGCTCGTGACCAAGGCCGACCTGCTGGCCGGCTTCGTGGAAACCTTCAGCGACCTCGACGCGGCCGGACGGGAGCAACTCTGGGGCGTGGTGTTCGACGCCGACACGGCCGGCGTGCCGGCCGACCTGGAGACGCGCCTCGCGGACCTCGCGCTGCGCCTGGCCCGGCGGACTCCCGAGGCGCTGCAGCGCGAGCGCTCTCCGGAGCGCCGCCTGCCGGTCTATGCCTTCACGGCCCAGGTCGAGGCGTTGATGCCGCCCCTGGAGGGTTTCATCCGCGAGGCCTTCGCCGGCATCGCCGCCGCGCCCGCGCAGCGCCTGCGCGCGATCGCCCTCACGAGCGGCACGCAGGAAGGCAATCCGATCGACCGGGTCATCGGCGAACTGGCGCGCGGCCACGGCCTGACGCTGAAGCCGCTGCCGCGGCCGGACGCCGGCGGCAAGTCGTTCTTCCTCGGGGCGCTGCTCAAGAACCTGGTGATTGCCGAGGCGCCGTTGGCAGGCCAGCGGCTCCGGCGCTTGCGGTTGCGACGGCGCGTGGTCCTCTCCGGTGCGGTCCTGGCCGGCGCCGCGCTGCTCGCCGCCTCTGCCGCGTGGTGGCAGAGCTACCGCCGCAATCTCGAGTATGTGGACACCGTCCGCGCCCGCCTGGAGCAACTGACCCAGCGCGTCGGCTCGTTGGAGTCGGCACGCCTGGAGCAGGTGTTGCCGCTGTATTCCCTGCTCGAGCGGCTGGCCGCGAACGACGGCATCGATCCGGACGATCCGGGCGCCGGGTTCGGCTTCGGCCTGTTCCAGGGCCCGCGGCTGGCACGCTCGGCGGAGCAGGCGTATCGCGACATGCTGGATCGCAGCCTGGCACCGCTGCTCGTCGCGCGGCTGCGCCGCGACCTGCGCGAGGGCGAGGACGGCGTGACGCGCTACGAGGCCCTGCGCGCGACCTTGATGCTCACCAACCCTGCGCGTCTCGCCCGTGGCGAATTGCGACGCTGGGCCGCACTGACGCTGGCACGGACCGGCGGATCCGGCGAACGCGCCGAATGGGCGCGGCATGTGGACGCCCTGCTGGAACGCAGCGGCCTGCCGGACGCGATGCGTGCCGACGATGCCGGCGTGCTGGCGGCACGCAGCGCGCTTGCGGCGCTGCCGCTGGCCCAGCGCGTGCACGAGGCCTTGCTGAACCGGGTCCCTGACCCGGAGCCGCCGCAGGACCTGCCGACGCGCCTCGGTGCGGCCAGCGCCCTCGCTTTCGCGGCGTCGGGCGCCGGGCCGATGCCCGAACACGCGGGTGCCGGCGGCTGGCGGCGCAATCTCGCGCCCAGGCTCGACGCCCTTCTCGATGACCTCGCCAGCGAGGCGGACTGGGTGCTCGGCGGTGCAGGCAGCGAGGTCGTGCGCCTGAAGCAGGACCGCGCATGGCGGGACGAGATCGCCAGGCAGGTCGGCAGGCGACACGCCGAGCGGGTCGTCGCCGCCTGGTCGCGCCAGCTCGAAGGGCTTGCCTTGCCCACCGGCATCGATGCAGAGGGCGCCTCCCGCCAGGCCGTGGCACTGACGGCGCCCGATTCGCAATTGCGCCGCCTCCTGACGCGCCTGGCCGACGAGTTCAGCGCGCCGGCCCGGGAAGGCACTGCGGCCGAGGCTGGCTTCGCCAGCGTCCTGCGCGCGCGCTTCGGCGCCCTCGGCGACTACGCCGCGGGCGCCGGTCCACAGTCCCTCGACCGCCTTCACGCCATAGCCTCCGGCAAGCGCGACGAGACCTCGCGGGCGGAGCTCGACGCAACCCTGCGCGCCGAAACCGCGCGCGCGCCGGCCGAACTGCGCAGGCTGTATGTCGAGCTTGCAGCCATGATCCGCTCGCGCGGCGGCGCCAAGCCGAGCTTCGAGGCCGCACTGTCCGAGCTCGCGCAGACCTGCAGCGCGCTGACCAGCGAGCGCTTCCCATTCGGCACGACCGCCGCGCGCGACATGGCGGCCTCCGATTTCGCGCGCCTGTTCGGGCCGGGCGGCTTGTTCGACGACTTCCGGCGCAGCCACCTGGCCGCCCGGGTGGACACTTCGACCCGGCCATGGAAGGCGCGCAACACGGATGCGGGCCTGCCAGGGGCCTTCGAGCAGGCCGCGGCGATCGGCACCCTGTTCTTTCCCGCGGGCGCCCCGCTGCCGGAACTCAAGCTGCGGCTCACGCCGCAGCGCATGGATGCCGAACTGCTGCAGTTCAGCGTCGACGTGGATGGCCAGTTGCTGCGTTTCGAGAACGGGCCGCCGCGGGCGAAGGAGCTGGTGTGGCCGGGACCCGCTGCCAGCCAGCGCGTGCTGATGCGGATCCTGCCGTCGGGTCCGCGGGGCGTCGACGCCGAGATGCACGAAGGTCCGTTCGCCTGGGCCCGGGTACTGCTGCGCGGCAACTGGGAGGGCGAACGGGGCGCGCCGGCACGGCTGGCCTTGACGGTGGACGGGCGCACGCTGCACGTGGAGGCCAGCGCATCGGGCAGCCCGGACGCCGACATCTGGACGCTGCGGGAGCTCGCGCGTTTCAGTTGCCCGGGAGCACGATGGTGAAGGCGCCGCGCCAAGTGGCCTGGTATGGGAAGCTTCCCGCGCGTGGGGACTTCGTCGGGCGCGGCCTGCCGCCACGCTGGCGCAGCGATTGGGACGACTGGCTGCAGCGCGGGCTGGCCCTGGCCGCCACCAGGCTGGACGGCACCGCCTTGCGCGAGCGGCTGGGTGGATTCGCTCCTTGGCGTTACCTGGCGCTGCCCGCGTCGGGCGAAACCTGGTGCGGCATCATGGTCGCTTCGCAGGATCGCGTGGGGCGCGCTTTTCCCTTGACGCTCGTCGAACGCCTCGCCGCGCCGGCGTCGCCCGAGGAATGCGCTGCGCGGCTCGCGTCCCTGCTCGGCGCGGCGGCGGAAGGGCCCGAAGCCCTCGAAGCGGCGATCGCCGCCTTGCCGCCGCGCTCCAGCCACGCAGTCACGCCTGCCGAGGCTTGGCCGCCGCAGCCGTGCAGCCTCTGGTGGTCGCTCGCGGCCGCGGGCGCTTCAAGCCCCCTGGTGGCGAGCTGGCCGCCGCAGCCCGCGCTGCTGCTCCAGCTGCTCGCGGGCCAGTCCTAGCCGGCCTGGCACCAGACCGCCATCGCGGAATAGTTGTCCTGGTCGCTGCGGTCTGCCTTCTGCACCGCCGCACCGAGGCGATCGATCCAGGCCTGGGCACCGCTGCAGCCGACCACGCTGGCCGCCATGGCGACGTCGTCGAGGGCCGACCAGAGGCCGTCGCTGCACAGCAGCAGCCCATCGCCGGAAGCCAGCATCTGCGGCGCTTGCAGCATGTCGAATTCGACGCCTTCCCGCGCGCCCAGCGCCGACGTCAGCCGGCCCGAGGGGACCGAGCTCGTGCTCAACCCGGCGTCCCGCAGGCGCTGCTCGAGGCTCTGGTCGCGCGTGTGCCCGAGCATGCGGGAACCTTGCCAGCGGTACAGGCGCGAATCGCCGGCGTGCGCCCACAGCGCCGCGCCGGTGTCCAGATCGAGCAGCAGCACGACGATCGTGGTCCGCATGTCGGCGGTCGCGGTACCGGCCACCTGTTGCGCGACGACCGCGTCGTTGGCACCGCGGACCAGCCATTGCAGCATCTGCAGGCTGACCTCGGGACGGGACGCGAAGGCTTCCAGCACGTGCGTGACGGCGATGCGCGATGCCGCCTGGCCGCCGCCATGGCCCCCGGCGCCGTCGCACAGGACGGCGACGAGGGAGCGGGGACCTTCCCAGTAGCCGAAGGCATCCTCGTTGCACTCGCGGCGCCCCGCTTGCGACAGGGCAGCCAGGGAGACGGTCAGCATCGGTCCGGCCATGGTGCCTCTGGCAATTTGCGGCCGGCGTCGGCGTCGGCGCGCGACTGGGCTTCATAGGCGCGCAGGAATTCGCGTCCGAAGATGGTCTCGAAGTCGTCGTCCAGGTTCTCGAGCAAGCGCGCGTGCTGCAAGCAGTGGCGCCGCCAGAGCGCGGCGGCCCGCACCATCGGCAGCCGGGACGTTCCGTGCGCCGGTCCCTCGGCGCTCTCCGCGGCCTCGGGGCCCAGCCGGGAGAAGAGCTCGAACACCGCGGCGCGCATGCCTGCCACCATCGCGACCTGATGGACCAGCAGGTCGCGATGGGCGTCGCGCAGCGCGGCCTCGGGATCCAGGAAGCCGGGACTGGCGTCACGCTGGAGCATGCGCGTCAGCGCCTCGGTGGCATCCGGCGCGAACTTCAGGGGATTGTTCTGGCGTGGCTCGATGTGCGTGCCTTCGGCACGCATGTGGCGCTTGGCGACGGCGCGGCTTTGAAGCAGTGCCAGCGTGCCTTCGGCCGACACCCGCAGCAGCAAGCCGAGATGTTCCATCCATTCCGGCGTGAGCTGCGCCACTTCCGCGCGCAGGCCCGCGCCGCGCGCGAAAGCCGCGGCGAGCTCGCGCAGTTCCGGCGGCAAATCGGGCGCGCGCTGTCCGCCTTCGTCGGGGCCATCGGCGGCCGCTACCGGTACTGCAGGCGGCGCCGCGACGGACCGCGGCGGCGAGGTGGCCGCGGGCACGGGCGTCGGAGCCGGCATGGTTTGCGCCAGCACGGTGGCCTCGCCGGCAGCCTCGGGCTCGCCTGGCAGCGCGAACGTGCCGGTGCGCAGGGTATGCCGGCTCGTTTGCCAGGACACCACCGCGCTGGGGACAGGGTCCGGCGACGCTGCAAGCGCCGGCAGCGGCGAATCGGCGGCGAGCGCATCGGGTGCTCCGTCCAGGTCGAACCAGCGCTCCAGGCGCCGGTGCGCAGGCGTCGCCGACGCGGGCTCGACCGCGAGCTCGAACTTTCCGATGCGCAGGCGGTCGCCAGCCACCAGGCCCCGGTCGGCACCCGGATCGAGCTGGATGTCGTTCACCCACAAGGGCGTGGTGCTGCTCACGCAGCGCACGCGTGCGCCGTCACCGACCGCCAGCACCTGTGCGTGCTGGCGGGACACCAGGCGCAGGGGGTCGGCCAGCACCAGGCCGCAATCGTCGGCGCGGCCGATGGTCAGGCCCTCGGGCGGCAGCGCCAGGGCCGTCGGGTCGGGTTCGGAGGCACCGGGCCGGCGCGTGACACGCAGTGCGATCACGGCGGTTCCGGAGTCAGCCGAGGACACGCCACAAGTCGGCCCGCACGCGGCGCGCATCGACGGTGGGCGCGAGCTGTTCGAGCACGCGGGCGACGAATTGCTCGCGGGTCGGCGAGCTGGCCGCGCAGCGCCTGGCCACGACGCGCGCAATGGGTCCCAGCGAATGGGCGAGGGCGGCGGCCGCCTTGTCGACATCGCCGTCGAGCAGCGGCCGGCCGCTCGGCACCTCTGCCTCGCCGTTGGGGGCCTGGACACGGCTGGTCGCTGCGGGGGCCACTCCAGGGGTGAGCGGCCCGCCGCCCTTGGCCAGGAAGCGCTCGCGCTCCTCGAAATCCACGATGGCCGGTGCCACGGCCTGGCGGACCGCCGCGAGCGACGTCAAGCCGCGCGCGGCGCGGCGCACCAGGATCCGCGCCACCGGACCGACGTGGTGGGCCAGTTCGCGCTCGAGTCCAGCGAGCGCCTCGGTATCCCATCCCGTGGGCACGGGAATCGAAGGCTGGCCGGCGGGCAGGGTCCTGGGGGGCGCACCCGGTCCCGAGACGGCGGGCGCCGCGGCCGGCGCCACGCCGCCGGGCCGGGAAGAACCCGTCCGTTCGCGCTGCCCCGACGGGATCACCGGCTTCGCCTCGCGACCATCCGGCTCGGGAGCGAGCACGACGTCGGGCGGGAGCACATCCGGCAGGGGTTCGGTGGCAACCGCCTGCAGCGCCTCGCGCATCTCCATCGCGCTCGCATAACGCTGCGCCGGGTTCTTCGCCAGTGCGAGGTCGAGCACGGCATCGAAGGGCTGCAGTGCGGGGTCGTTCGCCGCCTCGCTGAGGGGCTTGTGCGGCTCGTAGACGATCTTGTACATGATCGCCTCGTCGGTGCCGGAGAAGGGCGTCTTCCCGCTCAGCATCTGGTAGAGCAGCACGCCTGCCGAGAACACATCCACGCGCCGGTCGACGCTGCGGTCGGTGTACTGCTCGGGGGCGATGTAGCCGGGCGACCCGATGACGAAATTGGCGCGGGTCAGGGTCGACGACTCCAGCCGGGCGATCCCGAAGTCGGTGATCTTGAGCCGTCCGTCGTCCGCGATCAGCAGGTTGGCCGGCTTGATGTCCCGGTGCACGACGCCGCGCTCGTGGGCGTAGTGCAGGCCGTCGAGGAGTTGCAGCATCACGCAGAGCACGTGCGGGACCCGAAGCTTGCGCGGGGACTGGATGTAGTCGCGCAGGTTCCGGCCGGCCACGTATTCCATGACGATGTACGCGCAGTCGCCGTCTTCGGCGAACTGGTAGACCGAGACGATGTTGCGGTGGGTCAGCCGCCCTGCCGCCTGCGCCTCGACGCGAAAACGAGCGGCGACGCCCGGGTCGTCGTCGCTCGATTCGAGCAGGCGACGCTGGATCGTCTTGACCACCACGGGACGGTCGATCGCGGGGTCGTGCGCGAGGTAGACCACGCCCATCGCGCCAGAACCGATCACCTTCCGGATCAGGTACGCACCGACGCGGGACGGGGTGGGTGCGGACGTTCCCATCGTGCAGCTCAGGAAGGCTCGAGGATCTTCAGCGCCTGGTCGAGGCTGTTGCGCATGCGCGTGAAGGACTGCGCGAGGATCCCGATCTCGTCGCGCCCATGGGAGGCGAACGGCGGGGCATCGGATTCGCCCAGGCTGACGCGGTTCGCCACCTTCGACAGCACCGTCACCGGCCGGATCACGAGCAGGTACAGCATCAGGTTCAGGACGATTCCGATGGCGACGAAGATGCCGACCAGCGAAGCCATGAACACCTTGAAGGCCTGGGTGGCGCGGGCCAGTGGTACCGACATGGGCACCGACACCACCTGCGCTCCGATGACCTCGTTCATCTGCCAGCCGAAGCCGTTGGCCGGGCCGTACTTGTCGACCAGCGTGCGCGGGGCGGCTTCGACGGTGCTGTGGCAGGTCAGGCAGGCGGCGTTCGTGATGCGCAGGGGCCGCGCGATGTAGAGCGCCCGCCCGGTCCCCGACTCGCGTTCTCCAATGAACTCCTTCTGGTCGGCCTGGTTGCGGAACCGGTGCACGATGTCGGCCTCCCAGTCCACCGCCCGGTCGCGCGGATTGGTCGGGTTCAGCGTGGCTTCCTTGTAGGTGTAGTCGGGGAAGCTCTTGGCCAGCGTCGCCAGCACTTCGGTGGCGGAATAGGCCGGCACGGTCTGCGGCAGGAAGGTGTACTTCATCTGCGTCTCGAGCAGCGGCCGGATCTGGTCGTTGGTGTAGGCGCGTACCGCCACGGCCTTCTCCATCGTCAGCCGGGCGTGGTCGAGCACTTCCTGCTTGGCGTTGCTCTGCAGCACGTCATGGGAAATCTTGGCGGCTCCCAGCATTCCCGCGAGGAACACCACCAGGAAGATCAGATTGAACTTGACTAAGAGGCGCATGGCGGGTCCTCCATTCATGGCTCGCGTACTGAGTTGCGGCACGGCCCGCGGCGGTTCATGGTTTATTCCCCACGCTGCTGCTGGGCCGCCGCGGGTCTGTTCGCCGCCGCGGCCCGACCCTGGTTGCGCGCTGCCTCGCGCGCCCGCCGACGCTCGGCTTCGATGGCCAGCCGCCGCGCATAGCCCTCGGGGTCCGCATAGGGTTCCCATTCGGGGTGCTGCGCCAGGTTCTCCTTGGCGGCCGCCCGGAACGCCGGCTCGGTTGCGCGGGATCGCCACAAGGGGAGCAGGGGCAGGCGCAGCCCCGGCTCGGCGCGCAGCCACGCGGACACGTCGGTGTACGCGATCGGGCCGAGCGCCTTGGGTGCCACATTGCGCTTGGCGAACTGCTCGCCGCGGGCGGGCAGGCGGTCACGGAACTGGCGCGGCACCTTGGCGAGGAACTCGGGCGCCGCGCGCCGCGCGACCGTCGGTGGGGCGCCATCGCGAAGCTGTGCGAAGTCGCCGCTTCCCAGCTGCAACGTCGCCGGCGGCGTCCCGCGCAACGTCAGCTTGGCGGCACCGCCCTCGACGAAGATGCCGTGTTGCGCGCCGGTGGAGTGGACGACGATGGTGCCGGCCGGCGTCGCGATCTCGAAGGCCGGGCTGGCGTAGCCGAAGGCACCGCCGGTGCTGGTCTTGAGCCAGCCGTGGAGCAGGTACAGCGGTGTCGCCGCCAGTCCCTTGCCGACGCGCGGCCGGAGCATCAGCCGCGTGGATTCACCGATGCCGACCAGCACGCCGCCGGGAAGCTCGATCTGCACGAAGGCGCCGGGCGCCGTCTCGATGATGTCCTGCTCGTTCAGTACCACGCCCTCGGCCAGCGTGTGGCGAGTCGCCTGGCGAATCAGCGTGGCTCCGCCTTCGACGATGCCGACGATGCTGGTGGATTGCGCGCAGGCGGGCGATGAAGCAAGCACGCCTGCGATCCACAACAGGATCGATCCGAACGATGAATGCGCGAGGCGCACGGCGTACCTCCGCTGCAGAGGGCATCACGTCACTCCGATGGAGACCCGGACTGACAGGCATTCATCCTACTCAGGACTGCGGCGATGGTCATCTTTTTTGCGTACTGCCAATCGGGGTAGAGGCGAGACGCTGCGGCAGAGCCCCAATGGATCAGCCACGCGCGGGGAAACCTTCATGCAGCGGCGAAACCGGCCAGGCCGCTCCGATCATCGCGGTGGCGCTGGCCGTCGCGGCGCGCGGAGCCCCCGACGCCCGGCGCGGCGTGCTAGCCTGACGGGTTCAGGCACGACAACAAATGGGAGCCCCGTGAAACGCATTGCCGCCATCCTTTCGCCGCTGGTCCTGCTCGCGGCCTGCGCCACCCGCACCGAAGCGCCTTCCGCCGCCCTGCCCACGTGCGAGTGGGCCAGCGTGCCCCAGGGTGCCGTCATGGGCGTGCGGCACGGCGTCGACACCGCGACGTATCCGCCCGCGGTCGCAAACGGACACACCGGTTGCCAGCGCGTCTGGTACGGGGACCGCACGCGCCCGGATGCGATGCAGGTGCTCGCCACTTATTACTTCGAACAGGGACGCGTACGCCGGCTCGTCGGCCGCGTGCCCAATGGCGGGGCCTACGACTGCCACTACCGCGACGGCACCCTGGACGCGGGCCGTTCCCGGAGTCCGGACCAGTGCCCCAAGGCGTCGGAGCTCGACGCCCGGTAGCGTCGCGCGCCGTTTGACAGCTCCTCCGCGTTTGCCTAGGCTGGCCCGATGCCCGACTCTTCTTCGTCCGTGCCTTCGTCTGCCCCGTCCCTCGAGGCCGAAGCCGCCCGCTATGCGCTGCTGCGCAGGCTTGCGCCTTCCATGCGCCACCACCTCGTCGTCAACCTGCAGCCGATCGGCATGATCTACGAGGTGATGGACCGGCGGCTGCGCGCGGCCGTGCCAGACCTCGCGCACGTGCAGGAAAGCGCAGGCAAGATCAACGGCTTCGCCAAGGCCGCGCTCAACTCGTGCATCGACGTGGTGGGCTGGCTCGCGCCCGACGACGCCGTCGGCGTCGCGGTGCACGACGCGGTGCGCGAGTGCACCGCCCTGCTGGCCACGAGCCTCAGCTTCCGTGGCTACGCGCTGCGCAACAACGTGACCGCCATCGACGGCAGCGTGCGCCGCTCGGGCGTGCGCAGCGTGCTCTCGGCCGTGCTGATCCACTGCACCGACCACACGCCGGCGCCGGCGGAACTTGTGCTCACGGCCAGCCGCGATGCCGAGGGTGCCTGCCTGAGGATTTCCACGCGCCCCACCGAGGGCGACAAGGGCTTCACCGGCGAGCCCAACTACCGCAAGATCACGTGGGAAGACCTGCAGGCGCTCGCGTCCGCCGATGGCGTGCAACTGCGGCGCGACGGCGACGCCGTCGAGCTGCGAATGCGCTGGATGGCTGCGTAGCTAGCGCCGCTCGAAACCCAGCTTCTTCATCGCCGCAGCGAGCGGCGTGCGGCTCGCCTCGTAGTCGGCCCACGGTGCATTGCCTTCGTCCAGGCGCGTGTGCAGCGTGCCCACCGTCCAGTGCGCCCCGCCCTTCAGCCCGCCCAGTTCGTCCCAGCGCACCGGCACCGAGATGCCGAGCCCGGGGCGCGCGCGCGCCGACCAGGCGCACACCGTGGTGGCGCCGTAGCCGTTGCGCAGGTAGTCGATGAAGATGCGGCCGACGCGGTTCTTGGCGCCGCTCTTGGCCACGAAGCGGTCGGGCAGGGTGCGCGAGAGGTGCTGCACCACCGCCTGCGAGAAGTCCTTGACCGTGTCCCAGTCGAACTGCTTCTTCAGCGGCACCACCAGGTGCAGGCCCTTGCCGCCGCTGGTCTTGAGGAAGCAGGGCAGCTGCAGTTCCTCCAGCATGGTGCGCACCAGCTGCGCGGCCTCCTGGATCTGCGGCCAGGTCACGCCTTCGCCGGGGTCGATGTCGAAGGTCATGCGGTCCGGCTTGTCGATGGCGGTCTTCACTCCGTTCCAGGTGTGGAACTCGATCACGTTCATCTGCGCGGCCGACAGGAGCCCTTCGGGGCTCGCGATCTCCAGCATCGCGGGATGGCCGGGGAAGATGGAAGGGTCCAGTTGCACGACGCCGGCCATCTTGTAGCGGTCCAGGTGCTTCTGGAAGAACAGCTGCCCGTCGATGCCGTCGGGCGCGCGCACCATGGCGATCGGCCGGCCCTTGAGGTGTTCCATCATCAGAGGCGCCACCAGCGCGTAGTAGCGCACCAGTCCGATCTTGGTGATGCCGCTTTGCGCGTCCACCACGCGCTCGGGGTTGCTGATGCGCAGGCCGGGCGGCAGGATGCTCGCGGCGGCGGCCGCGGGGTCCTTCGCGGGCGCGGGTGAAGCCTGCGCTGCGGGTTTCCTGCGCGCTGCCTTCCCCGCTTTCGCGGGGTGCTCCGCGGCAGGCGCGTGCTGCGCCTCCTCCACGCCGATCGCCTGCGGCGGCTTGTCCGAGCGCAGGCCGTGGAACACCGAGTGCCGGATCTTGCCGTCGCGCGTCCACTCGCCGAAGGAGACCTCGCACACCAGCTCCGGCGCCACCCAGTGGGCGCCGCGCGGGATGGCGCTGCCGGCGGAGAACGGCGAGCGCTCGCTGGCAAGCGCGTCCAGGCGGGCGCGCAGGTCCTTCAGCGTCCGTTCGTTGAAGCCGGTGCCCACGTTGCCGGCGTAGCGCAGGCGGCCATCGTCCCCGTGCACGCCCAGCAGCAGGGAGCCCACGCCCGTGCGCGAGCCCTTGGGATCCGTCCAGCCGCCGATCACGAACTCCTGGCGCAGCTTGCACTTGAGCTTGATCCAGTCACTGGAGCGGCGGCACACGTAGGCGGAATCGCGCCGCTTGGCGATGACGCCTTCGAGACCGAGGCGGCAGGCCGAGTCCAGCATCTGCCGCGCCGGCACGTCGAACACTTCGCTGAAGCGCACGTTGGCGTGCGGCTTGCGTTCCACGATGCGGCGCAGCACCTCGCGCCGCTCGACCAGGGGCACCTCGCGCAGGTCGTGGCCCGCGCAGTAGGGCAGGTCGAAGAGGTAGTAGACGATCTGTTCGGTGCGTGCGCTGTCGAAGGCGCCCTGCAGCGCCTGGAAATCCGCGGGCACGTCCTGGCCCGGCATGATGATCTCGCCGTCGTACCAGCCGTCGGGCAAGTCCATGGCGCGCAGCGCCTTGAGCAGACCGGGCAGGCGCGGCGTCCAGTCGTTGCCGTTGCGCGTGAGCAGCTGGATCTCGCCGCCTTCCGCGCGTGCGAGCATGCGGTAGCCGTCGAACTTGATCTCGAAGATCCATTCCTGCGGATCGCGCGGCGGCTCGTCGACCAGCACGGCCAGCTCGGGCTGCAGCGTGGCCGGCAGGGGAGCTGGCACCGCGCCTTCCGGCGGTCCCGAGCTTGCCGGCGTACTCGGCGGGTCCCGGGCCTCCGCCGCAGGCGAGGCGACGGCCCCGGGTCGGTCAGCGAGCGACTGCACGCTGTCGGGCATCTCGTCGACCAGGCTGTATTCGGCGACGGGGCGCGCGAAGGCGTCGCGCTCCTTGATCAGCAGCCAGGGATCCTCGCGGCCCTTGCCGCGTCCCTTCATGCGCACCAGCGTCCAGTGGCCGTGCAGCTTGTGGCCCCGCAGCTCGAACTTGAGCTTGCCGTCGCGGTAGCCCTGGTGCGGGTCCTCCAGCGGGACCCACGTGCCCTTGTCCCAGATGATCACCTTGCCCGCACCGTAGTTGCCCGGCGGAATGGTGCCTTCGAAGCGGTTGTAGGCGATGGGATGGTCCTCGGTGGGCATCGCCATGCGCTTGTCCTGCGGGTCGTAGCTCGGGCCCTTGGGGACGGCCCAGCTCTTCATGGTGCCTTCCAGCTCCAGCCGGAAGTCGTAGTGCAGCCGCGTCGCCCAATGCTTCTGGACGACGAAGCTGCGCGCTTCCTCGTTGGCCTCGCCCCCCTCTGCGGGCTCGGGCGTGGCGTCGAAGTTGCGCTTGTCGCGGTAGGTCTTGAGGGTGTTCCGGTCCGACATCGGTGAAGGCGGCGACGAAGAAAGGGGGGCCTCGCGGCCCCCCTGAGTTCTACACGCTCAAGTGCCGGCGCGGAACTGGTCGCGCAGCATCTTCACCTGGTCGTGGTTGCGCTGCACGCCCTGCATCTGGCGCTCGACCACCATGCGCACGTTGCCCGGCAGGTTCTTCTGCAGGGCCTTCGTGTAGCGCGCCTTGGCGTTGTCCTCGCCGCGCTCGGCTTCCTCCAGCACGGCCTTGTCGTCGTAGCTGGTGAGCTTGGACTTGATGGAGACCCAGCCGCGGTGCATCGCGCCCATCGCGCTGCCGCCTTCCTCGGGCGTGGAGCCGAGCTCCCGCAGCAGCTGGTTCAGCTCCTGGGCGCCGCGGCGGCAGTCGTCCGCGCGCTGCAGGAACGTGGACTTGAGGTCTTCGCGCTTGGCCTGCTCGGCGCACTCGCGGAAGCCGTACTCGCCGTCCTTGCAGCACTCCACCAGGTCCTTCAGCACGTCGACCACGTCGCCGCGGTCGCCTTCGCTGTTGCCGGCCTGCTGCATCGCGCCCACGGCGCCCGCGGCGCCCGTGGCCGCCGCGCCTTGGCCGAGGCCGGAGCTGCCGCCCATGCCGCCGCTGCCCAGGTTTCCGCGCACCTGGTCATCGACGCGGCGCCACGCGGCCTGCGACGCGTGGCTCGCGCGGTCCCAGTTGAGGCTGGAGTTGCCGCGCGTGCTCTCCCACTCGGAGGCGAGGCGCGGCTCGACCGACGTCCACGGGTCCTCGTAGCGCTGGCGGCCCGTGAGGCCGAGGCGGTAGGCGGGCCCGTAATCGTCGAAGCTGCGGCCGGACTCGTAGTACGGCTCCTTCTGGTAGTTGTCGCGCCAGAAGGCTTCTTCGGCGGTGGGGTTCACGGCCTCGCCCGCGGCCTTGCCGGCCAGTCCGCCGACCACGGCGCCCACGACGCCACCCACGGCGGCGCCCACGGGGCCGGCGATCGATCCCGCCACTGCGCCTGCGACTGCGCCGCCGGTGCCGCCCACGGCCGTGCCGATCGGGTGCGCACCGGGTTCGTCGGTGATGGGATCACGGTTCAGGTCTCGCTCTTCGCGTTCTTCGGCAGCCATGGCTTGCTCCTTCGGATGTAGGGGATGGAAAAAGGAAAGGGTTGCCTGCATCTTGGGACGGTGGCCCATCCATCACGTGCTCCATTCACCGACGTCGCGTGTAGGACCCGTCGGGCGCCCCCAGCCGCATGCAGCGTGGCTGAGCGCGCGCACAGGGGGACACAAGAACGTCCTACATGCCGGCGCCGTGGCGTGCCTCACGCTGTGCCCAACGGGTAGAGCCCATGAAATACTCACTGCGCAAGACACCATCCCACCTGCACCTCACGTACAAGTACGGCGAGGCGAACGGCGGCCTGCTGGGCCGCAACCTGTCTCTCGAGGTGGATGGCGATGTCCTCACCCTCGAGATCGACGTCTCCGCCAACCTGCTGGCGCGCAACAAGCAGTCGCCCTGGTACCTGGACGCCATCGGCCTGGCTTCAAATTTCCACAAGCTCAAGTCGCTGCAGTGTCCCGACAACCTCGTGCGCGCGCGGCTGATCCGGGCCTGGGAGGGCGTGGCTTCGCCGCGCCTGCGCATGCGGCTGGTGCTCAGCCCGCGCGGGGCCTACCTCTACGAGGTGTCGCCTCATTCGCTCTTCATGGGGGGCATCCAGCTCGACGTCCAGGCGTTCCTGGAAGAAGAGTCCGACACCGGCGCCCTTTCGTCCGAAGCCTCCTCCCTGCCCGAAGCCGACCCGCACAGGAAACACGCATGACCCGATCTGCCCGACTCGCCCGCTGGTGCACCAGCCTGGGCGCTGCCTGCCTGCTCGCTTTCGGCTCCCTGCAGGCCCATGCCGATGCCGGCGACCTGCGCGCCCGCCACGCCGAGATGCGCGACCAGCTGCGCAACAACGATTTCGGGCGCCAGCTGCACATCGATTCGGCCGAGACCAGCAACTCGCTGCAGGGCGACGTGTATGCCGTCCTGGACCATCCGTTCGAGAAAGTGAAGTCGGCCCTGCAGGATCCTGACGCGTGGTGCGACATCATGCTGCTGCCGTTCAACACGCGCGCCTGCGACGCCAACGGCAACAGCCTCACGGTTCGCATCGGCCGCCGGCCCGACCAGCCGGTGGAGCAGGCCCATCCGCTGAACTTCAGCTTCCAGCGCGTGGCCGCCGCGGCCGACTACCTGCAAGCCCGGCTGAATGCGGGGCAGGGTCCGTTCGGCACGCGCGATTACCGCATCAGCGCCGAGGCGGTGCCGCTGGAGAACGGCAAGACCTTCATGCACATGCGCTACTCGTATGGCTACGGCGGTGCCGGCCGGTTCGCGATGCAGGCCTACCTGGCCACGGCGGGCGCGAACAAGGTGGGCTTCACCACGAACGGGGTGCGCGGCGCGGTGGAGCGCAACGCGATGCGCTACTACCTGGCGATCGACGCGTTCCTGGACACCGTGGACATCCCGGTCGCCCAGCGCGTGGACAAGCGCCTCAACCAGTGGTTCAGCGCGACGGAGCGCTATCCGCGCCAGCTGCGCGAGATGGACCGCGCGAGCTACCTCTCGGTGAAGCGCGACGCATACGGGAAGCAGCAGACGGCGTCGGCGAACTGAGTCCGTCGACCCAACGAAGAAGGGGCGCATGCGCGCCCCTTCCTTTTGGAAGCTGACCCGTCCTGATCTGGGTTGACACCTTTCTGGCCAACAGAAAGGAATGT
This sequence comes from Comamonadaceae bacterium, assembly GCA_004144865.1. Lineage (GTDB taxonomy): Bacteria > Pseudomonadota > Gammaproteobacteria > Burkholderiales > Burkholderiaceae_C > Ramlibacter. The sequence goes on from SEAY01000054.1 coordinate 22,054, forward strand.
CAATTGGATCAATGGGTTAAGAGGACGCAGCGGGACTACACGCTGGCTTTTAAGCTGGCAGTGGTGG